>PQAM01000010.1:337736-675472 GCA_003104975.1 Candidatus Methylomirabilota bacterium
CGCCTCGTTGCAGTTGCCGGCTTCGCCAGAGGGCGTAGATCGCCGGGATGACCAGTAAGGTGAGGATGGTGGAGGTGACCATGCCGCCGACCATGGGGGCGGCGATCCGCTTCATGACGTCGGCCCCCGTCCCGTGGCTCCACATGATGGGCAACAGGCCCGCCATAATGGCGGTCACCGTCATCATCTTAGGCCGGACCCGCTGAACCGCCCCTTCGATGATCGCTTCGTAAAGATCGCTGAGATTCCGCATCGTTCCTTCCCGAATGCGACGCTCATAGACCTCATCGAGATAGACAATCATCACCACCCCGGTTTCAGCCGCGACCCCGGCCAGGGCGATGATCCCGACCCAGACCGCCACGCTCAGGTGGTAGCCGAGCAGATATAGTAGCCAGATCCCCCCCACCAGCGAGAAGGGGATGGAGAGCAGGACAATGAGTGTCTTCGCGACCGAGTTGAAGTTCAGGAACAGGAGGACAAAGGTGATCGCGAGGGTTAGCGGAACGACAATCATCAGGCGAGCCTTGGCCCGCTCGAAGTACTGGAACTGCCCCGCCCAACTTAGGTAGTACCCCTTAGGGATCTGCACCATCTGTGCGATCATTTTTTTGGCCTCTTGGACGTACCCAACCAGGTCGCGACCGGTCACATCGATGAACACATAGCCGACCAGGGCGCCCCCCTCATCCCGAATAGATGGCGGACCTGTCGTGATGCTGAGGTCGGCCAGTTGGGCCATAGGGACCTGTGCCCCCATTGGGGTGGGGACCAGGACCCGCTTCAGCGCCTCGACGTCGTCCCGTAACTCCCGAGGATATCGGAGCTGGATCGTGTATCGCTCCCGCCCTTCGACCGTCATCGAGATCTCCTTTCCTCCGATGGCGGTTTCGATGACCTCTTCCACGTCCTCGACCCGGAGACCGTAGCGGGCCGCCTCTTGCCGCCGGACCCTGAAGTCGATGAAATAGCCGCCTGTCGTGCGTTCCGACAGGACGCTCCGTGTTCCCGGGACCATCGCGATGGCCGCCTCGATCTGTTTTCCGATCTGGTCGATCACCTGGAGGTCTGGGCCGAAGATCTTGAGCCCAAGCACACTCCGAAAGCCCGTGGCCAGCATCTCGGTCCGGGTCTGGATCGGCATCCACCAGACGTTCGGCATTCCGGGGAAGCGCATCTTGGCATCCATGGTGTCCACCAACTCGTCGAAGGTCATCGTCCGCTCCTCGGGCCAGATGGGCTGTAGAAGCGTTTTGAGGGGGTCGGGCGCCCAACGTGAGTACCATCGCTGCTGGCGGGCTTTGCGCCACTCGGACTCCGGCTTCAGCTCGACCAGGGTCTCGACCATCATGATGGGGGCCGGATCGGTTGGAGACTCGACCCGGCCGATCTTGCCGAAGACCGATTGCACCTCGGGAAATTGACGGAGGAGCTTGTCCTGGATGTGGAGGATCTGGGCCGCCGGGGTGACGGAGAGGCCGGGAAGGGCCGAGGGCATGTAGAGGATTGTCCCTTCGTTCAGAGGCGGCATAAACTCGGAACCGAGGCGAAGAAAGGCGGGAAGGGTCGCGACCAGGGCAGCCAACGCCAAGACGACGGTCGTCTTGCGGAACCGCAGAACGGTGTCAACAACCGGATAGTAGAGCCAGATGAGGAACCGGCTGACGGGATTCTTTGTCTCTGTAGCGATCCGCCCACGGATTAGGAGCAGCATCAGGGCCGGGGCCAGGGTGACTGAGAGGAGCGAGGCGAAGAACATGGCGAAGGTCTTGGTATAGGCCAGGGGCTTGAAAAGCCGCCCTTCCTGGGCCTCCAGGGTAAAGACCGGGATGAAGGAGACCGTGATGACCAGTAGCGAGAAGAAGAGCGGCTTGCCCACCTCCTGGGCTGCCTGAATGATGACCTCAGCGCGACTGCCCGGCCTTCCCTCGTGCTCCCACCGCTCCAGTCGCTTGTGGGCATTCTCGATCATGACGATGGCGGCATCGACCATGGCCCCGATGGCGATGGCGATCCCTCCCAGCGACATGATATTGGACGTGAGGCGCATGTAGTACATCGGGACGAACGCGAGGAGGATGGCAATCGGGAGGATCAGGATCGCCACCAGAGCGCTTCGGAAATGGAAGAGGAAGATAATGCAGACCAGGCTGACAATGATGCTCTCCTCGATCAATTTCTCCTTGAGCGTGGCGATGGCGCGCTGGATGAGGCTGGAGCGGTCATAGACCGGAACGATCTCTACTCCATCGGGCAGGGCCGGCCTGATCTCCTCGATCTTCGCCTTGACCCCGTTGATCACGTCCAGGGCGTTCTCGCCATAGCGCATAACGATGACGCCCCCGACGGCCTCACCCTCGCCGTTGTAGTCGGTGATCCCGCGCCGCATGTCGGCGCCGATCCAGACCTTCGCGATGTCGCGCAGCAGGATCGGCGTACCCTGGTCGTTTGTTCCAAGCGGCACGTTTTCGATGTCGGCGACTGACCGGATATACCCTCGGCCCCGCACCATGTACTCCGTGCCGGAGGCCTCAATGGCCCGGCCGCCAACGTCGTTGTTGCTGCGGCGGATGGCCTCGATGACCTCATTGAGCGGGAGGTGATAGGCGAGCAGCGCATTCGGATTGACAGTGACCTGATACTGCTTGACGAAGCCGCCCACGCCGGCCACTTCGGCGACGCCAGGAACGGCGGCGAGCGCATACCGAAGCTGCCAGTCCTGAAGGCTGCGGAGGAAGGCCAGGTCATACCGGCCGCTCCGGTCGATCAGGGCGTACTGGTAGACCCACCCCACACCGGTGGCGTCGGGCCCGAGGGTTGGCACTACGCCCGGCGGCAGCCTGCCGGCTACGCCCTGCATGTACTCCAGGACCCGGCTGCGCGCCCAATAGATGTCGGTCCCGTCTGCAAAGATGACATAGACGAATGAGAGGCCGAAGAACGACTGGCCCCTGACGAACTTGACCTTGGGCGCAGAGACAAGTTTGGTGATGATGGGGTAGGTGATCTGGTCTTCAACCAGATCCGGGCTTCGGCCGGGCCAGTCAGTGAAGATGATGACCTGGACATCGGACAGATCCGGGATCGCGTCAAGGGGGAGACCCCGCAGGGCGTAGACCCCCCAGAGCGAGCAAAAGATCACAGCGAGAAATACCAGGAAGCGATTCCGTGCGCTCCAGGCAATCAGGCGCTCGATCATTGGCGTCCTCCCATTCCCTCCATCCCTTGCATTTTATCCATCCGCATCCGCTCCATGCCGGCCATCCCGGCCATGGCGCCCATCGACTCCCGGAGCTTGCTCTCCGAATCGAGGAAGAAATTGGCGCTGGCTACCACTCGGGTTCCGGGCTTGAGTCCGGCAAGGATCTCATGGCGGTCATCGACCCTGAGACCCAGCGTGACCTCCTTCGGTTCGAAACGGCCTTCACCGCTCTCGACAAACACAATCTGCCGCGTTCCTGAATCAAGGATCGCCTCGTGAGGAACCGCCAACCGCTTCCCTAGGGCCACCTTCAGCTCCACATCGGCGAACATCCCCGGCTTGAGTTGCGAGGCGCTCGGATTCGGGAGCTCCAGTCGGACCTTAGCTGTCCTGGTCTTACTGTCCAGATAGGGATAGAGGTAGATCACCCGTCCCCGGAAGGTCCGGCCGGGATAGTAGGAGAGCCGGACCATAGCCTCCTGCCCTACCTTGACGAGGGGTAGCTCATACTCATAGATGTCGGTGTAGACCCAGACGGTGGAAAGATCAGCGATCTTGTACAGGACCATCGAGGGATCCACCCGCATCCCTTCGAGGGCCATCTTTTCGATGACAAAGCCGTCGATGGGGGAGATCAGGGTGAGCGTCTTGGTTGGCGTGCCGCTCCGTTCCAGCTCAGCGATCTGCTCCGGAGTGATGTCCCAGAGGAGCAGACGCCGCCGGGCCGCTTCGAGCAGAGAGCGTCCCGAAGCAGCCACCCGCTCGAAGGGGCTGGAGCCGATCCGGGTTTTTGCTTGCAGGGCGAGGAGGTACTCCTCCTGGGCCGAGACCAACTCCGGGCTGTAGATGCTGAACAGCGGGCCGCCTCGTTTCACGAATGTTCCCGTAAAATCGACGTAGAGGCGCTCGATCCAGCCCTCGATCTTGGTCTGGATCTGCTTCAGCTTTCGCTCGTCGTAATCGATCCTCCCTACGGTCCGGATGGTTTTCTCTAAAGGCTGGTAGGTCGCTTCGACGATCCGCAGGCCCATAAGCTGCTGCTTGGCGGGATCCACCATGATCCCATCTGAGGGCATCGCCATGCCCGGCATTCCCTTCATCTGACTACCCATCTCCATTCCTGGCATCCCCTGCATCTGCTCAGCGGCCATGGGCTTCCCTGTTTGCATCGACTCCTGCCTCTGCTGAGTAGCTTGGCCACTCGGGGCATTGCCTTGACTGCAGCCGGCGCTCAGCAGAACGGCCGAGACGACTGCGAGGGCATATCTTCTGTTCTTCGTCATCAATCTGCTCCTTCCACGCTATTGTCATGCGGTGTACGACGTCACCGCCCATAGTCACCAGTCACTAGCCACTGACCACTGATCACTGCTTACCAAGAATGTCTCGGCCAATCGCCCGCTCGAGATCGGCCAGGCTCTGTTCGAGCGCGACTAACGCGCGATAGTAGCCAAGGCGGACCTCGCGAAGCGCCCGCTCGGCTTCCAGCAAGCCGGTGAACTCAAGACGGCCGGTCTTGTAGGCTGCCTCGGCAGCTTCCAATGACAACTCGGCTTGGGGGAGCAGTCCGGTCCGATACAAGGTCACCGATTTCCTGGCGGCATTCGATTTGAGCAAGTTATCCCGGATCTCGAGAAACGCCAGGTTCTTCACGGCCCGATGGCTTGCCTCCGCCCGCGCGATCTGGGCTGACGCCTCTTCAACTTCTTTGTCGTGCCTGGCCTTCGTCCAGAAAAACGGAATGGTGAAGGTCAGCATCGCGGAATAGGTGTGCTGGAAATCCGCTTGAGGGGCATACCAGTAGCCCAGGCCAAGCATGAAGTCGGGATATCGCTGATTCCTGACGGCGAGCTCGTGGGCGCGCTCTGCTTGCGTGATGCCAGAGGCGGCTTCCTGGAGTTGGGGACTGGAATCCAGTGTCAGTTTGTAGAGGTCTGCTTGTTCAAAAGGCATGGAGGACGGCTCATGTTCTGCCGTTCGGCCGATGGGGAAATCAGCCGGGCGGTTCAGGAGCGTATTCAGCTTTGCCTCTGCCGATTGCCGCGCCTGCTCTGCGAGAATGAGGCGATTCAGTAGGTCGCTCTGTTCTACCTGCGCCTTGATCACATCCTGTTGTGCCACCTTCCCCACCGCGTATCTGACTTCGGCTGTCTTGAGGATCCGCTCAAGGAGATCGAGCTGCTCTTGAGTAATCTGGAGATCGCGATCGGCCATGAACAGATCGGCGTAGCCTTTCTTGACGTCGGCGATGATCTCCCGCTCTTTGGCTCGATAGCGGGCTGTTGCCATGGCCTGCTCCTGGGTTGCCACTTCCCCCTTCAGGCGAAGCTTGCCGGGGAAGGGGAGCCGCTGGCGAAGGTTCACCATATGGGTGTTGGCCTTATTCATGTTGGTGGGCTGATTGAGCGGGATCATCCAGCTCTCGATGTTCAGCTCCGGATCATCAAGGGAGCGGGCTTGGATGATCCGCGCCTGCGCCGCCTCCACCGCTTTGCGAGCCGCCAGGATTTCCGGATTCGACTTGAGCGCTTCCGCCAGCAGTTCGCCGAGATCGGCGCCCGCTTCCAGCGTCAAGGCGAGCGACGGCTCAGCGGCACAGGGCGTTGCCGACAACAGCACGAACATGACTGCAATCGTAAGATGTCTTCTGTTGCGCATCGCTTCCCCTTTCGAGTTTCGGGTGTGGCGTGGGCGGTGGTGTGCGACCCATCGTCGACGACAGACGAAGCACGGACCGCATAGCCTACGTAGGGGCGCAATTTATTGCGCCCGCGTCGAGCCGTACAGGGACGTACGACGAGATGAAGCGGAGCACACCACCGCTCACGCCATCAGCCATGGCTTGGCGCCGAGCGCCCGGAACGAGCGTGTTAATGAAAGAGTTCGTTTAGGTAGAGTTGGAAGTCGTCAGGCGAGCGTAGGGGGATGGAAGATGGGCCGAACTGCTGCAGCAAGTGTCAGGATAGGGTTAACCACGGGCAGGCCCTGGACCAACCCGTTCGATTCAACACCGACAGCGTACGGGGGAACGCCACAAGGCACCGGACACATCCCTTCGGTTTGTTGTGTGTCCGTGTCATGACCCATCATTGTGGTCATCTGGGCATTCGCCATCGGCCAAAAAGGACAGACGCAGACTACGGCAGCCATAGTCACAACCACTGCTACTACCAGGATCGTCGCTTTTGGCTTGGTGAATTGTCGCATCTCACGGGGTCCCAGGGGCCTATGGTATCTATCATAACACTAGTCCCAGAATTGCAGCGTGTCAAGGTAGAGAGCGGTGAGCTTCGATCCTGAGCTCTGTGATGATCTGATGCTCTTGCATGTTGCAGGCAACCGGTGATGTCGGCAAGCCGGTCGGAAGGCACGGTATTCGGCTTTCGCGTGCGCTGGCGCCGTGGCGGGAGGCCGGCGCCAGCGGCACACGCTTTACGGAAGAGGTCTAAGACGTAACAAACTCATGCTCGAATTGTCGAACAGTGAGGACCGGACACGGGGCTCCGCGAACGACCCGCTCGGCGACACTGCCTATCGGCGGATTCCATGGGAACGTCTGGCCGATATTGGGCCCTGGGGTGCTTCGACCGTGGGTCCCCATTACAATGAGATCGACCCCCTGATCCTGTGCGTACTGAAGAATCTCCTGAACCGGATGGCCCACCTTCGTCGCAAACCGAACATCAAGTTGCACCCGTTCGGCCTCCGAGAGCAGGTTCTTCAACTGCTCGTTTGCCATCTGTTCCCACCGCTTCGTCCGCTCGGCGGCGGGGAGCCCCATGATCTCGGTGTCAACCCCAAACGCCCAAGGCTGGATCGAGGCATCCGGCAACACGTGCAGCAGATGTACCGATCCGTGGTACGCTGAGGCAAGCTCCCGTGCGTACTTGATCGCCACCTTCGATGTTTCGCTAAAGTCCGTCGGCACAAGAACATTCTTCAGTGTGATCATAGGGAACCTCCTTTGGCCACCCGCCAACGGCGGGAAAGAGTAGGGTAGAACCAACTCCCAATCTGGCTTGGCGAGGAAACCTCCCTTCGTTCAGCTCCGCTGTCCAGAGTTCAACACAAGCTTACAAAACTAATGTAGTGTATTGCGTGTCGTAGTCAATGCCGGAGTGCAGACAATAGACAGAGCAGGGTCAAGCGAATTGACGACAGATGTCGGCGAGAATCGTCCCGATTGCTAAAGGAGTGGTCAACCTGTGATGCGGAACTCTTTGATAATTCGGTGGTTATGAATTTTGTAGGCAAGCGGTCGCGGCGGGATGCCCAGGCGACCGGCCGCCCTCGCCTGGACACCACGGTTCTTTTGTAGTGCCCGCATGACCAGTTTCCGTCCAAGCTGCCGAAGCCCGTGACCGAGGTTGATCTGATCGCTCAGGATCTGGGACGCTTCGTAGAGTGCGCTAAACCCGGTAGTCCTGGGGTCGTCGCGTTCCTTTTCTGCCTGTATTGTCATACTGGCCATAATATACAAAATCGGTGCCAACACACGGTGTAGTTGATGGCTCAGAAGCCGTAGGCGTTCTCTTCGTGCTGGCTCAGGTCGAGGCCGATCTGTTCCTCTTCACCGCTGATCCGCAGGCCGACCAGGGCGTCGATGAGCTTTAACAGAATCACCGTACCGACGAACGCCAGGAGCATACAGGCCAACGTCGCGATGACCTGCACCACGAACTGATGAGGATTGCCGAAAAATAATCCATCGGCAGCATCGGGATTCACTGCCTTCGAGGCAAACAGGCCGGTCGCCAGTGCGCCCCACGTCCCGCCGACACCGTGGACACCCACGACATCCAACGAATCGTCATAGCCCAGCCGTCCCTTCAGCATACAGGCCGTGTAGCAGAGCATCCCTCCGCCTGCCCCGATGAAGAGCGCCGACATCGGGCCGACATAGCCGGATGCCGGGGTAATGGCGACGAGACCGGCGACGGCGCCGCTGGCTGCCCCCAGGACGGTTGGTTTGCCCCTGGACCCCCACTCGACGACCATCCAGGCCAGTGCGGCCGCCGCTGTCGCAAGATGGGTCACGACAAAGGCATTAGTGGCCAGCTTGTTGGCGGCGGTGGCGCTCCCCGCGTTAAAGCCGAACCAACCGAACCAGAGCAGGGCCGCACCCGTCACGGTCATGGTGAGGTTGTGGGGAGGCATCGGCTCTCCCGGATGGCCGCGACGTCGCCCTACGACCAGGGCTGCAGCGAGGGCTGAGATGCCGGAACTGATGTGGACGGCAGTACCGCCGGCAAAGTCGAGCGCCCCCATCTTACGCAGCCATCCGCCTACCCCCCAGACCCAGTGCGCGAGCGGATCGTAAATCAAGGTGGCCCAAAGGATCGTAAAGAGCAGGAACGCGCTGAACTTCATCCGCTCGGCGATCGCCCCTGTGATGAGGGCCGGTGTGATGGCTGCAAACATCATCTGGTACACCATAAAGGCTTGGTGTGGGATGGTGGCCGCGTAGTCTGGGTTCGGCTCCAGCCCCACACCGCGCAGTCCCACCCAGGCGAGGCTGCCGATCACGCCGCCCGTATCGGGGCCGAAGGCCAGGGAGTAGCCGATCAGGGCCCACTGGATGCTGATCAGCGCCAGGGTGATGAAGCTCTGCATGATCGTCCCCAGCGCATTCTTCCGCCGAACCAGGCCGGCATAAAACAGGGCGAGACCGGGGGCGGTCATCAGCAATACCAAGGCTGAAGAGGTGAGCATCCATGCCGTATCCCCGGAGTCTATCTTAGGAGGCGCCGGTGGGGTAGGTGCGGGGGCCTGGACCGCAGGTTGGTCGGGAGGGGCCTGTTGGGCGAAGGAGACGACCGGGGTATACAGCATCAGGCTGATGAGGATCAGCAGGACAACAGCAGTCACGCGACGTCGTTGTGGCATGGCGGCTCCTTATTGGGATGTAGGAAATGTGGGAAACTTCCAATTGCGTCAAACGCGACGGTTTTGCCGCGACGCGCCGGAGGCGAGATTGAGCAGTTTCCGTGCCAACGACGATGAGTGATGAGCGTGAGGGGAAATGCTTGGAAGTGGCGAGAAATCCTGCTTGGCCGGCATCAAGGTGGCCGATCCAAGGCTTTGGCCGATGATTTGCGCTGGCGCGTACGTGACTATGAAATGGGCAGCGCGACACCGTAATGGTTATAACGTGGGCAGACGTCTTCCAGCGGAGGAGGCGCACAATATAGTTTGACAGGTCGATATCTGTCATGATACATAAAGCTGTATGAAAACAACCGTAGAGATTCCGAATTCGCTCTTATTGGAAGTCCGCAAGTTAGCTTCCAGGGAGCGTACGACCGTTCGAGCCTTGGTCGAGCAAGGGTTGAGACGCATCCTCGCTGAAAGCCAACAACGTGGCGCATTCAAGCTTCGCAAGGCATCTTTTAAGGGGAAAGGACTCCAGCCGGGTGTTGCCCATGCGTCCTGGGAACGAATCAGAGAGATGGCGTATGAGGGGCGGGGCGGGTGATTGCGGTCGACGCGAATCTTCTCGTCTATGCCCACAGAGAAGATTCTCCGTGGTATGAGAGCGCGTCCCGGTCGATCAATGGACTGGCCGAAGGCCGCGCGGCATGGGCTATTCCGTGGCCGTGTATTCACGAGTTCCTCGCCATCGTGACCCACCCGCGAATTTACACTCCACCGACGCCTCTCGCATCAGCCATAGACCAAGTGGAGGCTTGGTTGGAGTCGCCCAGCCTGGTGCTCCTGGCGGAATCCGAGGGCTACTGGCAACACCTACAAGTCGTCCTCACACAGGGGCGCATCAATGGACCGCAGGTCCATGATGCCCGCGTGGCGGCGATCTGTCTACTGCACGGCGTGCAGGAGCTGTGGACCGTCGATCGCGACTTCGGGCGCTTTCCCGCGCTCACAGTCCGCAATCCACTCGTAGGCTGACCTGCCCCGCGTTGCGGGTACCTACCCTGAGCTCGAACAGTACAGCTGACTGTGTACAGTCGCCACCGTTCGTCCGCAATCTCCCGAGGGTCGTTCAGCGGTGGCGCGTCCGACGCCCGGGATCGTCTGCAGCAAGGCTACTGCCACCCCAAAAAAGCACGGGTAGAGCTCCTTGGGGAGGATGGTATTGCTGGGCGGTTGGACGCCCTGTGAAGCTCTCGCCGCAACGCCGGCAGGCAGGTGAAGACGAGGCTGCCGGCGGAATCAGCATGGCGTCCCGGGATTCCGAAATTCGGGAACTTGAGAGTCTTGACCCCCTAGCTGGGGACAACGTCGATGCAAGAATAGCTCGTTGTGTTCGATAAATCTTTAGCCAAGGTAACGGTAAGGCGATAAGATCTAACGGGAAAAGGTCCCACCATTGGCTGCATGAGGCTGCCTTCAGCACGGGCCGCCAATGGCCGCTCCAGGTAATCCTCGGGGTTCCCGTCCTGCTCACTATGGTAAACAATCGGATGATCCTGATCATCCGATCCCGGACAGCCCTCTGGAATCTCCGTGATGACTAAGAGGTCAGTAAAAGGGGGACTGTCTATCTCGAGCCCCAGGCGGCGAAGTCGCGGCGCTCCGATGGCTACCACCAGGGCGGCGACGGTTTCCCGCCGCTCGCGCGGATCGTGCAGACCCGTTTCGATCAGATCCTCACCTGGCAACGCTGCGTTCATAATGACGCTCCATTGTACAACACCGTAGAACACCGAGAGGCATCCGGCAAGTGTTTCATGGTCAATGTCTTGTTCGGGGAATCCGCCGATCGCTGTCCCTATTCGTGTGTACGGTTATATAAGGTGCCTTTTTCACCTTGACAGGTATGGGGTGCTATACTATGTATGCTGCGTGCGAACGTGAAGAAGACGATATCAGAGGCGGGCCATGGCCGATCAGGGTACCACCGGAGAAAATCGAGAAGAGCCTGTGATCGCGACACCGGAGGAGAGCAATGCGACCCTCTGGTCGAGGCGCGATTTTTTTTGTCTCGCAGGGTGGTGCGGAATCGGGGCGGGGCTCGGGATCGGCGGCGTGGCGTTCGGACGCTTCATGTTCCCGCGTGTCCTCTTCGAGCCGGAGGCGGTCTTCAAGGCCGGCCAGCCGGAGGAATATCCGGTCGGCACCGTCAGCGAACGGTGGAAACAGGAGGAGGGTGTGTGGATCGTCCACGAGCCCGAAGGCTTTTATGCGCTTTTGGCCGTCTGCACCCATCTCGGCTGCACCCCGAACTGGCTGAATACCGAGAATAAGTTCAAATGTCCCTGCCACGGCAGCGG
The DNA here is from genome assembly GCA_003104975.1 of Candidatus Methylomirabilota bacterium. NCBI lineage: Bacteria > Methylomirabilota (SeqCode) > Candidatus Methylomirabilota bacterium. The sequence continues at coordinate 349,170 of PQAM01000010.1, forward strand.
CTTCCGCCGAGACGGGATCAACTTTGAGGGTCCCGCCCCGAGGCCGCTGGAGCGGGTCAAGATCGACGTGGCCGAAGATGGGCAGCTTGTGATCGACAAGAGCGTCCAGTTCCGGTACGAGCGAGGCGACTGGACCAAGCCCGGGGCATTTCTCAAGCTCAAGGTGTAGGGGCAGGGCTTGCCCTGCCCATGGAAGGGCGCAGCAAGCGGCGCCCCTACAAGTTCACGGTCTGGCTGGGGAGGGTACGATCCTGAATGCCCAATCTGGAGGAGCTGAAAAAACGGATCGTCGAGTCGCAGCTCTGGCGCTCGATTTTTCGTCATGAGTACGCGGATACCCCGCGCAATCGGGTGCTCCAGATCATGGCGAACGTGTTTCTTCATCTGCACCCGCCCAAGATCCGTCGTCACGCCATCAAGGTCCGCTTTACCTGGTGCATGGGCGGTGTCACCTTTCTGATGTTCCTGGTAACCGTTGTGACCGGCGTCATCCTGATGTTCTACTATCGCCCGGTAGCCGAGTATGCCTATGCCGATATGAAATACCTGCAGTACGATGTCCCGTTCGGGATGATCATGCGCAACATGCACCGATGGGCGGCCCATGGCATGGTCATCACCGTCTGGCTGCACATGTTCCGTGTCTTTATGACCGGCTCATACAAGCCCCCCAGGGAGTTCAACTGGGTCGTGGGGGTCATTCTGCTGACCATTACACTGCTTCTGAGTTTCACCGGCTACCTGCTGCCGTGGGATCAACTGTCGATCTGGGCGGTGACGGTCGGGACCAACATGGCCAGGGCCACCCCCTTCGTGGGGAGCGAGGGTCCATTCGGTGAGGTGGTCGGCGTGACCCCGCGGTACGATGCCAGGGCCTTCTTGCTGGGCGGCACCCTTGTGGGACCGCCCGCGCTCCTCAGATTCTACGTGCTGCACTGCATCTTCCTGCCGATTCTGATCAGCCTTCTCATGATCGTCCATTTCTGGAGGATCAGGAAGGACGGGGGGATCTCGGGGCCGTTATAGGGGCCAGTGGCTGGTGATGAGTGATGAGTGGTTAGTGAAGAGCAAATGACCCACAACGAGCGGTGCGAGCGGCGAGCGAGGGGATGGCTGAGATAACAGAGCAAGCGAAAGAGCCGACGATACCGAAACCGGTTGCGCAGCCGAGCGGCGCAAAAGAACCTGTGGTGGCCGATCGGGTCCACGTCTGGCCTTACCTCGTCCGCAATGAGTTTATTTGTTCGATTATCGTGATGGTGATCCTGACCGTCTGGGCGATTCTGATCGATGCGCCCCTGGAAGAGCCGGCCAACCCTACACGAACCCCCAATCCGAGCAAGGCGCCATGGTATTTTCTCGGACTGCAGGAGATGCTGGTCTATTTCGACCCGTGGTTTGCCGGCGTGGTCCTGCCCAGCCTGATCATCGTCGGGTTGATGATCATCCCGTACATCGATGTGAATCCCAAGGGGAACGGCTATTACACCTTCAGAGAGCGCCCCTTTGCGATTACGACGTTTCTGTTCGGCTTTTTCTTTCTCTGGATCTCACTGATTATCACGGGCGTCTTCTTCAGGGGCCCAGGCTGGAACCTGTTCTGGCCGTGGGAGACCTGGGATCCCCATATGGTGATTGCGCTCACCAATGTCGATCTGCCCGCGTGGGGTCCGTTCAAGTGGCTGGGTAACCCCAAGATCTTCGGGGTTGAACTGATCGGACTGGTCCTGATCGCGCTCTACTTCGGTACGGCGGTCCTCTTCTACTACGCAAAACGGGATGCGAGCGACACGATCCGCCAGTTAGGCCCTGTACGGTACGGGATTGTCGCCTTCCTCTTTTTAACGATGATGAGCCTTCCCATTAAGGCGTTCCTCCGCCTGGCATTCAATGTCAAGTATGTCTGGGTGACGCCTTGGTTCAATATTTGATACCACAGTCGAGGATGCCTGGTGCAATCGTGGAGAGGGTGGCGCACGCATAAACCGGCAGAGCAGCGATCCCTGCGAGTCCTGTTCTTTATCTCGAGCATGCTCTTCATGCTGGTCGCCGTCTGGGCCGTGTGGAATGAGACGAAGAGCAGGCGTCCCTGGAAGGCGTATCAGCAAGAGTTCAATGGGCTGGAGTCCGAGCAGGTTGCTCGAGAGCTGGCTGCGCAGCGATTGAAGCTGAATGCCCCGGAGGGGCGGGCCGCCCTCGCCAGGCTGCAGGATGACCTCAAGACGGCGCAGGCGAGACTGGCCGGACCTGAGGCGGTAAAGGCGCAGCAGTTGCTGGCGCAACGCGAGGCCGAGTATGCCGAGCTCAATATGAAGGCCCAGTTCGTCAAGAGCGAACTGGATGAGGCGCTCTACTGGGTCGAGCACGCTATTTACGAAAAGAAGGATCCCACAAAGCCACGAGCCAAAGTGGCGGAGTTGGAAACGCAGTTGCGAGAGCTGACTGCGCAGGGTGATCGTCTGAACGCGCGCGTAGAGGAGACTCGAGGGGCGGTTCAACGGTTTCAGACTGATATTGATACCATTCAGGGGAGGATTGACGAGTTCAACGCCCCGGTGATCACACTGCAACGACGCCTGGAGGCGATTCAGGCTCGATCGCCGGAGGTCAAGCAGATCGTGGTGGAGGGGCTGGCGACTAACGAGTTCAAGGTGCCGATCCTGACTGTGGATCGCTGTACAACCTGCCATCTTGGAATCGATCGGGCCGGTTTTGAACAGGTTGAGCAGCCCTTTCGGACGCACCCGTACCGGGAGGTCCTGTTCGGCAATCATCAGATCGCCCGCTTCGGGTGTACGGCGTGCCATCAGGGTCAGGGGCCGACCCTTGAGGTCGAGGCAGCGCACGGCGAGGTCTCCCACTGGGATCGTCCGTTACTGCGTGGCGACTTCGTCCAGACGAGTTGCCGGAAGTGTCACGCCGACAAAAAGCAGTTTGCGCTGGCGCCGGTCTACTCGCACGGTCGACAGATGGTGGAGGATCTCGGCTGTTTCGGCTGTCATACGATTGCCGGGTTTGAGAAGGCTCAGAAGGTAGGGCCGGATCTGACGCGGATCGCCGACAAGGTCGATCCAGGCTGGCTGGTTCGGTGGATCAAAAAGCCGACAGCGTATCTGCCGAAGACGCGAATGCCGCATTTTGGGCTCTCCGACGACGATGCCTTGAATATTGCGGCCTATCTGCTCCGCGCGTCCCAGCCGATGCCGGGATTGCACGGTGCGTACAAGGCTGCCGCAACGGTTGAACGCGGACGGGAGATTGTGAGCACGGTCGGGTGCCTCGGCTGTCACCGGATTCCTGGGATCGAGCCGAAGGGCCAGCCTGCCGACACGGTATCCGCCGTCCCACCGTCGGCCGACGAACAGGACACACCGGTGATCGCCGCCAAGACCGCGCCGGGACCGAAACCGGCAAGGGCCCGGCTGATCGCACCTCCGCCCGCGTCGGAGGATCAGGATTTCGCGCCGGATCTTTCACGGATTGCCGGGAAGGTCAATGCGGACTGGCTGTTCGCCTGGGTCAAGAATCCGAAGCAGTTTCGGCCGACGACCCGGATGCCCAATCTGCGCCTTTCCGACGACGAGGCCCAGGCAGTAACCGCCTTTCTCATGACGCTGGGCCGGAAGCAGACCGATGCGGGGATAGAGCGGCAGGTCAGACGGGCCGAACGGATTGCGGCGGGCGAGCGTCTGATCCGTAAGCGGGGCTGTTTCGGCTGCCACGACATCAAGGGCTTTGAGACATCCGAAAAGATCGCGCCGGATCTCAGCAATTTCGGCCAGAAACGATTGCTGGAGCTGTTCTTCGGTGAAGCGGTCCAGGTGAAGCAGACCTGGCAGGACTACACCTTCTGGAAGCTGAAGAATCCTCAGATCTATGCGACCAAACGGGTAGAGCAGTTGATGCCAAGCTTCAACTTTACCGACGACGAGGCGAAGACGTTGCGGGTCTATCTCAAGAGCCTCGGTACCGAGCGGGTTCAGCCTCAGTTTCAGCGCGGCCTCTCCGATGAAGAGCTGACGATTCAGAACGGGCGGACCCTTGTCAAACGCTACAACTGTAACGGTTGTCATGTGATCGAGGGACAGGGCGGCGTCATTGCGGCCTTTTACGCTAACGAGACCAGGATTCCGCCTCCTCTCGAGGTGGGGATGATGCATGAGGGGGAGAAGGTCCAGGCGACCTGGCTGTATCAATTCCTCGGGAGGCCAACCCCCATCAGACCGTGGCTTGATGTTCGGATGCCGACCTTCGGCCTCAGCATCGAGGAGGCAACCGACCTGACGAAGTATTTCGCGGTAATGGGGAAGCAGCAGGTTCCCTATGAGTATGTCTCGGCAACGGAACCGTCCCCCGAGCTATTGAAGGCCGGTCGAGTGCTCATGTCGAAGGACTATTTCGACTGCTTCACCTGTCACCAGCAGGGCGAGAAGAAGCCCGAGGGGCCGCCGGAGAACTGGGCGCCCGATTTGAGTCTGGCCAAACGCCGGTTGCGGCCGGTCTGGATCGGCAAGTGGCTGAAGGATCCGCAGAAGATCCAGCCGGGGACAAAGATGCCCAGTTATTTTCCTGGCGGTCCGGACGACATCCTTAAAGGCAACGAGGATCGACAGATCCAGGCGATCACCGAATATCTGATGCACCTTGGTGAAGACTGATGTATAGTGTCGGTACGACGCGAGGCGTCCGACGAAACCGCAATGACACACCGACAGAAGGAGGCGATATTTCATGAGCACGATCCGGGAGATAGTTGCGATGACCGTAGCGGCAGGTATCTGCCTTGGGAGCGCTGGTCAAGCGTCGGCCTATGAGGGCGGCGAGGTCAAAGACGGCGGGACCATCACCGGCGCCATCAAGTTCGCCGGGACCGCACCGACGCGAAAGGAACTCCAGGTTACGAAGGATAAAGAGGTCTGCGGGAAGAAACAGCACCTCAGCTATGATCTCATTGTCGGTCCCAATAAAGGGATTGAGAATGCCGTAGTCCGCTTGGTCGACGTGAAAAAGGGGGAAAAGTGGACGATCACGAAGGCCACGCTGGATCAGAATGTCTGTGTCTACGAGCCTCATGTGGTCAAACTTCCCGCGGGCGGAGCATTGGACGTCCTGAACAGTGATGGGATCCTCCACAACATTCACACCTACAGTAAGGCAAACCCATCAATCAATAAAGCGCAGCCGAAATTTAAGAAGGTACTGACCGAGAAGTTTGCGAAACCGGAGATCATTAAGGTCACCTGTGACGCCCATAGTTGGATGCTTGGCTGGATCGTTGTCTCGGACCATCCGTATGTCGCGGTGACCAACGACAAGGGCGAATTCACCCTCAATAATGTGCCGCCCGGCACCTATAAACTGGAGGTGTGGCAGGAGACGCTGGGTAAGAAGGTCCAGGATGTTGTCGTCAAGGCCAAGCAGGAGACCAAGGTCAACGTCGAGCTCGCAAAGTAGCAGTCGCTACCAACTTAAGCATTCACCGTTTCGTAAATCCCCCCCACCCGTCCCCTCCCCCTCGAGGGGGGAGGTTCGGGGAGGGGGTGTTGCTTTCGTGTGTTCCATCTGGGGTTATAGTTCAACTCATGGGGGAGAAAATGGGGATCGCCAGGAAATACACCTACTTCTTCGGAAAGGGTCGGGCGGAAGGCAGGGCGGAGCAGAAGAATCTTTTGGGAGGCAAGGGGGCAAACCTTCATGAGATGACCGCCCTGAAGATTCCGGTACCGCCCGGCTTTACCATCTCAACCGATACCTGTATCGAGTACTTCAAGCAAGGCAGACGCTTCCCGCGCGGGCTCTGGTCGGAGGTCGAGGCGCAGGTCGCCAAGCTGGAGCGCGCCATGGGGAAGCGATTCGGCGATTCAAAGGATCCCCTTTTGGTCTCTGTCCGCTCCGGCGCCCGGATCTCAATGCCGGGGATGATGGATACCGTGTTGAACCTGGGGCTGAACGATCAGACGGTCCAGGGTCTCATCCGACGCTCTCAGAACCCGCGCTTCGCCTACGACAGCTACCGGCGACTGCTCCAGATGTTCGGAGATGTGGTGCTGGGCATCAAAAAGATTGCGTTCGAGGGGCTTCTCAGCGACATGAAGCGACAGAAGCGGGTGACGGCCGATACGGAGTTGACGGCCGAGGACCTCATGGAGTTGGTAGAAAAATTTAAGGAAGTCGTCCGCCGTGAGGCGGGACGAGAGTTTCCCCAGGATCCCAAGGAACAGCTTCGCATGGCGATCAGCGCCGTATTCGAGTCCTGGCACAACAAACGGGCGATCGAGTATCGTCGGATCTACAAGGTGCCCGACGACTGGGGGACCGCCGTCAACGTGCAGGCGATGGTCTTCGGCAATCTGGGCGAGGACTCCGGCACGGGGGTCGCGTTCACCCGCGATCCATCGATGGGGGAGAGGCGGATCTATGGAGAATTTCTCCAGAACGCCCAGGGCGAAGACGTGGTGGCCGGCATCCGGACGCCTCGCCCCATCTCCGAGTTGAAGGAGTCGTGGCCCCGTATCTATCGGGAGTTTGAGCGGATCTGTCGAACGCTGGAGCGCCATTACCGCGACATGATGGACATCGAGTTTACCATCGAGAATGGGAAGCTCTATATGTTGCAGTGTCGCGTCGGCAAACGGACGGCCCCCGCCGCCATCAAGATCGCCGTGGATATGGCGAAGGAGCGCCTGATCGATCGCAAGGTAGCCGTCCTGCGGGTCGAGCCGTGGCAGCTCGAACAACTGCTGCATCCGCGGATCGATCCAAAGCTGAAGGTCCGTAAGCTCACCAAGGGCCTGCCGGCCTCACCCGGGGCCGCCGTCGGCAAGGCGGTTTTCAGTGCGGAGGAGGCGGTAGAGGCGGCAGAGCAGAAGCAGAAGGTTATCCTGGTCAGGCCTGAGACCTCTCCCGAGGATATCGCGGGGATGGTGGCGGCGCAGGGGATCCTGACGGCTCGAGGCGGACTCACCAGCCATGCGGCGGTGGTGGCGCGTGGGATGGGGAAGGCCTGCGTGGCCGGCTGCACCGACATCGTCGTCAACGAGGAGGGCGGCTACTTCCAGATCGCCGATCTGACCGTCCGGCGAGGGGACTCGATCACCATCGACGGCACCACGGGTGATGTCATCATCGGCGAGGTGGAGTTGGTTCAGCCCGAGGAGCTGACCGGGGAATTCGGCGCCTTGATTGCGTGGGCGGACAGCTTCCGGACGATCGGCATCCGAACCAACGCCGATACGCCGACCGACGCGCGGGTTACGCGACAGTTCGGGGCCGAGGGGATCGGGCTGTGTCGGACCGAACATATGTTCTTTGAGGGTGATCGAATCGTCGCCGTACGCGAGATGATCCTGGCGAAGGACGCCGACGAGCGACGGAAGGCGCTGGCCAAGCTGCTACCGATGCAGAAACAGGACTTTAAGGCGATCTTCGAGCTGATGGACGGCCTGCCGGTTATCATCAGGACGCTCGACCCCCCGCTGCATGAGTTCCTGCCGAGAAAGGACGAGGAGATCCGAAAGGTGACGGAGAGCATGGGTGTATCGGAGGAGGCGCTGAAGGACAAGGTCCGCTACCTCCAGGAGTTCAATCCGATGCTGGGCCATCGCGGCTGCCGCTTGGGGATCAGCCACCCGGAGATCACCGAGATGCAGGCGCGGGCGATCTTTGAGGCGGCCTGCGAGCTGAAGCGGGAAGGGAAGCGCCCGTTCCCGGAGATCATGATCCCGCTTGTCGGCCACGTCAAGGAGTTACAGCTTCAGCGGGAGATCGTCGATCGGGTGGCGCGTGAGGTGATGAAGGAGTACGGTGTGAAGGTCCGTTATCTGGTAGGGACGATGATCGAGCTCCCCAGGGCGGCGTTGGTGGCCGATCAGATCGCCGAAGCGGCCGATTTCTTCTCGTTCGGGACCAACGATCTGACTCAGACTACCTTCGGCTTTTCACGCGACGACGCCGGTCGGTTCCTCCCCCTCTATCTGGAAAAGGGGATCCTGCCATCCGATCCCTTCGCCACCCTCGACGAGCAGGGGGTGGGTGCGCTGATGCGGATCGGGATCGAAAAGGGGCGTCGGACCAAGCCGCAGTTGGAGGTCGGTATCTGCGGTGAGCATGGCGGCGAACCGAACTCCGTCGAGCTCTGCCACCGCTTGGGCCTGGACTATGTGAGCTGCTCGCCGTACCGGGTTCCTATCGCCAAGCTGGCCGCGGCCCACGCCGTTCTGAAGACGAAGGTCAAGGTCAAGGAGATGGGGGAGAAATAGATCAAAGAAAAGCAGGCGGATAGACTGAAGACTGAAGGGACCAGGGGTTACACCTGACAGCCTTCAGTCTAAACTGCTAACCGCCGACATCTGAGTGCTTTCTCTGAGGACCTTATTTGGGCAACGCCGGAACGGCTACCTGCAGTTCGGGACAGCTCAGCGACTTCAGGAATGCGACGAGATCGCCCTGTTCCGGGACCGTCAGCAATAGTCGCTTGATTTCGTTCGACAGGTTCGGGTTCTTGATGCCGCCCTTATCGTAGAACTCGACGACGTCCTCGAGGGTCTTGGCGCTGCCGTCGTGGAAGTAGGGGGCGCTGGCGGCAATGTTACGCAGGGTCGGCGTCTTGAAGGCTCCCTTATCCGATTCTTTCTTGGTCACGTTATACCGTCCCAAATCGGGGTTCGGCTTGTCGAATCCTACGCCGATGTTGTGGTAGCGTTCATCGGTAAAGGCGAACCCGGTATGGCATCGTACGCAATTCCCCTTCTCGCGGAACAGTTCAAGCCCCCGCTGCTCACTCTCTGAAAGCGCGTTGTCGTCGCCATCCTCATATCGGTCGAACGCCGAATTGCCGCATACGAGGCTACGCTCGAATGCGGCGATGGCCTTCGCCACACCTGTAGCGTTGACCGTGGTCCCGAATACCTGTTTGAACTGTTTACGGTAGCCTTTAATCGCCGACAGGGTCGAGACCATGTGGTCCAGGGTATTGCCCATCTCGATCGGGTTTTCGATCGGCTTAAGGGCTTGGTCTTCGAGTGAGGCGGAACGACCATCCCAGAACTGCTCTTGACTGAAGAGCCGATTGAACGTCACGGGCGCATTCCGTTCGCCCACCTGTCCTTTGATCCCTATAGAGGTAGGACGGCCATCGGAGAACCCCTGGTCGGATGCGTGGCAGGTGGCACAGGACACGGTTCCGTCTGCCGAGAGACGGCCGTCAAAGTAAAGCTGCCGTCCCAGTTCGATCTTCTCCGGTGTCAACGGATTATCAGGCGGAATGTACGCGGCCTCTTCCTGGAGACCCAGGGGGAGTGTCAGTTTATACGGAGCCTCTGCCTCGCTCCGATTGAGAAGGCTGCCTACGACAAGTATCGCGACAATAACCGAACGCCAGGAAATATCCGGAACGCTGGATTCCGGCTTTCGCCGGAATGACGATAGAGAGAACGCTGACCTCTTCATCGAACTCTCAACTCAGAACACTGGATCACGCGAACCCGATCGCTTGTGTGGCCTCAAACTGTTGCCCGCGACTGTTGGTCGCGACAATCCGAATGGTCGATTCTTTCGATGCCCTCACGGTAAAGGTAATGAACGGATTGTCGCTGATAGCTGGGGTCATCTCGTAACGGCTCACCGGGCGATTTCCATACAAGACCGTCATCTCTTTCAGGTAAAAGGGATCGGCCTCTTGAACAAATCGTGTGCCGTGATGGACTAAGCCGGTCCGGCTCGGATGTTTGACGTTGATCTGCACCCGGACGATGTCGCCTCGTCTGATCTGTCCGCGCTCGACCAGCTCGGGGATGCGGATGACCGGCGGGCCGATCGTGTCGTCCGATTCGTCGGCGCTTGCACATCCGCCTGCTCCCTCAGGAATCGTAATCGATCGGCTTGTCGTCCAACGCCCGTGGCGGGTGCATTCGGCAATGGCCAGAACCGTAGAGGTGCCGCTGTTCATGCGAGCTTGCACAGAGAGATAGGCCAGGCCGTTGGCGGGGCTTAAGTGAAAGATCCCTTTTGACGGGATCGGATCGGTTTCGTTCAGGATCTGGAGACTCTTAATATAGTGGTCCGTCTCCATCGGGTGATGCATCTCGACAACGAGTGGAACATTCGCCCCATTGCGTGTGAAGGGTGGCGCCGTGAGGACGAGCGGGTACGCCTGTTGAAGGGGGGTCAGACCGCCCGAATCTGCTGGGCCTTGCAACTCGGGAGTCGCGGCGATGGCCGACCCGCCGCCCTCCAGTTTGGCGACCCACACGGTGAGCAGCGTTGACGCGAGACGGAGAAAGGTTCGCCTCGACACCGTCGGTGCCGCCGACCACGCGGACCGCCCACATCCGTTCGTATCGACCTCTGTCATCCATGGCTCCTGCATTCAGCCGTTGTGACTTAGTGCCGTCCGGGTTCGAGCCTTGAACCCCGGGTGGACCAGTAGATGTACGCCTCCAGCGCCTTCATTGCGTCTGAGTCGTCTTCGATCCTTTCACCTTCGGCCGGTTTTTCGATGCACCAGTTGATCATATCCCGCAGCGTTGAAAACTTGTTGACCTGTTCCTGGAATTTGGGAAATGTATACGGGTGGGTGTCCGACGCAAAGGGGTGACACATCGCGCATGCCATCCCGGTATTGGACAGGGTCACGCCCAGCCGTTTCTGTGTAGCCTCGTCACCGTGGAAGAGCAGGTCACCCACCTTCACCTGCTCCATAAAGACCTGTTCGAACGCCTTGAGTTGCTCAGGCGTATGCTTGGCCTTGTGTGCGAGAGCCGGGTTGCCGTAGACGACGCCGACGAGCAGACCCAGGAGAGAGGCGCCCAGTACGGTTCTTCCATAATGATATTGGCGTTTCATCGCGGTCCTCCTCTTGGATATGCGACCGGTCGGTGGTTACTTGTACGCGCCGTAGTAGGGCCACTCGCGGTCGGCTATTCGCGGGCTTAGGATCTGATTGTTGTTATCCGCGCATCCTGAGTCCCACGGTGCCTCTCCGAGAATATCCTTTCGCCACATGACGTATTCATTTTCGATCTTCTCGGCGGCGCTCATCGTCAATTTCGACCACCCGACCCCGTCAAAGGGATCGCCGGGATCGACGCGAACCTTGCACCTGGTCAACGCCGGCACCCCCTCAGGCGCATACGGCCAGGTCCAGGACGTGGCCAGCATCCCGATCGAGCGCACCTTTCCGATCTCGTTGTATAACACCTGATGGGTGTGGCCGTGGATATTGGTGACGTTCGTATACGGCCTCAGCACCTCATGAACCTCGCGCCAGTCCCGCACCCAGAAATTCCACGGCGGGTAGTATTCATATAGCGGGTTGTGGCTGAAGATGACGACCGGCTTGTTCTTAGGCCAGTCTGACAGCGTGCGGGCAAGCCATTCGAGCTGGTCGCGGCCGACACCGGCCCACGCGCCGGCCACACTCCCATCGAGGGTGGCCATGTGGCCCATCCGCTCCTTAGGGGTCATCCTCTTCGCTGTCCAGTAGTCGGGACCGCGACTGACCGTATCGAGTCCGATAAAGCGGACCCCCTTGTGATCGAAGGTCCAGGTGGGCTTACCGAAGAGCTGTTGCCACCTCGCTCCCATATCGAGGTACCAGTCATGTTCGCCTGGGATAAACACTTTCTTGATGGTGATCTCTTTCAGAATATCAGCCCCAAGCTCCAGCTCGACCGGATCGCCGAGTTGCGCCAGATCGCCGCCATAGATCAGGAAATCGGCGGGTGGGGACATGGTCTGGAGATCTTTCACCGCCCGGGTGACCTTGTCGACGAAGCGGGTGTTGACGGTCTTTGGGTAGAGGTGGGAGTCGGAGATCCAGGCGAACTTGAAGGCTTCAGCGCCAAACGCCAGATCGAGCGTATTCATCCATGGCAGCCATCCGGCGGACGCCGCCCCGGCGGCCGCGCCGGCCAGCAGCGACTTGTGGATGAACACCCGCCGGGTGATTTCCATGCTCGTATCCGGTCGCTCGCCGGGTTGCTTCAATGTGTGGTCCATCTCACGGCGTTGGTTCGCAACCTCTGCGGACGCGCCGACCTTTCGCCACCACACACGTCTTGCCTGTGCTCTCAGGAGCCGTAGTCGGTCACGATCGCGGCCATAGTCATCCATCGTACGAACCTCCTTTACGCCGATCCGCGCGGGTTCCCACGTCGCTCACTTATTCAAGTCGACCTGAACCGATACCGCTTCATTCGCCTTCACAACAACCGGGACCTCTACAGTCCCGACGTACTCTTGCCAGGTCACAAGGGTATAGGCGCCGGCCGGAACGCCGGTGATCGTGAAGCTGCCGTCGTTGACGGTTACAGCGAAGTAGGGATTGTCGGCGACATAGATCCACCCCAGCATCCAACCGTGTGCGTCGCACTCAACCCGGACCATCCCGGTCTTCTTGAGCGGTCGGACGACGCGGTCGCCCTTATTCGGCAATGTCACGCTGAAGACGGTTCGTTTTCCCAGAAACCCGTGCGTGGCATGCAGCACCGGATCGACGGTGTTGATTTCAAGGTCGGACTCGACCGGGACGACCTGGACGTGGGGTACAAAATCACAGTTCTTATTGGTGAGCGTGGGTGTCTTCGCATGCCGATCCCAGGGTTTGCCGCTTCCAACCGCTTTCAGGAATACGACGGCATCCTGAACACCCCGGTCCTCACTGAGGATCACCTGGGGTTCCTCGCGGATTCCACCGCAGACCTCTTGGTCTTTTGTGGGGATGATCATCTTCAGCGGAGGCGGCGAACCATGAAAGATCACTTTTCCGGTGATGGTTCCGCCGTCGGTAACGGGGGTTTCTTGACAGGAATAGGCGATAGGAGTACGGGTAGTCAGAGCAACCGTAAGAGCAACGACGCTGAACAACATTCTCGAAGGTCTCATGGCTCAGCCTCCTCGGTTAAATCACAAGCTACGGTCTACAACGGTGTTTGTCAAGAATTTTCTCGATGTTTTTTTGGGGATTGTCGGAGAATGAGCGCATGGTGGATGGTAAGGTTCTGTCGCCGTCGGCCGCCTGGTGATGGCCTATCATGAGCGGAGGAGGGAAGGCCGTGAAAGTGGAGGAGGGCGGAAGACCCCCCCTCCACTTCTACCTACTTTGGAAGCGCAGGCGCGGCTACCTTGAGATCGGGACAGCTCAGCGACTTCATAAACGCCGTCAGATCTCCCTTTTCCCGGGCCGTTAGCTTGAGCGGCTTGATCTCTTTTGAAAGATTCGGATTGGTGATGCCGCCTTTATCGTAGAAATCAATCACCGCCTCCAATGTCTTCTCGCTGCCATCATGCATATAGGGGGCGCTGGCGGCGATATTGCGCAGGGTCGGAGTCTTGAAGGCGCCCGTGTCGGACTCCTTCTTGGTAACCTTGAAGCGGCCGAGATCCGGGTCCTTTTTGCCCATCCCTACGCCGAGGTTGTGATAACTTTCATCGGTGAAGTTGAAGCCGGTATGACACGCAACACAATTAGCCTTTTTCCCTTGAAAGAGGGTGAGCCCCCGCTGGGCGCTTGGCGAGAGGGCCTTCTTATCGCCGGCCTCAAACCTATCGAAGGCAGAGTTGCCGCAAACGAGCGTCCGCTCGAAGGATGCGATAGCCTTGGCGACACCCTCCTTTGTGACCCCCGTCCCGAAGGCCTTTTTAAATTGCTCCTTATACCCCTGCATCTTATCCAGTGTCGCCACCATGGCGGGCAGGGTGTGGCCCATTTCGATCGGGTTCTGAACCGGACCCAGTGCCTGGTCTTCCAACGAGGGGGACCGGCCGTCCCAGAACTGATCCTGGCTGAAGAGCCGATTGATCGTCACTGGGGCATTGCGTCCTCCCACCTGTCCTTTGATCCCGGTCGAGGTAGGGCGGCCGTCGGAGAACCCTTTATCCGGCGCATGGCAGGTGGCGCAGGCGACGGTCCCATCGGCTGAGAGCCGCGGATCAAAATAGAGCTGCTTGCCGAGGTTGATCTTGTCGGCTGTTAACGGATTGTCCGGCGGGATATACGCCGCGTCCTCTTGCAGGCCCAACGGCAACTTGAGCTTGTATGTCCCTTCCGCACCGCTTTCTGTGGCAGAAAGACTCACTGCGATGGAGAAGAGTGTGCCAACCATGAGTACCTGTCTTGCCCGTCGTTGCATCCTGTCCCTCCCGGTCTGTGTGAGACCGCCATGTATGCTACCAGGTTCGGATCGGATTACCTGCATCCGTTCAACAACTGCATCGATCATTTCGGCGTTCCTATATAGCACATCCAACAAGGCAACACAATTGCGCCCCGGAAATTTGTGGTGGGCGTTAAGGCGCGTGCGATCGGATACTGCACAAACAGAGATTCCGGTTTTTCATTGACTTCACTGTGCGGCTCGGATAGAAAACAGAGGTGATGACAGATCATGACGAAAGATCACTCGGCCACATACGGACGCACCGCGCCAGCCCCTGGCCTAACCGCGTTGCGCTATCGACCGCGGCGGCTACCTTGGTGCTGATTTTTGTCGGCGGCCTGGTCACAAACACCGGTGCGGGCCTGGCGGTGCCGGACTGGCCGACGACATTCGGGCACAACATGTTCCTCTACCCGTGGTCGCAGATGGTAGGCGGGATCTTCTACGAGCACAGTCATCGACTGATCGGATCGCTGGTGGGCCTGCTCACCGTCGTAATGGCTCTTGTGCTCTGGTGGAAAGAACCGAAGGGATCGGCTCGACGACTGGCAATGATCGCCGTCGGCGCCGTCATCGTTCAAGGGGTACTGGGCGGTCTGCGAGTGATCCTGACGCCGACCGGGAGCGAACTTGCGCTCATCCATGGCCTGCTGGCGCACGCCTTCTTTGCCCTCATCGTCAGCGTGACGGTCTTGACCTCTGCCGAGTGGAAACAGAGGCCGAGGATACCAATGATGGCCGATGATAAAGCAGTTCCGCGTCTCTGTCTTTTGACCACCGGTGTGATCTGCCTCCAGATCTTGTTTGGGGGGATGTTGACCCATATCGGCGACTGGATCTGGGCGCACCTGGTGTGTGCTGCTCTTGTCGCTGTCGCGGTCTGCTATCTGGCACGACATATTCTGAGGGGTCATTCGAATCAGGCGCAGTTCGCTCGTCCCGTGACGTTACTCCTCGGTCTGTTAGGGCTGCAGCTTCTATTGGGGCTCGGGTCGTATGTGAACCGCTTTACCTCCCTCGAAATCCCCTTTGCGATCGTGGTACGATTGGCGCTTCCGACTGTCCACAGGATCACGGGCGCGCTGATGCTGGCTGCCTGTGTCGTGCTGACGCTGCGGGCCTGTCGAATACCGGCAACACGGCGAATCGGCGGCGATCGGGAATTGATTGCGGACCGGGTGCATGTATGATGTCCATCGCGCATACATTGGGAGTCGAATTTACGCGCGCATCCAGGCGAGCGGCGGATTTCGTGTCGCTGATGAAGCCGCGTATCCTGCTGATGGTCCTGTTTACGACCTGTGCGGGTTTCTACCTGGGGGTTCCCGGTGGGACCGACTACGCGGCGCTCCTGCAGGTTCTGATCGGTACGGCGCTTGCTGGGGGCGGAACGCTTGCGCTGAACCAGTTTCTCGAGCGGGACCTGGATACCAGGATGGTGCGGACGCAGCTTCGGCCGCTGCCGTCCGGTCGGCTCCAGCCGACGGAGGCGTTACTTTTTGGCGTACTGCTCGTCATCGTCGGCCTGCTCTACCTGGCGCTCTCGGTCAATGTCGTGAGCAGTATCGCGGCGGCGGCCACAATGGGAGGCTATCTGTTGCTGTACACGCCGATGAAGCGTAAGAGCGCGTGGTGTCTCGTTATCGGAGCGCTACCGGGGGCGTTGCCGCCGCTGATCGGCTGGACGGCGGCGACGGGCGGGATCGGCATCGAGGCGTGGGTACTGTTCACCATCCTGTATGTGTGGCAGCTTCCGCACACGCTGGCCATCGCTATGCAGTATCGGGACGATTTTGCCAGGGCAGGGATTCGACTCCTACCCGCGATCGATCCGAACGACACCATCGCGAGGGTGCAGATTGTGACGCATTGCCTCCTTCTGCTCGCCGTCAGCCTGCTGCCGACCGTGATCGGGTTTGCCGGCCTTCTCTATGGGCTGGGCGCGGTGACACTGGGTCTCGGGATGCTGGGTTGCGCAGTTGTGCTCATCCGGCGGCGGTCGACGACGGACGCCAGGCGGCTGGTGCTCGCGTCGCTCGTCTACCTCCCGGTCCTGCTCCTGCTGATGATGGTGGACCAGGTACCGCTGTAGTGCCAGGGATTGAGTGCGTAGCCGTCAGTTGACCGAACACCCCACAAGATATTGTACCCGTGGCGCGGGCGTAGAAACGATGTCCTTTCGCGACGATATCCCGGACTACGAGAGCTATCAGGATGGTCCCCTCTTCTATACAAGGATACCACCTACTCTGGTTGCCCCCCTCAAGGTGCTCATCCTCAAGGGTATCCGGTCCGCCGAGCATCTCAAAACGATCTGCAACGATATCGCCTCTCGCGTCCCTTGCGAACCGACGCAGAACATCGGCTGGGACTGGCTTATCAACGATCTGGATGTGATGCTTGAACGAGTGATCAGGAAGCGAAAGTTACATAAGTTTATGGATTTTCTTCATGACTTCGCTGACGGTCACGGAGGAACAGAATTCGTGGAGGAACTGAATACGATACTGTACACGCACAACTTCGGGTATCGATTGGTTCCGGACGACCGCGATGATGGTGAGGGGTACACGTGGGACATTCATAAGGCTCCCGAGTGAGTGGCCGGACGGCGTGTCCGGCTACGTCGAAGCCTTGCGGAATGAGGAAATTTTTCTTGACAAGCGCCTCACAATGCGTAGAATCCGGCTTCGGATTACCACGGCCCGCCGAAGCCACCAGCCCGCCGCTCGTACTCTTCGGGACCGGCACTAGAGACGGTGTAGAGTGTGGTGCCCGCCCGCTCGTGGTGCGTCATGTGCGAACGGTATGCCGGCGTGGGGTCGGAACAACACAGTAATATTGGATGCGTGTGAAAGGAGGGGGAAGTCGAGATGGCGGAGAAGCCACAAGGCGCCAAACTGGCCAGCCGCACCAAGAACCAGGTCAAAAAAACGGCCGGGCAGTGCCAGTGCGGCGGTGATTTGATCTGGAGCATGGTGTTTAATCCGCGCGGTCGGATGATGAAGGTATGCGAGAAGTGCGGCGTCGCCCTGCCCAAGGTGGGGTAGGCATAGGGTCGTACGCGGCCTGTTCGTGAGAGCGAGAGGGCTCCCCGGTATCGTATCGGGGAGCCCTTTCCATTGTATGGCAAATGTCACATGGGGTGTCGGCACGTCGTCGCTCGAGCGTCGCGGGGGATCGGACCGTCTCAGTCACCCGGGAGATAATGCTTGGCAGTGACCGGTTCGAACAGTATCATGGCCTCGAGTCCGACAGCTAATCCTGATCACTCGTAACACGCTGTGCGCAGGAACGTTACGACGCAAGGCCGACGTAAACGGAACGGGAAGAAAGATGGAGCTTTACGGGCGAGTGGCATTGGTGACGGGGGCGGCCAGGCGTGTCGGCCGAGCCATCGCCCTGGCGTTGGCCGGCCGGGGCGCCGACGTGGTGATCCACTATAAGAGCAGCGCCGACGAGGCCAACGAGGTGGTGCAAGCGGTTGAGCGCCTCGGCCGACGTGCGTCTACGATTCAGGCGGACCTGGCGGAATCGGATCAGGTCGAGATGCTGGCCGATTGTGCCGTGAAGGCGTTTGGGAAGATCGATGTCCTGGTCAACAGCGCCGCGATCTTTCGGAGGACGCCGCTCGATCGGCTCACCGTCGGGGAGTGGGAGCAGTTCCTGCGGGTGAACGTGACGGGACCTTTTTTCCTGACCAGACGACTGGGCCTGCTGATGCGGCAGCAGGGATCGGGAAAGATTATCAACATTGCCGATGTGGCGGGGATCCGGCCGTGGGCCGACTTCCTCCCCTATTCGATTTCGAAGGGGATGGTGATCGCCATGACCCAGGGACTCGCGAAGGCGCTGGCGCCGGAGGTCCAGGTGAACGCCGTCGCGCCCGGTACGGTGTTGCCGGCAGAGGGGTATGATGAGCAGGAGCGGGCGTCGATCATCAGGCGTACCCCGCTCAAACGGATCGGCGACCCGGCCGATATCGCTCAGACCGTCCTCTTTCTTGTGGAGGGCTCTGATTTCATCACCGGCCAGGTTGTGGTGGTGGATGGGGGCCGATCGATCCTGTAACACGTGACGAGGAATCAGATGAGTCCTACACTGTATCTGCGGCAGATCGAAGTGGGGGAGATGGCCAACTACGTCTATCTGATCGGCTCGACCAGGACGAAGAAGGCGGCTGTTATCGATCCCGCCTGGGAGATCGACAGAATCGTGAAGCTTGCCCAAGCCGATGGAATGCGGCTCACCCATATCCTGGTCACCCATACCCATCCCGATCACGTGGGCGGCAAACTGTTCAATCTGCAGATCCAGGGGGTAGCGGAACTGCTCGACCGGATCGATGCCAAGGTGATCGTTCATCAGGCTGAGGCGAGCCATCTGACCCCCTTTGCCGGATCGAACATCATGCGGGTCGAGCACGGCGATACGCTGAGCCTGGGCGACATCGTCGTCACGATGATCCATACGCCCGGCCATACGCCGGGATCGCAATGTTTCCTGGTGCAGGATCATCTGATTGCCGGCGACACACTGTTCATCGGATCGTGCGGCCGCGTCGACCTGCCGAGCAGCAGCCCCGAGCAGATGTACGATTCGCTGACCAATCGGGTCATGAAACTGGACGACAAGACAGTGGTCTTGCCGGGCCACAACTACGCCGCAGGTCGAACCTCCAGCAGTATCGGCGAAGAGCGCAACACAAACCCTTATCTACAGTGCCGCTCCCTCGCGGCGTTTCTCCGCGTTACGGGCCATGCCTGAGCCCTTCACTGTGCCAGGTATTCGACAACGAGCGGGCGCGGTCTATTCTGCGTCCCGACTCTCCACCTACGAATCCTGCCCCCTTCAATACCGGTACCGTTACATCGATCGGATTCCAAGGGCAGAAGAGTCGATTGAGGCATACCTCGGCTCACGAGTCCATGAGGTGTTGAGCGCACTGTACGTGACGCTGCAGCATGGCGGCCAACCAGGCCTGGCAGATCTGCTGGCAGACTATCACCGGCTGTGGGACCAGCGCTGGCACGATCAGGTCAAGATCGTCAAGCGGGACCGCTCCGTTGAGTATTATAAAGAGTTCGGCGAGCGGTGTCTGGTCAACTATTACCGGGCGCATCAGCCGTTCAACCACGGTCAGACGCTGGGATTGGAACATCAGGTGGCGACCTCTCTTGATCCCCATGGTTGCTATAAGATTCAGGGCTACATCGACCGGTTCGTCGGTGTCGGGGCGGGGCGTTATGAGATTCACGACTATAAGACGTCCGGTCGTCTGCCGAGCCAGCAGGACGTCGACGTCGATCGGCAACTGGCCCTCTATCAGCTCGCGGTAGAGCAGACATGGCCGGACGCGAAAGAGATCACTCTGGTCTGGCACTACCTCGCCTTTGGCAGGGAACTCCGTTCAAGACG
The DNA here is from genome assembly GCA_003104975.1 of Candidatus Methylomirabilota bacterium. Classification (NCBI taxonomy): domain Bacteria; phylum Methylomirabilota (SeqCode); species Candidatus Methylomirabilota bacterium. Next base: position 368,744 of record PQAM01000010.1, read on the forward strand.
AACACCGCAGGCGCTTGATCGCCTGAGACGTTCGACGATTGGGGTGATCGACCGGATTGAGGCCGATACCGAGTTTGCGCCGATCAAGAGCAACCTGTGCCACTGGTGCGCCTTCCAAAGCATCTGCCCGATCTGGACAGACCGCTCCGACGCCATTCGCATATCATCTACCGCCGCTGCCGGCAACGGACAATTCATGGAAGCGCAGAGCACAGGCGAGCGAGGGGGGCTGGACTTACAAACCGTTACTCGCGATGCGCTTCGGGAGGCGATTGTCACGGCGGCCGAACATGAAGCGACTGAGGTCCGCTTCGCCGAACACGATCAACTCTGGATCAGTGTGGGCCGGGTGCAGTCACGGACCAACCGGGACGGTGCCATGGACGGGTGGGTCCGGCTGTCGGCCGAAAGCTTACCGTTGCTCCTGAGGCAGGTGGAACTGGCGCGGTTGAGCGCTCCCTTTGTAGACAAGCTGCAACGGTACCTTGCGTTGTGATCGTATGTCGCCACTTCTTCGGTACGCACCGGTGTCAACCCCGCTTGGCCGGCTCTATGTAGCCTATCGCGGCATGACTGTCTGCTGTGCCGCCCTCGAGTCGAACGGCCGGGGCTTTGAGCGGTTATGTGCGAGAGAGTTCGGCGTTTGCCCCATACGGGTTTCCTCCATCCCGGAGAAGATGGCTATACAGATACGGAATGCCTTGGCGGGGAGGCGGCGTTTCACCGGCCGGATCGACCTGTCCAGCCTCACGCCCTTCCAACAGAGGGTCTTGCAAAAGGTTCGAACCATCCCCGCCGGCGAGGTGCGCTCGTACCGATGGGTCGCACAGGCGATTGGCGCGGAGCGGGCGGTACGTGCGGTCGGGACGGCATTGGCAAACAATCCGGTTCCGCTGTTGATTCCCTGCCATCGTGTGGTCAGGAGCGATGGTCGCCTCGGTGAGTATTCCGGTGGCGGCTCGTCCGTCAAAGCAAAGTTGCTGGCCCGGGAGGGTGTCGATCTGGATCGCCTCATGCAGCGGCAGAATCGCCGATCGTTCACCGTCGTCCGACGCAAGGGCGGTGCGGATCGGCCGGGTTCTGCGGCTTGACAGCTCCAAGGCCCTTGGCTATAGTAGCCTCACCCTTGTGCCGGCGTAGCTCAGTTGGCAGAGCAGCTGATTCGTAATCAGCAGGTCGAGGGTTCAAGTCCCCCCGCCGGCTCCACGAGAATCGCCTCGTGAGACGAACCCGCTATTTGGCGTGGCGGCCGCCCTTTGTTTGAAGACGACACAGGTCTTTGGGGGTACCCACACATGACCCCGGGGTGAATGGTACGACATTCAGGCGTTCCCTCCGCCGTCGAGACCACGGCCAATCAAGCCCTCTGTGGAGCCGTTTATCCGGTCTGGTGAAGGATTGTAGGGGTCCCTCCCGCACAGGTGTTGATTGCTCCTGCCCGCCCTTCTTGAGAGATTCCACTACAGTTCCGTCCGTCCAAGTCACCCATGCATTCCAAAAACCAACGGTCAGAATGGGTCGACATACGCCAAAACGCGTATTGACCATATTCTGTTTGTGCGGTTAAGTCTCATCAACTGCGTGCACGTCCCGCCTACATTGGCGTCGGCGTGCTTCCGTAAGCACAGATACCGTACCAGTCGCCGAATATGGAAAGAAGACGCGGATCTATTGCAGATATCTTTTTGTTCAACATTGCGTAAGAACAACATACTGATCGGGACTTTGTTAAGTGCAATGTAAGTCACATGAATCGTGTAACTAGCTGACTACGCCGCGTTCAGAGGTTTGTTCAACTTGTGCCTTATTAATGGCCTGCCATTTGCTACGATTCCTAACGTTCGGTTGCCGCGATATGCACAGCATACTAAATTAGAGAATATATGATCTCTTGTGGTTGATTGTGAGCATCCGAGTAATACGTCGTGAAAGTCATGAGTACGATCTTTCCGAATCTCTGAATTGGAGACATGGAGGTGTCCAATGAAGATCCCCCGGATCCTGATCGTCGAGGATAATCCACACGTACTCGGCTTCCTGAATGTCGTCCTGGAACAGAACGGCTACATTCCTGTGCTCGCTTCGGACGCTGAAAACGCCTTACGTATCCTGGCCCTCACTCCTGTCGATCTGACAATCCTCGACCACCGACTGCCTGGACCGACATCGGGCTTGGACCTGGCCAAGCTTATAAAACGACAAGACGCCGGGGTCCCTGTCGTTCTCATTACCGCCCATAGCACCGAAGGGCTGGCCATCGACGCCTTGGAGGCGGGAATTAGCGACTACTTCCCAACGCCATTTGTCATTGATGATCTCTTGACAAGCATTCGACGGCTCTTGGCCTCGACCGGGTCACAGACATTTCCGACGGTAACCGGGACAGGAAACTGTTCCCTTGGACTGATTGATGAGTATCGGCTGGTCGGTCAGGCTGCGCCGATGCAAGCGATAAGGGCGGATATTCGTAAGGTTGCCAAGACCGACAGTAACGTCCTCATTACCGGTGAGACCGGTACCGGGAAGGAAGTGGTCGCTGAATTGATCTACAAGAACAGCGCACGAGCATCGAAGCCGTTCGTCTGTCTCAACTGCGCCGCCATTCCCGAGTCGCTCATGGAAAGCGAGCTCTTCGGTTACGAACGGGGGGCGTTTACCGGCGCTTATACAACCTACGAAGGGAAACTCAAACAGGGCGACGGAGGAACTGTCCTTCTGGACGAGATCGGCGATATATCGTTGTCTGCTCAAGCCAAGCTGCTGCGGTTATTGGACAAAAAAACCGCTCAACGGGTGGGCGGACGAAGAGATGTCACGATCGATCTCCGCGTGATCGCTGCGACCAATCAGGACCTGGAGACGCTGATGGCCGCCGGTAGATTTCGACGGGATCTCTATTATCGTCTGAACGTTACACAGATCAGCTTACCGCCTCTGAGAGATCGGAGAACCGATATCCCGCTTCTATTGCAACACTTCATCGGTGAGCTGAATACCCGGTTCCATAAGCGAGTACGTGGGATTTCCCCTGTACTGATCGAGCGGCTGCTGCAGTACGACTGGCCCGGAAACGTCCGGGAACTCAGGAATATCGCCGAGGCCTGTCTGATGGGCCTGGATGCGGGTATCATCAATCTTATCCACCTCCCGCACCGGTATCGAGACAGATTGCTTGATAACAGGACGGACGAAAAGGAGGCGATCATGAGCGCCCTCTTTTCGACACAATGGAATAAGAGTCGAGCTGCCCAAAAGCTGCACTGGTCTCGGATGACGCTCTATCGAAAACTCGCGAAATACCATATTCTCACGAGTCACAGCAAAATCGTAACGGGCACACCGGTATTGTCGGATAACAAGGTGTAACATTCTTCTTTTGATGTGACACCAGTGTGACAGGAGATTGTGACAGTCCACGATCGCGGTCCCTCCCCCAGCACTGCCGCCCTCGACACCAGCTAAGGCACTGATTGTGCGTGTTTTCTTAACCGTTACCGCTCCTGTTTCTCCGTGACCCGATCCCTGCATCAGTTCAAGAAGACGTAACGCCTCCTGTAATATCCCCTGCCGAGCCGTACACTAGCCTGCCTCGGTGAAATCGAGAAAACCGCCGAAGCAATCGCTACTTAGGTGGGATCACTCCCGACCGGTATGGACCGGCCCAGATCTTGCCATGGCGAAGATCAGCCCCTTATAGCATTAGCAAGCGCTGATTGCTCACGGACTTACAGCCGATGAGACACTTGCCTTTGGATCGAAAAGCCAAAGGCCATCATTCGTACATACGTACGGGCTTTGCCCTTAATTCCTTTTGTAAACCAATCGCCGGTAAAGGAGGGACAGGTGATGGAAAAGGAAGAGAAGGAAAGTCATCAAGCGGGAGCCGACCCTATCGAACATGAGGAGATTCATGACGAAGACTTCCAGTTTGTCCTCCGGGAATTGCTCAATGCCTACCGACCAATTCTGGAAGAAGAACTCAGCCGCGCTAGCGCACCGGAACGTTTGAAGGAGGAGGCGGAAAAGAAACCCCCGAGTTGTGAAGATGAGCTGGCGTTGGCCAACCGGATCTTCGAAAGGTTCTTCACTGAGGAAGTCGCGGTGCGACTATTGCCGGAAGAGGGTCGGCAGCTTCTCGGGCCTATTGACCGCTGGCGATGGTGCTTGCTGCACATCCGTTGCTGTATCATTTTTGGCTGGTTGGTGTGTCGAGGCCCGCGAACCTTCCGAGCCTTTGTCTATTACCTGTACCGGTATTGGATCTGTGTTCGTCAGGCGCTGGGCACGCCCGTCAGCAGCCCGCCCACCCCGGAACAGCGACAGGATTTCCAGACCCTTGTCCAGGCGCTGGCCGGTGCGTATAAGCCGTACCTGACGGACCAGTTGGCCACGGTTGAGTTTCCGGCCGGGATACCCGATGAGGTCCTCACCGGTAAGATCGACTGCTTCGAAGGCGAAGAGGCGGCGGCGGCGATCTTCGAACGACTGTTGACGGTCGAGACTGCACAGGCGCTCTTGGGCAAAGAGGCGTTTGCCGCCCACAGCAAGGAGTCATGGTTCTGGTTCTGTCGGTGCTGGTGTCTGTGTGCCATCCGCTTCGGTTGCTGTCTGGCCAGGGCGCGTGGCTTCATCGACGTATTCCGCTGTCTGGTCTTCTATCGCCGTTGCCTCCGGGACTGCTTCCGACCGTTGACGTGTGACATCATCAAGCCAGCGATGAATGCATGTGCCGCAGAGCAGTTCTTCCCCGGTCCCAGTGTCCTAGGCATCGAGATCGTAGGGACAGCGACTGGTGGGTTCTGCGATTACTACACGCTGGAATGGAAGGCCGCCGGGGCACCTGATAGCGACTACACCTCTGTTCCGGCAACAATTGTCTATCCGGGCGGAGCGGCAACGGGTGCCTGCGGCGTCGTGAACGGGACGTTGGGCTATGTGAATACGGCAGCTGCTGCAATTCCTGACAGTATCACCGTACGGCTCTGCGTTTTTGCTGTTGCGGGCACGGGTGTACCGCCTTGCTGTGATACGGTGGATTTCCAAATCTTCCGGCAACGCGTTTGGATTACCGGGATCGAAGGCGTGCTTGTGGAATCACCGCCGGGCGTGCTGAATCCGGTTTCGCAGCTCAAAACGGGCGGCGTAGTGCGCTCCTTTGGTACGGCGCTCCAGATCCATGGCCGTGCGTGGGTCGGTAAGTGCGCGGGTAGGGAGATCAAGCGATATACGCTGTCATATCAGCCGGATTTCGTGGTCGATCCGATCTTGGGCCCGTGGACCCAGTTTTGGCAGGTGGACTATCTGACACCGCTCCAGAGAAAAGAGATCCAGACGCTCGAGTTCCCCTTGACCAGTTCCTGGCTTTTTCAGCCCATCTGCTTACCGCCGCCGTTTGATGCGATCTGCTTCCCTAAAGATTGGCTGTTGCCGACGCGTTGGCAGTCTGGCCGGAACTTTCCAAACATCCCGGTTGCGCCACAATCTTTTCCCGTGGATCCGCAGGTGCCGGCGGTGGTATGGGCTTCGCAGCAGTTGCCACTGGTGGTCAACTGTCAGTCTGGCAGATACACCATACGGCTTGACGTCGAAGATACCATGGGCGACCACTACTACGATATCCAGCAAGTCTGGTTTGACAATAAGGAAATCCATGGGCAGATCACCCAGGTGGCCGGCGTGCCGCCATGCGCCACGATTAATCTAAGCGATTTCGCCGCGCCGGGGGCCAACTGCGCTGTGCCTTGGCCGGCCGAACTACTGGGGATCGCTTATGACGAGTACATCGAAGAATTGAACTTTGTCATCCCAAGCGACAACTTCGGGGGCTACGGCTTGTGGATTAAAAAAGATGGTGCGCCGGATCCAGGCGTTCCTTTACCGATTCCGGGGCCAGGAGCGCCACCATGGGGTCCTCCGTTTGTGGGCACCTCGCGAGTGGGGAATCCAGATACGCGATGTTCCACCGCGGTTCCGCCTCCGGGGCCGATTCCGCCGCCGCCCGGCGTGTCCGGGGTGCTGGCTAGCTTCGATATGCGGAGACTGGACGCAGTGTGCAATCCTGTCGAACCTGCGTTGACTCTAAACCGAGGCGAGTGTTGTGGCTACGTCGTCACGCTGCTGGTCTGGGATACTTCAGTGTGCCCCAGCCTAGGCAACGACCGCCATCAAATCTGGCATCACTTTCCCATCTGTGTCTGCAACGATCTGCCGAAGACGTAGGTCATGCAGTGACGAGATGAACGAACCGGGTGTATGGCTGAGGGTTGTGCTGGCCGTCCTCGCGACCTGGCGGGTCACGCATCTGCTGGCGAACGAGGACGGCCCGGCCGATCTGCTGGTACACCTCAGAGCACGGCTGGGTAGTGGACTGCTCGGCAAGTTGATAGACTGCTTCCAATGCCTCAGTCTGTGGGTCGCGGCGCCGATGGCGCTGTTTGTCTCCCAGAATCTGGTGGAATGGCTACTCATGTGGCTGGCTCTCTCGGGGGCTGCGTGCGTTCTGGAGCGGATCGGTCAGCCGCCTGTAGTAATGGAGCCGATTCCCCCAGAAACGAAAGGGAACGTCGAGGTTAACGATGGGATGTTGTGGTCAGAAACGGGCGGACCTCAAGGGCGCGTCCGTACCGACAACAGCACCGGCCGTCACGCAACCCGCGCGTAAAGAGCCGCTCGCAGGGTACGACCAACAGACGCCGGTACGGACGGAGCCTGTGCCTTATGCGGTCATGGTCCGCTATTTGGAAAGTTCACCCATTCTTGTTCGTGGCCCGGTAACGGGGCGGTCCTATCGGTTCTCAAAAGATCAGTCTGTCCAGCCGATCGACCCCCGTGATGCGGAGGTGCTGGTGCGAACCCGCTTCTTTCGGCGGAACGTCTAAACGCGGTATGTATAAGAGAGCATCCCTTCGTCGCCGGCGCCATGACAGTTCGCAGACGCGCATATCATCGGTCGCTTCCGGCAGAGAGAAAGGAGCGCCCCCTATGAGTGTTCGAAGGACGATTATTGGCGCAACATCTAAGCCAAAGGAGGAACAATCCAACGGACACAGTGTGAGGCCGGCTATATCAAAGGTCCGGTTTGGCGGCCTGCTTCTCGCATCTACGTTCTGCTTGTGGTCCCTGAGCATGAACGTCAGTCCGGTCTATGCCGGCTGTTGTGAAGAAGGCACGAAGGAGGTCTTTATCGAGCATATCGAGGAATATACGGCTACGGGTAATACCGATCTGCCGGGATGCGCAGACACCACCCAAGGGCTTTACGAGGAGTTTGGTGATGCCGGCGGGTGGTCGCGCACCTGGTACGCCGATTTTGACGCGTGGGAAAGCGATTGGAAAAAGACGTCTCTCTCGGGAGGTGAGGACGCAACCTGGGCAGACGCACGGGACTTCGGATACTTCTGCGGACACGGCAACGTGGGACGCGTCCGTTTCACGACGAACAACACCGATCAACGTCTATGGAACACCGATACCGGTTTTGCGGACGTAGACCTGGAGTGGGTGACCTTTGATACCTCCAATACGTTGCAGGTGCAACCGGGCGCCGCGGAACTGGACACCTGGTATCTGAACGCGTTTCAGGGGCTGCATCTGCTGATCGGTTGGCACGATTCTCCTTTAGATGGTGACACAGGAGGTGAGTTTGCCGATGAGATGATCGACTGGGGGTTTTGGGATGGCGGCGGCAAAAAAATTACGACTGCCTGGTTTTCGAGTTCAGGCGGCTGCACAGATCAGGATGATGGCACGACTCAAGTCGTCATGGCCGAGAATCTGGTCCATTATGATGACTATGTTCACGGGCAGGGCTCTGTTGCTGCCGATGCTGCTCCCGATGGGAATTACTGGATCTGGTCTCACGATTGTTAGAGGAGATCGGCATATGAGACATTCCAAGACTCTCCTTATAATCAGCGTCCTAATTGGTTGTGTAGCTCTCTTCTGTCCGCCGACAAGCGCCCAAGATAACGAGAAGATAGACTATCTCTTTCCTAGGATACCGGCCTACAGAACAGAGGGTCCTCCAATCCCGCCAAAGGTCCTCCTCAAGGTATCGCCGCCCGAGGTACCGGCCAAACTGTACACGTACCAGGTGCAGCCGATCAGGGTGGATGAGGCCTATGTGCAGCGGCTGGCTGCGGCCTTTGGACTGCAGGAGAAACCGCAGCGCCTTCAGGACAGAAAATGGGAGGTTGTTGAAGCCGGTGAGAGTTCCGATCAACGGCGCAGCTTGCAGATCTACGAGGCCTCCGGGGGACTCTCGTATATGTTCGACAATCTCATCTTTGCCCCCGTGGGTCGGCAACCCACGTTGCCTTCTGATGCCCAAGCCCACCAACTTGCCGTGCACTTTCTCAAGGGGAAGGGTCTGCTCCCCCATGACGCACTTACGGAGATCCAGCAGATCCGACTTTCCAAACCTACCTTGACGGAACGAAGCGCCAAGGAGAAGAAGAATCTTCGAGAGATCGTAACCGGAATTGAAGTGCGTTTCCCGCGAGCGCTTGATGGCTACCGGGTAGTTGGGCCCGGCTCGAAACTGTACGTAGCCTTTGGCGAGGGTGAACGTATTCTCGGCGTGACTCGGGTATGGCGGGAGGTCAAGAAGTCGGATCTGACTCTGCCCTCTATCAGGCCCAAGGATGCCCTGCGGTTACTGCAACAAGGGGCGGGGGTTATGGATGCCGATCCGGCTTGTGTCCGCGCAGATATTACACGGATGGAGCTTGTCTATTGGATGGACAGTCCTCAGGTGGAACAACGGGTCAGTCTACCAGTCTATCGCCTGGAAGGTAAATGCGTCTCCGTCGAGGGCAAGGTGTCAGGCGAAGTGAAGGCCTATGTACCGGCGGTACTGAACAAGCGTTTCAGTAAATAACATGCCGGCTCGGCTATGGGTATGGCCGTACTGTGTGACGGACAACAGATAAGCGTCGGGGCGTTCAAGGCGCAAATCCTCGGATGGAGCGGCGACTGACGTGATGCGTTGCGATACCGGCTACATCAGTAGCGAGGTGGCGTCGGACAGATGAGTCGCGTAGCCCGCGCGGAAAAGGAGGAAAAAGCCATGAGGGAAGAAAAAGCGATGAGCGGCAGCATAGAATCAGCATTTGGCGGCACTGCCAATGTACGGACGCGACCGGTCTCCCGTCTCCGGTCCGGTCTGTACTGTATCCTGCCGCCGCACATGCTCGAATCGATTGCCCAGAACGGAACGGTGCAGCAGCGCGCTCGCGCGCTCCAGACGCTGGCCGTCGACCATACGTTGCGCGCGCTTCGCGCGGCGCCACCCCAAGCGGCTCGGGCCGCTCGAGGGCGGCCTGGCATGCTGGCGCTCGCAGAGGGCCAGAAACAGCGCACGATCTCCGATGCCCACCACACCCAGAACCTGCCGGGAAGCGTGGTGCGAGCCGAGGGCGTACCGCCCACAGGTGATCCCGCAGTCGATGAGGCCTACGATGGACTTGGCGCGACGTACGACCTGTTCTGGGATGTCTATGAGCGCAACTCGATTGACGACGAGGGCATGCCCATGGACGCGACCGTCCATTTTGGTGAAGACTACAACAACGCCTTCTGGAATGGCGAGCGGATGGTGTTCGGCGACGGCGACGGCGAACTCTTTAACCGTTTTACCATTTCCATCGACGTCATGGGCCATGAGCTGACCCACGGCGTCACTGAGGATGAAGCCCAGCTCGTCTATTTCTTTCAGCCTGGCGCGCTGAACGAATCGATGTCGGATGTCTTCGGTTCGTTGGTAAAGCAGTACGTGCTGAAGCAGACCGCCGACGAGGCCGACTGGCTCATCGGCGCCGGACTCTTTACGGCGAACGTCAATGGGGTTGCGCTGCGTTCCATGAAGGCCCCCGGCACCGCGTATGACGACCCGGTAATCGGCAAGGACCCTCAGCCGGCGCATATGACGGACTTTGTCTACACATTCAGCGATAATGGCGGCGTGCACATCAATTCAGGTATCCCCAACCATGCCTTTTACCTGGTCGCCACACAGCTTGGAGGATACGCCTGGGAGAAAGCGGGCCACATCTGGTACGAGGCGCTGCGTGACCCGAAACTCAAGCGCAATTGGGGTTTTCGGCGATTCGCCAGGCTGACGATCGCCAATGCCGGGCGATTGTACGGCGAGGGAAGTTCTGAGCAGACAGCCGTACGCTATGGTTGGAGCCAGGTGGGGATCGTGATCAACTAATCTGGGAGGCGTGTAGTGCGGATCACGTTTACCATGGAGGGTGGTATTGCCTACCTTCCTGGGTTGAGTCACCCGGTTGTGATCGACAGCAGCCAACTGCCCGAGCAGGAGGCCGGCGAGCTGGAGCAATTGGTCGAGGCTGCCCGTTTCTTCGACCAGCCCGCCATCATGGGTTCGCCGGAACGCGGCGCTGCCGACTACTACCAGTATACGGTAACCGTCGAGATTAATGGTCGGCGGCATACCGTTCGTGTGACCGATCTTGTTGAGGATGCCGGCCTCCAGGTGCTGCTTCGCTATCTGAGGGCAAAGGCGAAGGCGCTGCGGGCCGCGGCGCGAACCCGTCCCTCACCTGAGCGCACCGATAAGCCTGATGATTAGCGGGGATGGTACAACCTTACTATGTTGAGGTCCTTAATGAATCGTGGATGTGAGGATCCCCCGGAAGGCGGGCTACTCGAGGGGCGCTACGCCAACTATTTTACGGTTGGCTATAACGCGTTCGAATTTCTGCTTGACTTCGGTCAATTCTATCCAGAGGGCAAGGAGGCCAGACTGCATACCCGGATCATTACCAACCCGATCTACGCAAAGACCTTGCTAGAGCTCTTGCGGGAGTCCATCGATCGATATGAACAGACCTTCGGACACATCGCCGAAGGGAGCGAAGAAGGGCCCAAGTTATGAGCAACGGCAGTCCTCCTCTGGATCAAGTTGTCACGGCCATGCTCGGCCGCCTGGACGATTATCTCCCATTACCATCGCTCCCATTGCCTGTTCCGAGTGTGTCGGTGGCCAGCGTGAGAGAGCGCGCCGTTGGGCTGGGTAACCATCGAGGTATGGAGACACGGGGTTCTTTCGCCGTCGTAGAGCTAAAGGGCATCCGCCTGGATGCGCTGGCCAGATTTCAACTATGGGCGTCCGGGCCGACCGAGGCCGACACAGCCATAACCGACCTGAATACGCGGCTGATGGCTGACCGCGACAACCTCCAGGTGCAAGGTTTTCTGCGTATTGCGCTCGAAGCGACGTCGCTGGCCGACCTCGTGCCCCCGCCTATCAGCGCCTGGCGCAAACATGCTGACTACCGGGTACTGTATGAGTATCCCTATACGGACACCGATGGTGGGGCAGAGAGCCTCATCGCCCGGATCCCGGTCGGCATTGACAACGAGTTCGGCGAGGCCACTACGGTAACTGACGAGATGGTCCGGTGGGATAACCAGGATGCGGCGGCGCTGGTCGTGCGAGGTCGCTTGAGCGTGGGCCGCCTGTCGGCCCTGGCCTTCGTTTCCGGCTTGGCCCCGAGCGGGACAGTCACCCTCACGCGGACCTTCGATGGTGCGGCCGGCGCGCCAACAACCCATGCCACGCTGGCGGCCTTCCTGGCTGCTGTCGCCGCCCTGAACGCGCCGGAGCGCCACGCGCAAGTGACCTTTGCCTCAGTGAGCGATTTTCTGGCTGCTTTCAGCGCCGCCGGCGACCCCGTGACGCTGGGCGATTGGGACCTCGACGGCGCGCCGGACAGCTACCAGCCGCGGACACTGACCCTTGAGCCGGCCATTCGGTTGCCTGGGGCAGCCGACCGTCTGGAGATCACTTACCAAGGCGCCGCTTTTGACCAAGTTGCCGTCGTGTACTTGCGTGCGACGCGCAGACCAAAGAACTGAGGAGTGTCGAACGATGCCTCGCCGATGTTAGGTGCTCAGGCGGAGGCGATGCACAAGCCGAACAAAAGGAGGGGGAAACATGGCTGAGATGGTATTACCAGGCGTTTACATCGAGGTGCGACCCGAAGGGCTGATCGTGCCAGGTCGGGTGACAGTGGGCAACCTGGGCGTGGTTGGCACGGCCAACAAAGGCCCCGTCGGGGTATCCGTGATCTTAGGCAGTTACACCGAGGCGCGGGAGCAGTTTGGCAACTACGACTCCTTTGGGACGCCCAATGAGCTGACGCTGGTGCGCGCGCTGGAGTTGGCCTACAACCACGGGGCAACGACGGTCATTGCCGTGAGAGTAGCGTCTGGCACAGCCGCTAAAGCTGATTTCAAGTTGAGCTCGTCATCAGGCGATTGCTGCCGCCTAACTGCCAAATCAGAGGGGGGGTGGGGCAACGAGATCGAGATCAATGTCTGGGACGCTGAGGAGGACAGTTTTGTCAGCGACGAGGCGCATAGCGGGGGAGGTGCCATCACTTTAACCAACACACCCATTCAGAGCGCCCGCAACCGTATCTCGGTATTTGTAGACGCCACCAAACGGACCACGTTACTCAATATTGTTTACAACACCGGAGGACCCCCTGCCCTGGGTGGGGTAGATATCAATACGACTACACGGGCTCTCACATTCAATGCCGCAGAGGTCCCCGCGGCGGCGGACAAGGTGACGGCATCGTATGTCGTGGGCAAGAGCGACAGCAGAAAGATTACGCTGCGCTATCGCGGTGCACAAGAGGTGTACACCGTAGCCAGCGGACGGGATCTGGCAGCCGATATCGCAAAGACCTCGGTCTTGGTCGATGGGACCGGACTGGCCAACCAAGATGAGCCACCAACTAAATTTAGCAGTGACGATGACTTTCAACTCTTCGGTACGGGCGCCAACACGCGTGGCGACGACGGTGCAGTCGGAGCGAATTACAACGACGGGTTGGAGAAACTGCTGAATGAACCAGCCCACATCATCATCGCTGCGGGCCAGGACAACAGCTTTGGAGATGAACTGGACGCTCACTGCCAGCAGGCTTCGACCGACTTGGTTAAACGCGACCGGATTGCCGTGGTCGGCACAGCGCTCGGGGCCACCGTCGACTCAATCCGTGGCCATAACCTGGACAGCGACCGGGTTATCTTCGTTGCCCCCGGGATCAAGGTCACCGATGCGGCGGCAACACCACCGGTCGAGGTTACGTTACCTGGAGCCTACGCGGCCGCGGCCGTAGCGGGCTTGCTGGCCGGTCTTTCCGCTCATATCAGCCCGACCAACAAGACTATCCACGTGGGCGGGCTCCAACGGCGTTACACGGCTGCTGAGTTGACCCAACTCGTGCAGAGCCGGGTGCTGGCGCTGGAAGAGCGGCAAGGCTTCCGCATCGTCAAGGGTATCACCACGTCCTCCAACACCGCGTGGCACCAAATCACAACGCGCCGCATCGTGGACTTCGCCAAATACGGCGTACGCTCCGCCGCCAATCCGTATATCGGACGCTTGAACAACGAGCGGGTACGGGCGGCTCTGAAGGCCACCATCAACAGTTTTCTACAGGAGATGGTGGATGACGAGATGCTGGTGAGCTACGACTTGGAGGTCAGCGCTACTCGCGACGAAGAAATCAAGGGCATCGCTCGAGTGACCCTCGTGCTGCGGCCGACGTTCAGCATCGACTTTATCAAAGTCACCATGTTCTTATTCTGAGGAGGTGCATTATGGCAATAAATACACGGCCTTTCCGCGGCAGCGAGGCCATACTAACGTTGTCGTCCGTTGACAGTCGGGCGGGGACGCTGGCCGAACAGATCTTCAATACCGAATACAACATCGGCACCGTTGGCCGGGTTACGGGGGTGGAAGTCACCGTACAGACGGATCTGGAGGTGTTTCACGAGATCGGCACCCGCCAGCCTGCCACCCTGCATTCCGGTAACATTAACATCAGTGGGCGAGTGGAGCGCGCCTACATTAACGGTGCTCTGTTGCGCCTCCTGATGGGAGATCTCGCTAACGCCCAACAGGGAGAAGAATTACAACCCATTTTTAATATGATCATTGATCTCACCGAGATCGGCTCTCCGAACGGTCAGGGCGGTACAAAGGTCATCATCTCATTCGTGAGATTCGATGACTGGAAGCTAGTTGTACCGGAAGACGACTTCATCATGGAGAACGCCACCTTCAAGGCGCTGAGGATAGCCCGAGAAGAGAAGGACGGCGGTTAGTCACCATGACACTAAAGGCTGAAGATATCCTGGCCGGCAGTGCCATCACCCACAAGCTGGAGATACCGACAGATTTGCTGAAGGCCAACGGCAGTGGACCTGCCCACCGATTGGTTGTCCTACGCCCCCTGACCGTGCGCGATCTGCAGCGAATCAACAAGGCTGCCCGCGAAGATGACGGGCTGTCGGCGGCACTGATGATCCAGCAGGCTTTGGTGGAGCCGGCGCTGAAGCCAGACCAGGTTTCGCAACTGCCGGCGGGATTGGCGCGCTTTTTAGTCGACCAGATCAACATTCTCAGCGGCATCAGCACGCCGCAGAACGCCTTGGAAGAATTGGTCCAAGCCCCACTGGCCAAAGCCTGCTTTGTCCTGGCGAAGGAGTTTGGCTGGACGCCTGAACAGGTGAGCGGGATGACTATTGGCCAGATATTGCTCTATTTGGAGATGGCGCACGGGAGCGAATCGAAATGAATCGAGGCCCTGGTTGGTTCTCGTCGGCTTTTCGTTTATCCGCGGTTCTCAGCGGCGGCAGGGCGCCAGCGTGTTGGCAGCGCGACTTTGTTCGGAAGATTGAGGGATTGATCGCAGTGCGGCGAGGTGGCGCGTGGATCGAGGAATTTGGGGAGATTCACCCCAAACTGTGTGAAGGCCCCTTGCTGGGCACCACATTATCGGTGCTGACCGGACAGGCCAGCCAAGCGCAGGAGGCTGAGTCGAAAACTACCCGGCCCGGCAAGGCGAGGTTTGCCGCCCGGGAGCACCCTCCAGAACCCAAGCGGAATAGGACTACCTCGAATGTGCCAACCGATTCGCCGTTTCGGCCCAAGACTTCACATCGTCAATCAGTGGCCAAACGCAAGGCGCTTGAAACGGTGCCGGTGGGCAGTTCTGTACAGGCCCTGTCCCAGCTCCAAGCCCAAGCCGATCGTTTGCTGTTGAGTCGGCTTGTCGGTAGCGTGATTGCATTCGAACGGACAGAGCAGGCAAACATTAGATTTTCCCAGGTGAAGGAAAAACATCCCAAGGAAGCAAGCGTGCCGTCGGTCTGTGGGGATCCGGCGGCCCGGCAGGACTGGCTGAACCGTCTGGCGCAGAGGGCCGGAAAAATGATCACCCAAGAACAGTCGGATACAACGGGAACGGCGACACCCGCTCAGGGCAATGCGCAAATGCCCAGTCAATCGCCATCGTTGGAGGAACAATGGACGATGCCATTGGATGGCACATGCGCTTCCCTGGATATGCTGGACCGGCTTGTCCAAGAGGACTTCCCAGGCGATGAGGGTAATGGCGGAACGACACAGCGCCGCCCTTCACGCAGCAACCCATCGCCTTCCTCAGAGCAACCTCATCCCATTCGTCCCATTGTGAAAGCAGACGAATCTTCTCAAGGGTTGGATCAGTGGGACGGATGGCGTAGCGAATCGGCCAGTGGCGGCAATGAGTTAGAACCCAAGGCAACTCCGCCGGTTACCGCGCAGGCAGGCTCCCCGCTCTTGGCGCTGGAGCCTGGCGTAAACGGGGCAGCGGGGTATGGTGTGGGTGAAACGAAATCCTCAGCGCCGATTATTCCGGCGAATGTGACGCCCTCACTACCGGACCTGCTGCCTCCACAGCGAGTCGGGGCGCCGCCGCTGCCGGTGGCTGCGGTTGCTGCTCGGCGAGGTGCGCGCGAAGAAGGACTGAAGGCAACAGACGACTTGGACATGTTGGCGGCGAAGATCAAGCAGATCCTGGACGAGCAGGCACGCCGCCACGGTATCGATGTGTAGCCCAGGGTAAGGATCATGCGACCCATGCTGGACGACATCGAGCTACCCCATGCCCAGGAAATCGCCACTATCGAGCGGCGCGTCCTGGCGGAGCACAAACCGCCTGGCATGGCGGGTAGCCTGCTGCAGAACCTGGGACGGCGTCCGGCGCGGCTGACGCTGTGGGGGGTTGCGACCGGCCCCGAAGCGCTGGAGTTTATCCAGAAGCTTGACGACAAATTCCGCGCAGCAACGCCGGTGCCTTTCATCGCCGACATCGTCAAGGATGCCGAGATCGAGCAGATGCTGATCGAGGACTTGAAACTACAGGATTTGTCCGGCAAGCCGGAGCGCTTTGCCTACGTGCTCACGCTCCGCGAATTCATCGAGCCGGTCGAACCCGAAGAGCCCTCGCTGCTGGACGGATCGATCCTGGATGAGGCTCAAAACCTCATGGACGATCTGGTGGATGGGCTCAATGTCGGGATGGACTTTGCGACCGGACTGGAACAGTTCGTCCCGCAGTTGTCCGATCTTCTTACTCGCCTGCAGGCGTTCAATCGCGGCGGGACGTAATCAAATCAACAGAGTCTTAAGGAGGAACCATGGCCGCACAAAATCTTTTCGAGGAACTCAAGCAAGCCTTGACGACCTTCAAGGATTTTCTCCACACCAACGTGGGTGTCATCAAACCGGCGGTTCAGGCGCTGAAATCTATCGTTCCGCAGGTTGGTGAATTGATCGGCAAGCTGATCGACCTGATGGGCAAGCTCAAGACCGAGATCAACAATCTGAATCCCAATGTCGTGCCGGGATTAGACAAAGTCTCCGAATTCACGACTGGCATTACCACGCTATTGACGACGGCAAAAAACCTGTTGCCGAATGAGGCGGGAGCGATCGACGAAGTGCTATCGGTTACCGATGTGGTCAGCTCTCTGCCGTCGCTGGACGCGGTAAAAGCCGAAATCATCGCTCTCCTCGATGCCATCATCGCCGATTTGAACCAGTTGAAATAAGGGCCTACGAGCCACCGAGACGGAGAGGGAAAGATGCCCGCCAAACCCATGCTCGATGACATCGAGCTGCAGTTGGTGCAGGACATCGAGGCCGAGGACGAGGAAGCCCTGGCTCAGCACGGCGTGCCGGCCCTGGAGGGGGACTTTCTCCAGGATTTGGGACGCCGCTCAAGCCGCGTCAGCCTCACGGGCGTGATGATCGGTGAGGAAGTGGCCGATGCCCTGAAAAAACTGCGGGACAAATTCCGCGCCGCAGAGCCCGTCTCCTTCGTCGCCGACATTGCCACGGCCACCAAAGTAGACAAGGTGCTGATCGAGGAAATGGGTATCAGGGACCTGGCCGGCAAGCCCGAACGCTTCGAATATGCGCTGACCCTGCGCGAGTTCATCCCACCGCCCCCGACCAAGCGGGAAGAACCACCCCCCCCACCTCCGCCACCCCCTCCGCCGCCCGTGGACACCGGAACGCTCATCGTCGAAGTAATCGTGGAGGGAGACCCGAACTTCGACTTCAGCAAAGTGACGGTGACCGTCGAAGGCACCCAGGACGACGGCACAGCGTTATCGCGCACCTTAACCAATCGGCAGAACAATGTCTGGACCGAAGAAGATTTCCCACCCGGACAATACACAGCCGAAGCCGTGGTGACCGAACTGCAGCCCATGTCCGGTTCTACGCAGGCGGCGGTGCGCGCCGGTCAGACTGCTCAAGCTCAGATCACACTGCACGCAGGAGCCGTTGTCGCTACAACGTTTCTTGTTCATTTCCGCTTCGACAACGCATTCCTTGAGCCCTGCATGCGTGAGGTAATGCGACAAGTAACGGAACACGCGGCCAATAACACCGACGAAAGGTTGGTAATCGTCGGTCACACAGATAAGACCGGCTCGAATCAATACAATCAATCGCTGTCGGAGCGGCGTGCGCGCAGCGTTTACGCCTATCTGACCTTTGGTCGCGATCGAACAGCAGCGATTAACGAGTGGAATGCATTACGGCGGCGGCGGCAACCACCTAATCAGCTGCCCACGGTAACGGATAATTGGGACGTACGGGAATATCAGCATATACTTCAGGATCTGGGTTTTTATTCGGGTGCCGTTGATGGACAGGATGGACCATTAACTCAAGATGCGGTAAGGGCTTATCGCTGCCACAAAGGACTTCCGGCTGGGACAACGGTTGACGACGAGGTCTGGAATGAGCTGATTCAGGATTATCTCGGGCAGGATTCCTTGGCAATACCCGAAAGTCAGTTCTTCCCGAATTGTAATGGGGAGATCCTCAAATGGTTGGGCTGCGGTGAAGAAGACCCGGTCAAGAACACGTCCGCTGCTCATCGCCCAAATCGGCGCACCGAATTGCTGTTTGTACGCGCAGACCGTTTGCCTTGCCAAGTACCACAGCCCGACACGTTTGATCTACCGGCCTCAGGTGCAGTGAATAGCAATTGGTGTCTTGGCCCTGGTTCAACTTCTAACCATTGCTGCATCGTTTCTCCCCACTTGCAACGCGCGTCAAATACTCCACAGCCTTGCCCGAATAATCCACAAGGACCATGGTGCCGACAGCCAGCCGAGCCGGGCACGATTGCAGTTGAAGGCTCGATTCAGCGGGAGCAACCGGACGGTACCCTTGAGCCTGTAGCCAACCAAGCATTCGTTCTTATCGCTCCTAATGGGCAATTCAAAGCTGGTGAACAATCCAATGGAGAGCCTACACCAGACCGTACCCGGGGAGGCACCGGCGCCGACCGTGGCACCTTCAGTTTTCCCAATTTGCCCATTGGTGTTTTTAGCCTCGAAGTAAGAACTCCAGCTTCAGCACCGGTACTCGTGAGGCTGCGCGACGGCACTGATGCAGACATCAAAGGGAACACCGTCTGCAAAGCACTGCGAGCTCCTAGCGATCGCCTGGAGGTGGTGATCGTCAACGCGCCGGTGCTACGCGAGATTCGTCTGCCAGTGGTGGCACACTTGATGACCGCGTTGAATCCCCTGACCCACGAGGTTCGTCTCTGTGCGTCTGGGGGTCGTCCTGAACGGCAAGCTACAGGTATCACTAACGCGGATGTGCGCGCTGCCCTTGATGAAGCCAACCGAATCTGGCGCCAGGCGCGTATCCGCTTCGAGCTTGAGGATGCCAACATTGTGCGTGAAACCTACGCCTTCCGCACCGATTGCGAGGTGGACGAGTCCGAGTTCACCATCCTCCTGGAGCGATGCGCCTATCCTGATGCCGTTAACGTATTCTTTGTCGGAGATCTGGCCGGACAAGGGGAGGCGGGGTTTGGGGTGTCCCCGGAAGGTGGAGCCGCGCTGGGCGTGGCTGGCTGCGCAGTGGGCGACAGGTTCCAAACCACTATTCTGGGGCCTCCTCTCAGTGTAACTCTGGATGCCCAGCAGCGGGCGCAGGTGCTGGCTCATGAACTGGGGCATTTTCTGAATCTAGATCATGCTGAGGACACCCCGGTGAATGCCAACCGGCTAATGCTGCCAGGCACATTCTCTGCCACCAACAGGACACTGATACAGGACGAGGTGAACCGCGCACGCACCTCCGGTGGTGCCACCGACGACTGCGTTCCTTTAAAGCTGCGCGTTAGTGGCGCGACCCAGATTGGAGGCAGCCTGAGTCATGAGTTCATCGTGATCCAGAACCCCACGGGCATCGTGACCGTAGACGCGGAGATCCCTGACCGGCTTCTAGCGCCCGACAGAGGCACACTTACGATGACCACCAATGGCAATCCATGCGCGAGCAACCGGCAGTGCATAGTGAGTACAGCTACCGCGGGCAGTACGAAGGCTGTAGCAATTTACACCCCTACGGGCAGCGGCCAGCCAGTCAGCCGGCAGGTAAACATCCGGGTGGTGACGTTCGAACTGGAGGTCGAGGGCGCCTGCCGCGTCGACGGCCCGGGCAGCACTACTTTTATCGCTGTCGAAGATACCACCCCAAATGCGCGCGTCACGGTTATCGCGCGTCTCAATCCGACGCCATTCTGCGTACCGGACACACTGGTCAACTGGGAAGGCGGCGACCAAGCACCCGATCCGCTCCGCCGTACCCTCTCGCTGGCAATACACGGCCAGACCACGATCCGGGCTACGGTGGGGGTAACGGCCCGGTCGGTGACAATCCTGGTATCGACCTTTAACTTGCGCGTCGAAGGCGCGACGCAGGTCGGCGCTCCGGCTGACAATACTTTCGTCGTCGTGCGCGATCCTGCTGCCGTTGTGACGATCATCGCTGAGATCAATCCGCCCCCAACGCCTATCCCGCCAAACATAGTGACGTGGGTAGGCGGCGTCCCAACCGCAGACCCCGTGAGCCGTAGGATCGTTCGGACACCTGCGGCCGAACTGCCAGTGCGTGCCACTCTCTGTGGGGTGACGCGCCAAGTGACGATTCAAGTGGTAGCGGTCGCCGACGTGACCAAGACTGCTCCTGTCCGCCCCGCATTTGACGAGATCAGTGACCCGAACGAACCGGTCTTGACGGTGTGCGGGACCGATGCCGCCAGCCTGCGGATAGACATCACGCCAGACACGGCACGCGTCTTCTATACCACGAATCCCAATAACATCGTAGACCTCAACCCGACTGATCGTGTCGGCGACGGCGAGGTGATTATTCGGCCGCGCCCGCTACCTGCCGGAACCAACCGCGTCAACGGCCGGGACACGCGGTTATCGGTGCGGATCGTCAACGCCGCCGGCCCTGAAGCACCCCACAACGGCCAGCCAGCACGCGTGCGCATCCGGCAGTTCGAGCAGATCGAGGCACATCTGTTTTTGCACGTCGTCCGAAACGATGCCGGCAATCTGCCCGGCACGACGCTGGCTAATGTGGTCAACACTTTCAATGCGGCCCTAACAGAAGCCAACACGCTCTGGGGACGGGCCTGTATCAGCCTCGTGCCCCGTCGCACGGCCGCAGGGGTACTCAACATTGACTTCATCGATGAGACTGATCTGCTGGACATCTCCGCCACGTTCGATGGCACTGGGGGCGTGATCTTCCCGGATAACGAGAATGACGCGCTGTTCACACACGGTGGAGTTAACCGGAACGCGGCCAATCCAAGCTTCATCAACTTGTATCTGATCGACCGATTCGACGGCGCGCCAACGCTCGGCGGTTTTGCCGGGGGTAACTTTCTGATCATCGTCAAGACGATGAACGGATCTCTGCTGGCCCACGAGTTGGGACATTGCCTGGGCTTACCCGACCTGGATACGGTCGCTGGAATCACCGATCTGGCTAAGCGCCAGATGCGTAGCGCAACACCAAGGGGCGAAATCTTGACCAGCAGCGGTACTGCTGGCGATGAAATCAATACGGCGCGCAACCGCGCCACAACTTTCACGGGGTGAGTGCCATGCAGCAGCAGATTCTGAACCTGATAAACCAGCGTTTTTTCACTGACGAGGAAGTATTGGGTCTCGGTCCGGAAGCCGTGCCGGCCTTGATCGCGCTTTTCGACGAGATAGTGAGCAACGAAATGGGTACGCAGCGGCAGGCCATCGTCCATATGCTGGGCTTGTTGGATGGCGATCAGGCCGTCGAGTTCTTGAAAGTACTTTATCACCAACTCGCGGGTCAAGACGAGACCTTGCAGATTGCAGTCTTGAGCGCCTTAGCTCGTACCGATCATGAGGCGGCGCTGGCGTTGGTGCTGCCATTGCTGGAAACTGGAGAGAAGCGAGTACGCAAAAATGCGATCGTTGGACTGCGCCATACCCGGCGGCCAGTGGTACTGGACAAGGTAAAGAAATGCGCCCAGTCGGATCCGGACCCATCGCTTCGCCGCTACGCAGAAGGGATAGCGGCTGAGATTGAAGAACACCTGCATAAGGATTAGCGCCATGCTCACTCCCGCTTATAAACTCACCCTCGGCCGCAAGCTCATCGACACCACCGACGAGCCCCAGGCTAGCATCGTGGTCCACTTGACCGTCATGCTCGACATGGACACGCCGGCTGACGAATTCAGGTTAGTGCTGGGCAACGTCGGCCGTTTCAGGCCGGGGCGGGAGGATGAGGCGAAGATCGAGCTGGGCTACGCGGACAATGGAGGCTTTACCCAAGTCATGACGGGGACGGTGGTCCGGGTCGAGCCGAATCTTAAGACGATCCGCGTTGCTGGGCACAGCGCCGCTGAAAAACTGCTGCGCACCTTCGTCGAGCAGACCTACGAGGACAAGACCGCCGGCGCCATTGTCCGCGACTTGGCTGACAAAGGCGGTGTCGATGTGGCGGCTGCCGAGGACGGAATCAACTTCCCCGCTTATGTGGTCGACGGACGGCGGAGCGTCCACCGCCACATGCGGGATCTGGCCGAGCTGTGCGGCTTCGATGTTTATATCAATGCCGACGGCAAGCTGGTGTTCGAGAAATTCATCGGCGGCAAGACCGTGCATGTGTTCGAGTTCGCCAAACACATCATCGAGCTGGAAGCGGATAAATCAAACCCGCACGCCGGGCGGATGGAGACCTTCGGCGAGAGCCGCGCCGGGCAGAACGGCGACGAGTCCTGGGCCTGGCTGACCAAAGATTTCAGTGGCGCTAAAGGACAAGCGGGGGTGGGCGATCCGCTCCTGCTTTTGGAGAAACCGGCGCTACGTACCCGCGATGGGGCCCGCACTGCCGCCCAGGCGACGATGACGGCGATTCAGCGCCTGACGTTGCGCGGGCGGTTGTCGTCGCTCGGCAGGCCCGAGGTCAAGCTGGGCGATGCGATCCGGTTGAGCGGCATGGCGGATAACATTCTGAACGTGAATTTCCAGGTGCGCAGCGTCACCCACCGGATCACCAAGCCGGGTGGCTTCACGACGACCGTCGGTTTTAGAGCGATACAGGTATAAGAGGAGCTACGCATGAGCACCATCGTCAGCACCATTCAAGAGATCGTCCGCCAGGAACTGCGCTCGGTACGCGTGGCAGAACTGGGCGTGGTGGAGGCCGTTTATCCTCATAGTGCCAGTAGCGACAAGGACAACTACGGCTGCGACGTGCGCCTGAAGAACAGCGGTCTCTTGCTCAAGCGCGTGCCTGTCGCCACCGGCCACATCGGCACGGTGGTCATTCCCAATGTCGGCGATCTGGTGCTGTTGGCCTTCGACAAGGGCGACGTCAATCAGCCCTTGATCATCGGGCGGCTTTATAACGATGAAGATCGTCCACCGCTCAACAACCCCGACGAGGTGATCTTCCGGCTGCCACTGGCCGAGACCGACGACAAGACCATCAAGGCGGCGATCCGCAATCATCAGGACCAATCGCCGCCGCGCGAGGTCATCATCGAGATGCCGCCCAAGATCACCGTGCGCATCACCGACGGCACCGTGCGGGCCACCGCCGGCAAGACCGAGATGAAGCTCGACCAGCCGAACGGCAGCGGCGGCACAGTAACAGTGGTCACCGGAAGGACCAAGATCACCATGAACCAGGATGGCGATGTGACGGTAGAGGCGGCCGGGGCGATGGCGCTCAAGGCGACCCGCGATCTGAGTCTGGAGGGAATGAACGTCTCCATCAAAGGCCAGTTGAAGACTGAGATCGAGGCCGGCACCCAGGCCACGCTGAAGGCCGGCCTGGGGGCGACGGTCAACGGCGGTCTTTCGTCTACTGTCCAAGGCGCCACGGTCAGCATCAAGGGGATCACCTCGTTCTCGCCATAAGGAGGCGCGCGATGCCCGGACCGCCGGTCACCATCGGCTGTCAAGTCATGATCACTCCCGGAGCTTCGGGTCCGCCGGACATGGGGACGATCCTTGGGATCTTCCCGCCGATCATCACGGCAGGCGGAATGCCCTTGGCGACCTCCGGCTCGCTGTGCCTGATGATCAACTCGGTGTGGGGTTTTCCCTACCCATTGGTCATTGGCCCCCTGGCGTCCAGCGGCGTGAGTGTGGGTGGCCGAGCGCTGGTGCGGACGTTCGACAATATTCCTACCCCGCCTGGCATCCTGACCATCCTGGGGCCGCCGGCCGCGCCCTTCGTCAACGATCAGTGGCCGCCATAATGGAAGGATAAGCACTATGCCTGCGACACATGCACGTCTTGGAACCGATCTTCGTCTTCTGCTCGATCTGGAGCACGTCAAGAGTAGCCGCGATCCAGGCCATGACTTGACGATCAGGCGACGTCCGGAGACGGAACAAGTGGATTTGGACACCTGGAGCAGCGTGGATAATTTGGTGCAGGCGCTCTTCCTCCGCTTCCTGACCCCGGCAGGCGAGCTGGCCATTCTGGGCCATCCCAACTACGGCTCACGGCTGGCCGAGCTGATCGGTGAACTTAACAATGAAACCAATCGTAATCGCGCGAAACTCTACGTCCTACAGGCGCTGGCCGATGAACCAAGAGTGAAAAAAATCCTCTCGGTTAAAGTGACCCAGAACCAAAGAGACCGAACCCGTATGGATATCGAAATAAAGCTACTGGCCGTAGACAGCGACACGCCCTTGAATCTGGTCTTCCCCTTCTTTCTCGAAGGAGGTATTTCTGCATGAACCCAGATACTATCAATCGCTTTGAGCGCCCCTACCAGGAGATTGTGGATGACATCCTCACCGCCATCGTCGGTGGCGTGGTCAACGAGCCCATCTTCTTTGACCTTAAAGAAACCTTCTACCCGCTGTCTCAGCGGGCTGCCGATGTGCGCAGCATCACCGGAACGTGGGACAAACGCCACTACACCTTCCAAAAAGAGGTGGACTTCATCTTCAGCGAAGGCGACAACGCCGTGGTCTGGCAGCCGGGCGCAACCCAGCCGGACGACGAGACGATCTTCTATGTAGACTATTTCCGCCCCGAAAGCCAAAGCCGCTCTCCCCTGTCTGATATTAATGTGGGCAGCGTCACCCGCACTTTAAGCGAAGCCATAGGCCGTGAGATCGCCACCGTCTACCAGCAGGTCAATCGAGCCTATTTGTCGGGCTTCATCGACACGGCAGAGGGACAGGCGCTGGATCTGGTGGTGTCGATCTTGGGGGTCAAGCGCAAGACGAAAGAGTTCGCCACCGGGCTGGTGACCTTCTTCCGCGATCCTGCTGCCGGCGATGGCAACGTCAGTCTTCCTGAAGGCATTGCCTTGAGCACGGCCAAGGGCGACGCGACGTTTGTGACCACAGACCTTCGAACTCTGCAGCGGGGTCAGGCGCGCATCGACGTGCCGGTGCGCGCCGGCGATGGCTCGAAAGGCGAGGCGGGGAAAGTTAAAGCCGGCGAAATCACCAAGCTGTCGCAGCCGATCACCGGCATCGCTCGCGTGACCAATTTCGAGGCCACCGTCCTCGGCGCGGAAGGCGAAACCGACGAGCAATTGCGCCTTCGCGCCAAAGCGAGACTGCGGGGACTCGGTAAAGCGACGTTGGCGGCGCTGGCCAACGCCATTTTCGAAGGCCGCGCCAAGCTGGCCGAGGTATGGGACCCGAACAGCCCCCCGGCCAAGCAATCGAAGCCCGGCGTCGTGACGCTACTGGTGGAAGCCGAGCCTGAGCGGTTCCCGAGTCTCACGGGAGCTGTGCACGAAACCCGCGCCGCGGGGGTACAGGCCACGGTGGTCGCCCGCTATGTGTTTTTCAAGCCCCGCATCAACGTCAAGATTCCCCCCGGCCCCGGCAAGGAGAAGATCAAGACCCAGATCATTGATGCGCTGCAGCAGTATGTGGATACTTTGAGCGCCGGCGCCCCAGCCAAGAGCGAGGACTTGCTGAAAGCCATAAAAGGGGTCAAGGATGTGAGCGAGGTGAAGATCGTAGACGTGATGGCCTGGCGCTCCGATATCGGACAGCCGGGCGCGGAAACGTTGATCGGTGCTTTGCTGGACGCTGTGGCTGTGGCGGGAGATGAGGCCGCCCGCCGCGAAGCCCTCACCCGCGTGTTGACCGAGGCCGCGCCTACGACAGCTAGCGCAAGACGCATTCCCGACCGGAGCCTGGTTCAAGGGGCGGGCGGTCAGCGCGCCACGGACACCGAAATCGAGGCGGGCAAGTTCCAGGTGGTGGCCAAAGTAAACAGTGAAGACTGGTGGGTCGTGCTCGACATAGAGCCAGCCGACATCGACGTGAGGGAGTAACAGGGCATGCCCACTAAGACCGATCGCATCCTCAGTTACCTGCCGTCCACCTTCCGGGCTTTGCCGAAGCCCACGGCGCTGTATTCGGTGGCGGATGCCTTCGGCAACGAATTATTGCAGGCGGAAAACAGCCTGGCGGCGCTCATGCTCGCCCACTGGGTAGATCACGCCGACCGGGGCGCTGAGCTGATCGACGACCTGGCCCGCATCGCCGCATTGTATGGTCTGGCCCCGCGGCCCGAAGAGAGCGTGGAGGAATTCCGCGAACACCTCAAACGTTATGTGCGCACATTCCTTGATGGCACGGTGACGGCGCAGGGGATCCTGCGGGTAACGGCGGAAGCGCTGGGACTCCACATCGCCGACGCCTACGATCAAATGGATGCCTGGTGGACGCGCGGTAACGAGACGCTGATCACTGTCGAGCCTCGAGGTGATGACGCCGCCCTACTCTTGTTCGGGGTCGATGCAGCCAGCGCGAAAGGTCAAGCGATCCTACCCGCTCGAATCGTCGGCAAGGTCGATTTAGGCAGCGGTGTCGATCTGAGCGGCGGGGCTAAGCTCCGTCTCAAGCTGGACGCTGCGGCGCCTGTGGATATCGACCTCGCGGGGCTGACGACGCTAGAGCAGATTGAGCAGGCGATCAACGCCCAGGTGAGCGGCGCGGCAAGCAAAGACGGTGGGCGTCTTGTGCTCCATTCGCCGACCAAGGGCGCTGCCAGCCGGCTGGAGGTACAGGAGATTCCGGACGATGCCGCGCCACGGCTCTTAGGTCTTCTACCCCACAGCTATCGCGGCACTGTTGCGACCAAGGCTGCGATCACGAGTAAGCCGCATTTGAGCGGCGAAGTCGATTTGAGTGAGGCGCGCTATCTCCGTCTGCTTATCGACGGTCAGCATCTCGCCGAGGTGGACTGCGCCGCAAAGGCAGCCGACCCAAGCCATCCCACCGCCGTCCAGCTTGAGCAGATCAAGCAGGCGATCAACGAAGCCTTGGGACCGGATGTCGCGTCGCATGACGGCAAATACCTCATCCTGACCTCGCCAACCTCCGGTTTCAACAGCAGCATCGCGTTCCAGCCGGCGGCGGCTCAGGATGCGAAGGCACGGCTCTTCGGTCCGATTGAAACCTTTCGTGCAGGACGGGATGCGCGACCGGCAGAAGCCGTCGGTATCCACGACCTGAGCCGCGGTGTGGATCTGAGCACCCGTACGAGGCTCCGTATTCGGGTGGACAGCCGCCCGCCGGTCACCGTTTTCTGCGCGGGCAACGATCCGGCCAATACCCTTCTCAGTGAGATCACAGCCGCGCTGACAGCTCAACTGGGTCTTGGAACCGCCTTCCATGACGGCCGTTTTCTCCATCTGGCTTCGCCGACAGCCGGTCCTGCCAGCTCAATCGTGTTTGAGTCCTTGCCGCCGGATGAGGACGCTGCGGAGATCCTCTTCGGCGTCTCATCGAGGATATTCACAGGCTCCGACGCGACGAACGCCGGTTTAGTCGGAACGCCAGATTTGAGCGTTGGCGTCGACCTGGCGGCCCTGCATGCCATTCAGATCGCCGTCGATGGCGGCGAGCCTGTCGAAGTGAACGCGCACGGAGAAGCGGTCGACGCGCGCACGGTCAAGCCCAACGAAATCGCCAAGGCGATCAACACGACGCTGAAGAAGGACGTTGCCTCCCACGATGGTCACCACATCATCCTTACCTCGCAGATTACGGGTGAGGCAAGCCAGATCATCATCAAGCCATTAACGGTAATCCGTCACCGGCGATTCGTCACCCGCGCCTTTACCACCGACGATGCAGCCCAGGCGGTGTTTGGATTCTTTTCCAAAGAAGCGCAAGGAACGCCCGCAACGGCCGCCCGCGTGGTCGGCATGACCGACTTGAGCCGCGGCGTCGATCTGCGCGAGGCGCGTTTTCTCAGATTGTCCATCGACGGGGACACTGCTGTGGATGTCGACTGTTCCGGGGCGCGACCCAGGGCAACATTGGTCGATGAGGTCGTGAGCAAGATCAATAGCGAACTCCACTCTTCTGTAGCCAGCCGTGATGGCGGGCATCTGATTCTGACCTCACCCAGTGCGGGTGGTGGCAGCCGCATTCAATTTGAGCCGAACCCTGGCGACGCGGTCGATATCTTGCTTGGAGCGCAGCCGGCGACCTTCCGGGGCCGCGATGCCAGCCGCGTCACGTTCACCGGCGTCATCGATCTGAGCGCCGGCATCGATCTTCCCGCCAACGCCGCGGTGAAACTCCGTGTCGATGGCGACGAGCTTGAGATTCCGCTGACGGAAGCCGCGCCGATCCACAAGACGTTGAACGAGATCGTAATTGCAATCAACCTTAAGTTCGACAAGATTGTCGCCCACCATGACAGCAAACACCTGATTTTGGCGTCGCCTTCCACGGGGAGTGCAAGCCGTATCGAGTTCTTGGTCCCAAGCGGTACGGACAGCACCAAGGTAATCTTTGGCATAACATCGCCGCGCACTTATCATGGTGAAGACGCCAAATCCGCCGAAGTCGTGGGCAAGGATTTGTTAGGCACAACCGACCTAAGCGTTGCCCGCTTCTTACGCCTTGCCATCAACGGTGGCGAATCCTTTTCCATTGATGGCGCGAAAGGCATAAGTGATCCCAAACAGAGTACGCTGGCAGAGATCGTAGAGAACGTCAAAGCTGCACTGACGACCGCACGGATTCCGGGCACTGCCAAGGCGGAAGCTAATCGCCTGATTCTGGCAACGACCACTACCGGCGCTACCAGCCGCATCGCCCTCTTGCCCTATACCGAGGGCGATGCGCGCTCGGTTCTTTTGGGCGAAATCCCGGATGTGACCACCGGCAACGATCCAGCCCCGGCTATTATCACCGGCGAAATCGATCTTCTCGCCTCAGCCAATCTAGCAGAGGCAAGGTTCTTGCGGTTGTCGGTAGACGGTGGGCGACCAGTGGATGTCGATATCGCCGGGGCCGCGCCTGCGACGACCTTTCTGGATGAGATCGTCGGCCGGATCAACGCAGTGGTTCCGGGGCTTGCCTCAAGCACCGACAACGATCGCCTGCGTCTTACTTCGCCAACAACGGATGAGGAGAGCCGGCTGGAAGTATTGCCGTTGCGGGCGCTTGAACTGATCGAATATCCGCCGGAACCGACGCAAGACCCTATACCCGAGCAACCGTCCCGTGCCGTGCGTCACGGCGACCGCTGGTCGGTCGAGAACGACGGCGCGGCGGAGGCCGATTTGAGGATTGTGTTGAACGCGCCCCACGGTGTTTTGGGGCCGGGGTTCGTGAACCACACACAGGGTTTGCGCATCCGGCTGATGATCGTCCTGCATCCCGGCGAGAGTGCCGAACTGTGGCGAGAACCGGCAGGGAATCTGCGCGCCGAAGTCATCGCCGCTGACGGCTCCAAGACTCCGGTGCCAGACGCACAGGTCCTGGCTGAGGCGTTGGATGAACACAAAAGCTGTGAAGTCGAGGGTGAAGGACCGGACAAAGCTGCCGCCCTTGTGTTGCCGCAGGGACGGTCGGAGTGGGCTTACCTGGATTGTCGCGGTGCGCGCTTCAATCGGGATCGTTTCGCCAAGGATCAACACGACCCGATCATTAAGACGTCCTTTGCGGGTAAGACATGCGCCGAGTGGGGCGTGTTCAATGTCAGCCGCTTCACCTGCCCACCGCCGAGCACCGAGTCTACCGTTTTTGCTTCCGCCGAGGCCCCACCTGATCCGTCGGTCAATATCCGCTTCCATTGGTTACAACACAGGGCGGGCGCATTTACGGTCAACCTTCCGGCAGACCTACCAGAACAGTTCGGCGGCCGCTTTAACCAGGCCCGCTTCGCCAAAGCTGGGGATAAGCCCGAGGAATTCAAGGATGTAGTCACTGAGCCGGACACCGATCCCGATTTTCTGGTAAAACGCATTGCAAGTTCAGCGCTGGTCACTGCAAAACAGGTTGATCGCGTACCGATCGGCTTCGTGGCAGTCACCATGCCTTTCCGTAAACCGCGCCGTCTCGCCGGTGGCAGCGATACGACATCCGCTCGGTTGTATCTCGCCGAGAAGGACGTCACCGGCTTTATCGAGCTGAGCGCCAGCCAGCCCGGAGCCTGGGGCAACGCCATCGCCGTCTCGGCGCGGAAATCCGGCCCGGCCCGCTTTGATGTGACGGTGAGTTACCAGGGTGCGCGCTTCGAGAACGCGCGGCGGATCGCGCTGGGCGGCGATACGCTTCCCGCCCTGACGGAAGATTTACTAAAACCCGGCCCGGTGGGCGTTCTGCAAGCCAAAGCCAGAGGCGTTAAAGCTACGGTGACACGAGACCGAGCCGAAGTCGATGACTAAACGATAACAATCCAAGAAAGGAGGTCCCACATGCCTACCGAAATAACCCCTTACATCAACCGCAATCCCGGTGACCTAGTCACTGCCGAGGACTGGAATGAGGTTCAGAAGAAGATTAAGGAAGACATCGCAAAACAGGTCAAAGACGCGATCGAAAAGATCGGCAAGGTGCCAAATGCGGGGAATGCAGACAGGTTGGAAAACAAAACGGCCGACGATCTGTCGGATGAGATTCTTGAAAAGGCGCGCCAAGAGCTTCCGACACGGACTGGCTATCGCAAGCTCTTTAAGCGGTTAAAGGCGGGTGAGGAAAAAGTGATCAAGCATGATCTTGAGGCCTGCCCATTGGTGGATGTCTATCAATTGGGGCTTTTCAAGGTCGTTTGCTCCGAAGACGATGAAAAGCATTTGGCGGAAGTAAACCTCTTCCTCTACCACACGAGCGAGCATAGGATCCGGTTCACGCCTCCAGTCGGCACCGCAGAATCCGTTGAGATCGAGCCGACAGACGGCCCCAAGTATCGGATCGCGTTTAAGGATCTGCTTGCGCTCTACAAGGTTGAGTACACCGACACCAGCAGCCTCGGCGACCTGGAGACCGAGTTCTGGAAGGCTTTCTTTGCTGCGCCCAACGATCCGTTTGACGACGATCAATATTGTCACTCCCCCTGGTTTGACCGGTGCTGCGGGGAAAAAAGGACCGTTAAGGACCTGAATCAGAAGGGGGATTGGAATGATATCTGGTTGAAGATGACACCCGGGAAGACAAATAACTACTCCGGCGCACCCCCGCCGGTGGCACCTGCTAACATCCAGGTGGTCCACTTTGACCTCAATACCCTTGGGATCAAGGATCTGCGGTCCCCCGCGGCTAACGCCGCAGATGCGAAGCTGATGATGCTGTTAAAGGTCTGACAGAAGCGGAGGGCGACAGAGTGATTCCTGGGTGTGGCCGATGACACTGACCGATCGCTACGACGGCAGCGACAGCCCGTTCGAGGGCGACCGCACGATCTTTTGGCGAAGTCTCCCGGCCGACGCGCGGGTGACGAAAGCTATCGTTAAGCTGAGGCCTACCAAGAGCGCTGCGGGACAGTTGTTCGAGGAGATCATTTCCTTTCCTAATGGGCAGGGCAGTTGGGGGGCAACTAAGACCACGGGCGCCGGCTTCGCGGAGGTAGATTTCCATAAGCGCCGCACGCTGGCCTTGGTGAGCGGAACCAATATCAAAACTGCGACGACACCCCCAACACCGCCAGACGGCGCCAATCTCCAGGTGGACTTGGGTGGCGGCGTATATGTAGAGATCAACGATAAGGGTGCGATCAAGGCTCCCAACGATAAGCTATTTGCTGTGCCTGCCGACGGTAAGTTACCGGGACTCCTTGTGACCAAGTTCAAATTGACTCGGGCGACGGGAAGCCTGGACGTCAGCAGCGTGACAATCCGCTCCGTCCCCACCAACGTCAGCTTGCGCCTCGGCGACCTGCCGCCGTTCTGGACCCACTTGGGGGAATTGACCGGGGAGGAGAGCTCTCCCGATTTTGCCGCCGTCCTGCAAGCGTCCCTCGCCGAGGCGAAGGTTGAAAATGGCTTTTATCAGATACCCGTGACCGTTCATTCCGACACCATCACCCGCCTGCAAATCACCCTGGAGATCGAATATGAAATCGAGGCGAGCGTCATGCCACAAGGACTGAACGAAGTGCTCTTGCCTTACGACTTCAGCAGTCTCCCCAAGGCGCAGGAGAACGTGTTGCAGCTTGCCGTGCCGGCCAACATGCGCGTTGCGCCAAACGGCGTCACGGCACAGGTTCGAGGGGCCTTCGAGGACAGCCGCGTCGTGTATGGACCGACCGGGGCGGTCACGCCAGCCGGTACCGCCGAAATCTCGCCTGCCATCTCCCAGGCACAGATCATATTGCCTCCCGAAACGCTCAAGGCTATGGCCTTCGATCTCTTCATGATGGTTACCCAAACCGTAAAGCTGCAATTGGACCTGCGCGAAGACCTGGACGGCAAACCGGGCGATGTCTCGCTCTTGCCGGGGGTGGTGAAGTTTGAGTTGCTCGCCCCTGTTGGAACAGCGCAGGACGGTAAAACCGCTAGTCAACCACATTGGGTCAGTGTCGCCTTGCCCACCGAATTTCAGTTTCGAAAAGGCCAGCGCTATTGGCTGGTGCTGCAATCTCTCGAAGGTCAAACCGCCTGGAACGCAACACCAGCCTTGGCCGGGATCGTGGAGATGCAACACAAGAAGGATGGCGGCCTTTCCTGGCGGGACACGATAGTCACCGGAATCTCTGGCGCCGCCAGCGCCATCTTCCGCCTGCGCCAGAAGCCGGAGCGGTTTGAGATACCCATCGAACTCCAGGTAGGCGCGGGCGAACAGGCGATCCGTGTCAACCTGGACCGCTTCCAACCCTTGGGGCGGGTGGATTTCGCGCTGGATTTCGACGAGATAGCGAAGGCCTTCAATCAATACCTGACCAAGGTGGCTCCGGCCACCTGTCCAGAGACCGAACACCTGGCCAACGGAGACTTTGAACAATGGCTGCGCGTTGGTGAGAAGCTCAGGATGCCGACCGTAATTCCGTTGCTCCAGGGAGTGAGCCCGACGGTAGTCGCGATCAGTGTGGATGGTCGATTGGCCTATGTTGGCTCTGACGACCTCATGCAGCTTGTCGACGGTGCCTGTAATACCGTGTTGGATGAACCGTTCGGTATTTCTGGTGTTCCGAACGCCCTTGTGTTTCATCCGGCGGGCGGTCGCGCTTATTTACTCGGCTTTAATCGGCTGCAAGTAATCGACACGGACACGCACACAACTTTAGGCGGCACTCTCAGCCTGAAAAGCGGTGCCAATTCCTTGGCGGTAAGCCCTGACGGTGGTCGGTTATATGTGACGGAGTATTACTACATCACTGGATACAATGAAGGGTTCATTCGGGCAATAGATACCTTAAAATTGGAACAGGCTGTTATCAAAGGTGCTCCAAAATTGGAAGACGTGACCACAGTGGCTATAGGTAACCCGATTCCTCTTGGACAGCAGCAGGAACCAACAGCCCTAGCCGTTGCGCCCGATGGGGACCGTTTATACGTGACGATCGTCAAGCATGGTGCAGGCGAGAGCGGGGAGGTTCGTATCTTTGAGACTGCCACCCTTCAGCAACTGGGTGCAGCCATCCCAGCGGGTCAAGAACCGAGGGCAATTGCTCTCACTCCCGATGGTAAGTGGGCGGTGGTTGCCAACAAAGGGAGCAACAATGTCAGCATAATTGATACGGTGCGCGGGACTGCCGTTGGCTCGGCCATTCCGGTTGGTACCGAGCCGGTCGCGGTAGTGGTCTCCCCAGATGGAGCTAAGGCGTATGTAGCGAATAGCGGCAGCGATAGCATAAGCGATAACATTAGTATCATTGATCTTGTTTCTAAGCGCTCCGCCGGGACGATCGACGTTAACGCGTCGCAGACCGCGATAGCCCTAACGCTGCAAGGCGATCGAATCTACGTCATCACGACTGACGGTGATAACAATTCTTTGGCGTTCATCCAGATCGGAGCGCGCTTGCCCGCCGAATGGAATCTGACCGCCGGCCGGGTGACGCCATTTTGTCTGCCCGATCCGTTTCATCTCATCGCAGTTCTTGGGGAGCTGTCTGATCTCCGCCAGAAGGGCGCGAATCCATCGCCGTCGGTGCTGTCCCAAACCGTACCAGTGGCGGAATCGTGCCCCTACGACTTCAGCTTCTGGGGTATCGCGACGGAGTCTGATGCAGTGGCGGAGGTGATGTGGATAAGCAAAGACTGCGGACTTATCCAGACTGATCGAGTGCCGATACAAGTATTGGAGCGACAAGCGGCGAAGATCAAGCCAGAGGCGTTCACTCGTGCTGTTGGTGTCGCTGCCCACCGCCCACAACTGGTTCTCCATCGCGTGCGATTAATGGCCCAGGCAGGCGCTCAGCAAGCCGAGATCCGCTTCAATGTGCCCGAAGGGGTGGTGGCGGGAATTGACCGGGTCTCTCTGAGCGCCACGACCGAGAGTATGGCCAATGCCGATCTGACTCTTCGGCAGGAGGGACAACTCGCCGGATGGAATCTGCTGTCCACTGCGGTTTCCGGCGTTACGGTGGTTGCTGTGGAGGGTGGGATTCAATTGAGAAACGCCGGCGCCGAAACCGCCGAATTGGTGCAGACCATTCCGGCAAAAGGCGACCAGCCATTTCGCCTTGAATTCCGAGGTCGCGCTCTCATCCGGCCATCGGTCAAGGACAAGCCCAGCATTGAACTCCGTTGGTTGAAGGCGGACCAGTCGCTCGTCGGTTCGCCCACCGTTTTGCAAGTCCTGCGGACCGGCGTGGATTCCATGCTTGCGAGCGGCACTTCGCCTGCTGGGGCGGCTGAAGCCGAAATACGTCTGGCTGTACCGTCTGGAACAACACTAGAGATCAAGCAAGTCTCCTTGAGATTCTCGACCGCCACGCCCGTACCCGTGACCTTCATAGCCCAGGCGCCTGGCGAATTAACCGTGTCGAACTGGCGAGTGCGTTTTGAACAAATTGAAGCCGCACCGCCTCGAATACCTGAAAAAGGGTTGTGTGCTCCCACGCCACCGGGACGACAACCAAGCGAAACTCCTCACGACTGCTGCTTCTGTCCGTGCTGTGAGAGCGAGCGGACCATGGCAGAGATTACGTCAATGGAGACCGGAGCTGAACGACCAGTCTCGGTAGGACGCTGCTCAACCTGTGGAACTGATTTGGTGCGTTTCGGTGGGAAGCGTGTCCCCGGAGCACAGCTTTTCCATCCGGGAGGGCGTGGAGTGTCTCGGGCTATTGTCTTTCACCCGATTTTATCAAGAGTCGTCACGCCTATAAAAGTAAAAGAAAGATCGAAAATCGAGGCACCTGCCCCAACACCTTTGACGGCTATTGTCGGCATCGGCGAGGGACGCGCCCGGCAACTGGCGGAGATTGGCATTGACTCGGTCGAAAAGCTGGCAACTGCGGCGCCAGAGGACGTGGCGCGGGCACTGAGGCGGGTCGGAGTGTCAGCGCAAAATGCCGCCCGACTCATCGACGAGGCGAAGCGGCTCTTGGTGTCAGGGGAAAAACCATAAGCGCCAACCGATGCATCGTCACTCTGCGGTGGGGAGATCCTATCTACATGTTGGACCCGTCTGGCTGGCTCGTGAAGATAGGCCCCCGGAATGGAGAATCAAGACATGGTAAACAGATTGAAATCCGTTAATGAGCTGGATTTCACACCCCAGGGTGAAGTCTTTCCATCACCTCGGGACTGGCGGGATGTGTTCATCTATTTTCTCCTGGTGGATCGGTTCGACAACAATCAGCACAACCTCCCAGCTTATGATCCTGCTTCCACTCCCAGGGGTCGGGATCCGGAGCAGGGAGGGGTGTTTCAGGGAGGCAATCTCAAAGGCATCGTCCGCCGTCTGGATTACCTTCAGGGGCTCGGCGCGAACGCGATCTGGCTGAGTCCTGTGTTGAAGAACCGCCAGGAGAAAAACGACACCTATCACGGATATGGCATTCAGGATTTCCTGGAGGTGGACCCACGGTTCGGCACTACGGAGGACCTGCAAGAACTGGTCAGGCAGGCCCACGCACGGGGGATGTACGTCATCTTGGATATCATCCTCAATCATACCGGAGACAACTGGGCGTATCCGGGCGACCAGCCTTATTACTTCTGGAGGGAGGCGCGGGGACCGTTCGAGTTCGGTTTTTGGCGGCAGGTCGATCCGACGGCAGGGTTGCAGAAAGACGATGCCGTCTGGCCGCGGGAATTTCAGGATCTGGATTGTTACAAGCGAAGGGGACAGATCAGGAATTGGAATGATGCTGATGAAGCGATTGACGGCGACTTCCTGAGTCTTAAAGAGCTGGACATCAACCAAACCGCGGTATTGAACAGCCTGATCAATGCGTATAAATACTGGATTGCTGTCACTGATGTGGATGGGTTCCGGGTCGACACGGTCAAGCATATGGAGAGCAGCGCCGCCGCGATCTTCTGCAATGCGATCCGTGAATATGCCAAGCGGATCGGCAAGCATCACTTCTTCATCTTCGGGGAGATCGTGGGAGACGATCTCACCATCCAGCGGTATCTCGGTCGGAACAGTCGCATCGAAGGGACGACGGAGCGGTTTCCATCCCTTGATGCGGCGCTCGACTTCCCGCTCTATTTCGTGCTGGAGGAGGCGATTAAAGGGTTCAGTGGTCCTGCCCTGCTGCGCGAGCGTTACGAGCGGTTCAGAACACTCTATGCCGATCACGGAGCGGCGGGCGAACACTTTGTGACCTTCGTAGATAACCACGACCAGATGGTAAGGCCCTACCGACGCTTCATGTATCAGAACCCTTACCCCAATCAGGCGATTCTGGCCATTGGCTATCTGCTGACCAGCCAAGGGGTTCCGTGTATCTACTACGGAACGGAACAGGGGTTTGACGGCGGCGGAGACCATGACCGGTATGTTCGAGAGTGTATGTTCGGCGGCCAGTGGGGGGCCTTCGAGACGGTCGGCCATCACTGCTTTAACGTTGAACATCCGATCTATCGGGCCATTGCCCGCATCGCAGAGATCAGGGGTCGGGAGCCGGCGCTCCGGTACGGCCGGCAGTATTTTCGGGAGATCTCCGGCAATGGTACGGATTTCGGACACCCGATCGACGGTCGCTGTACGCTCGCTTACTCGCGCATTCTCGATGAGACTGAGATTGTCATTGCGATGAACCTCGACAGCGAGGCGAGGCGCGACGTTGTGACGGTCGATGCCCATTTGAGTCCTATCGGGCACCAGTTGGTCAATCTGCTTGATCCTGAGGAACGGGTAACGGTGGAACAGCGCAACAATAGAGCCGCCGTACAGGTCCCACTGGGTCCGCATGCGATGGCCATCCTGAGCAGCAAGCCGTCGACCCGGAATGAGGAAGAGAGGATGGCTGGGGTGGAAAAGACTTGAACAGTTTCCGATGGTGCGCTATGGTATTTTGTATGCGTAATTGTCTGTGTTCTAAAACGCTGCCTGTTGATCGTCTTGCCCCATTGGTCCGACGCCACGCGGTATAATGACCCTACTGATCCTGCGTAGTTCGAAACGCCGCGGAAAACAGCGGTACGTATACAGCCTTGCGACCGGCCTGCTGCTGGTCGTCTCTGTCCTCCAGGGATCAAGTCTTGCGGTGGAGGGCAGGTCGTCGGAAGCCGAGCGGAAGCCGGCGGCGAATTCGGCGGCGACCGCGGAGGCGCATTATGAGCTCGGGGTGTCGTATCACGAGCGCATGTTTGCCGATCTCGATCAGGCGATTGCCGAGTACGAACAGGCGATCAAGCTCCAGAGCAACTTCGCCGAGGCGCATTACCATCTGGGGCTCTCATACCATACCAAGGCCAAGTTGGGCGTTGACGACAAGACCCTGTATCGTAAGGCCATCACGGCGTATAAGTCCTACCTGAAATACCAGCCGAAGGGTCCGTTGGCCCAAAAGGCCAGGCAGAATATAAAGGCAATAGAACAGAGGCTTCGATAGGCGTTCAAGGCGAGGGTAATCGGTGATGCAGTGCTGTAACGGGGTGGGCAGACGCGATTTCTTGTTGCTGGTTGCGGGGTCCTTGCTTGGATATATGTGGCCTCGCGACGCCTATAGTTTCATCAGCATCATCTCTGAGGCTGATGAGAACGAGATCGGCAAGCGGGCAGATCAGGAGATTCTCGGCCGGTTCGGACGGTACCGCGATCAGCAACTGCAGGCGTATGTCGAATCGATCGGCCAGCGACTGCTCGTCGGGATCGGACCCACCAGTTTCCGGTACAGCTTCAAGATCGTCGATGTCCCGGAGGTTAACGCCA
Source organism: Candidatus Methylomirabilota bacterium (assembly GCA_003104975.1). Classification (NCBI taxonomy): domain Bacteria; phylum Methylomirabilota (SeqCode); species Candidatus Methylomirabilota bacterium. The sequence continues at coordinate 407,000 of PQAM01000010.1, forward strand.
TGGCCCTGCCTGGCGGCTATATCTATATCACCCGAGGGATGCTGGCGATGTTGAACAGCGAGGCCCAACTCGCAGGGGTCCTCGGTCACGAGATTGGTCACGTCACCTCCCGCCATGCGGCGAAACAGCTCACCAAGGCGTTCGGCGCCCAGATCCTGTCGCTGGGTCTCATGGTCGTCAGTCCGGGCGGTCGCGAGAATACGGGGGAGTGGGCGAAGGTGTCGGCCGCCCTCTCCGACCATGTCCTCTTGGGGTACGGTCGAGAGGCGGAGCTGGAGGCCGATGAGCTTGGACTCCGTACGGCCTACCGCGCCGGGTATAATCCGGGTGAGATGGTAGCGTTCCTGAATGCCATGAAGATGAAAGAACGACTGGAGGCGTTGGGTTATCACGGCTTTAAGGGGACCCATCCGGAGACGATCGACCGCGTCGTCAAGGCCGAAACGATGGCGTCGATTCTCATTGGGCAGGGTAGCGGCGGTCTCGAAGTGAAGGTGAACGAGTACAAGGCGCACCTTGACGGTCTCGTGTACGGCGCAAAGCGGGACTATCGGCGCGTGCGGATCTATGTCGCCAAAGAGGGCGATACGCCTGCGACTGTTGCCAGGGAGATCCTGGGCGATCAGCAACTTGCGTGGGAGGTGGCGAACCTGAACGGGGTCAAGGAGGCCGTGACCTTCCATGAGGGGGATCAGGTGAAACTGCTGTCGCCGGTGTCCGAGGGATCGATCGGGGGACGGCATTTGAAGCTGTCGCCAAACTGAGTACCCGGGTTGGAACATCCCTCCGCCCCCTCTCATCACGAGCCGGGGGATTTTTATTTTGTAGAGGCGTCGACCAACTCGATACAACTCCCCGAGTGGGTCGAAAGAGGCCGTGCAACGATAATGCCGAACGGAACGATTGATCATATGCGAACAGGTGGGGGGGCAAGAGAGGGCGACGCTATTCGCCGGATGTTCGGCGGGATCGCCCCTCGGTATGATCTGCTCAATCGCCTGCTCAGTCTCGCGCGCGATCGCGTGTGGCGTCGAGAGGCTGTCGCGCAAGCCAGTCTTTCCCCGGGCGGGATGGCGCTTGATGTCTGCACCGGGACCGCCGATATGGCCCTCGAATTGGCAAGGCAGTATCCATCCGCCAAGGCGATCCTCGGGGTCGATTTCTGCCTGCCGATGATTCGTATCGGGACCGAAAAGGTTGCGCGCAAAGGTCTGGCCGGTCGTATTCGGCTTCAGGGCGCCTCCGCTGAGGCGCTGCCGTTCCGCGCCGATACATTCGATGCCGTTACCATCGCCTTCGGCATTCGGAACGTGGAGGACCGCCAATGCGGGCTGGCGGAGCTCTGGAGGGTGCTGCGTCCGGGAGGCGTCGCTGTCGTGCTAGAGTTTACCACACCGCAGGGACCGCTCTTCGGGTGGCTGTATCGTCTCTATTTCCAATCCGGTCTCCCATGGGTAGGCGGCCTGATTTCAGGGGACGCACAGGCGTATCAGTATCTGCCGGCCTCCGTTGCCGCGTTTCCCACCCCGCAGGAATTCTCCAGGATGATGGAAGAGGTCGGCTTCCTCGAGGTACAGTTCCGGACCCTCACCGGCGGGATTGTCACCCTTCATGTGGGGAAGAAATCGACGTGAACCTGCTGCAACCGGCCCTTCGTCGAACCGGCGTCTATCTTGAAATGGTGAAGTTTTCGCACACCGTCTTCGCGCTGCCGTTTGCCTTGATGGGTGCGATCCTGGCGGCTCGAGGGGTTCCTGCGTCGTCGACCCTGTTCTGGATTATGCTGGCGATGGTCGGGGCGAGGAGTGGAGCCATGGCGATGAATCGCCTGGCCGATCAGCAGTTTGACGCGAGCAATCCCCGCACGCGGGAACGGGCCCTGCCGCAAGGTCTCGTGCGGCGCGGCGAGGTGATCCTTTTTATGCTCGGATCCTTCGCGCTGTTCCTGTTCGCCGCCTCCCGACTGAACCCGCTCTGCCTGAAGCTGGCCCCCTTTGCGATGGTGGTGCTGGTTCTGTACTCCTACACCAAGCGCGTTACCTTTCTGTCCCACCTCGTGTTGGGACTGGCGCTGGCCTTGGCGCCCCTCGGCGCATGGATCGCCATCACCGGGGAGATGGCGGTCGTGCCGATCGTCCTCGGTATTGCCGTCCTGTTCTGGGTTGCCGGATTCGACATCCTGTACGCCATGGCGGATATCGACTTCGATCGAGGCGCCGGCCTCCATTCGATTCCGGCCAGGTTCGGCATACCGGTCGGGATGGGCATTTCCCGTGTCTTCCACCTGGTGACCCTGCTGCTCCTCATTATACTGATGTTCCTCTGGGATCTGCGCGCGCTCTATTTGATCGGTGTTCTATCGGCCGCCGGCCTGCTGCTGTATGAGCACCTATTGCTTTTTCGTTACGGTCTGAAGCGGCTTGATGCCGCCTTTTTTACGGCCAACGGTCTGCTGAGCATCTGTCTATTTGGTTTCACCCTTCTCGATGTGCTGCTGTTGTAGTAAGATCGGAGTGCAAACGGGGTATGCTTCATTGCTCCGAAAGTCTCCCGTGCCATTGCGAGGTGAAGCCGAAGCATTTTCACAGTCGTTCGGGGCAACTACGGTGAGATTGCCGCACTCCCGTTGGTCGCTCGCAATGACAAGCCTGCAAGAAACCCGGCGTTGCTGCAACTTTTCATGCTCGTAGGCGTGCAACCGATGCACGGACTATCGGTTGGACGGTAAGGCGAAGGACATGAGATTTACGGGCAATCTCAGCGGAAACGCAGTACTGGTCATCAGCGGAATAAATGGTGGAGCTGACGGGATTCGAACCCGTGGCCTCGTGACTGCCAGTCACGCGCGCTCCCAACTGCGCCACAGCCCCACATCGGTCGGCGTATGAACAGGGATGATTTAAGCGAACAGGAGAAAGCCTGTCAAGGGAAATCTTCCTCAGGCCCTGTGCGATCAGAGTCGTACGTCGGGGCCCATATCTGTTTTTTCTGCGGGCGGACCATGACAGTTCGGGATACATATCTTCTGGCGGAAAAGCCGACCTCGGATATCGTTCGGAGTGTCTGCCGCCACTGCTACCTTCGAAAAAGTCTCGAGATTCGTCAAGCGGTCGCGCAAGAACGCGACGAAGGATTCATCCGTTAGCCGAAACCCGGACGAAAGATGTCGACGCCGCTCCAACTTGTACATACGCTCAAACCATGACGACGATAGCCGGCGACCTACCGCTGGTCTCGATTATCACACCGTCGTTTAACCAGGGACGGTTCATTCGAGAGACCATCGAGAGCGTCCTATCCCAGGATTACCCGAAGCTGGAATACCTCGTCATGGATGGGGGTTCTACGGACGAGACCCTTGAGATTCTGCGCAGCTATGATGCGCGGTTGACCTGGAGATCGGGGCCGGACGGGGGACAGGCGGAGGCCGTCAATACGGGGATCCGCCTGGCTCAGGGTCAGATTCTCGGATGGCTGAATTCTGACGACACCTACCTGCCCGGCGCGGTGAGGGCGGCCGTGAGCTACCTGACGGCCTATCCGGATACGGCGATGGTATATGGGGATGCCCACTACATCGATGAACGGAACCGCGTGATCGGAGTCTATCCCACCGAGGATTTCGACCGGCATCGACTGGCCAAGGCCTGCTTCATATGCCAGCCTGCCGCTTTTTTCCGGCGGTCGGCCGTTGAGACCGTAGGTGGGCTCGATCCTGGCCTACAGTACTGCATGGACTACGAGCTGTGGATTCGGTTGGGGCGTCAGTTTCGGATCGATCGGATTCCGCATACCCTGGCCAACACTCGCCAGTACCCTCAAACCAAGACGTGGGCTCAACGGGATCGGCTGTTCGAGGAGCTGTCCGGAGTGACGCAACGCTCGTTCGGTTATACATCGCGCCACTGGCGGATCTGGCACGCCTATGCTCGCCTGAAAGGGTTCTCGTGGCCGCTTGCTCGGACGGTGTTGTATCCGGCCAGGACACTGCTTCCGGAACGTGTTTTTTTTGAAATGAGGAAGCGGCTGCCGCTTTGGATCAATCGAGTGATCTTCTGGGATATGCGTACCTGGAAAAATGAACCTGAAGTGACTCCGCATCATCCTCCGACGGATGACGACGCACTGAACCTCTGATACTCCGCGACCACCTGGTCGGCCGCGCCGCCGCCGGCGACCCGCCCGTGGTGGAGCCAGATGGCTGTCCGGCAGGTTGTCTGGATCAGCTTGAGATCATGCGATACCAGGACGATCGTGACCCCCTTTGCCTTGAACGATTCCATCCGCTCCTCGCACTTCTTCTGGAAGGCGGCATCTCCGACAGAAAAGAGTTCGTCAATCAGGAGCAGGTCCGGCTCGACGTCCGTCGCGATGGCGAATCCGAGGCGGGCGGACATCCCGACTGAATAGTTCATCAACGGTACGTCAATGAACTCCTCCAGCTCGGCGAACCTCACAATACGATCAAGTCGTTGTTCGAGCTGTTTCTGTGAGAATCCCAAAAGGGATCCATAGAGAAAGATGTTTTCTCGTCCGGTCAGGAACGTGTCAAACCCGGCGCCAAGCTCAATGAGAGGCGCGATTCGTCCTCGCACAACGACCCGTCCGACCGATGGCGGAATAATACCGGCGATCACCTTTAAGAGCGTACTCTTGCCCGCTCCGTTGGCCCCGATAATCCCAAGGATCTCACCCTGATCCACCGAGAACGAGACATCACGCAGCGGCCAGAACTGGTCCCGTTCTTTTGTCCGACCCTTTACCAGCCGAATGGCCGAGTCCCGTAAGGATCTCGTGCGTTCCCGGTGGAGGAGCAGGCGAATCGAGAGCTTCTCTACTGCAAGAACCGGCGCATGTCCCGATCGAGTTGATAGGGGTAAACTCTCAGTCCGGTTGACGCTGTTCAGCGCCCCGACCGGTTGCGACATTCGGCCTGCTACCACGCCATCAGACATAATGGATGAACCGGGACTCGAATCGGTGAAAGACGACCCACCCGATAGCGAGAGTAGCCATGGAGAGGGCGAGTCCGGAGATCAAGGCCCCGATGGGAGGCGCCGTACCCAGGTAGACAGGGGCTCGAAGCGATTCCAGAAGTGCGAACATAGGATTCATATACAGCAGAAGCTTGAATTTGTCCGGGATGATCTCTGGTGGGAAGAAGATCGGGGTCGCGTAGAACCAGGCCAACAGCCCCGCTTCATAGAAATACTTGACGTCCCGGAAGAAGACATTGAAGGTTCCCATGAGTAAGGCGATGCCCAGCGCGAAACAGGTCAGGCTGATGAGCGGGATCGGGAGCCAGAGCAGATGCAGGCTGAAACCCGCACCGACCGCGGCCATCAAGAGAAAAAGCGGGATCAATGTGAAGACGAAGTTCACGACTTGCGACACGACAGTGGCGAGTGGGAAGATCGCCTTGGGCACGAAGACCTTTCGGATGATAGGGCCGTTGACTACAACGCTGTCCAGGCCTCTTGAGGTGCCTGCCGAGAACAGATTCCACCCCAGTAGGGCTGTAAACACATACAGCGGGTAGTTGGGGCGGGTGCTGAAAATCCTGGAGAAGACCATCGTAAAGATGATCATAGCCAGCAGAGGATTCAACACCGTCCAGGCGAATCCAAGCACTGACCGCTTATAGCGGAGCTTGACCTCCCGGATGACGAGCTGCCGCAACAGCGCCCGATACCGGAAGAGGGTCACAAGGGGACCCGAGGACCGGTGATCCGCAATATAGAGTCCAGGCTGAAGGACGCCCGTTTCAGGATTCATTGAACCTTCGATTGTGTCCTCCGACACCGACAGGCGGCTGTCTGATAGATGTGACAAATGGTAGACTAGCCATGGCAACACTGTCAAGCGCATCGACGCCCCGAAAATATTTGCCCGCCCCCGATTCAATGTGGTACCGTTTTTGCGCTGACGATGACGTGTGTCGCTTCGGGCATCGTCTCTTAGTCGGGAGATATGAAAATCAATGAAGACAACTTCTGTGGCGGCCAGACGCCGGATGTTCTTAGAGATGGCCGGCAGGCGCGCACAACCGGGGACCGGTAGCGCCCGGATCTTTTTGGAGGCTCGAACCGCGATGACACGCTGGCCTGATCTGACGCCGATACTTACGGGCATCCCATGGGCCGTCGTGGGGGCGGTCGCCACTCGAGCCTACATGCCTGAGCGTACGACTCAGGACCTGGACATTCTCGTACACGCGTCGGATCAAGAGGAGGTAAGAGTACGTCTACAGCGAGCCGGCTTTCTCCAGGTGCAAGCGCTTGCTATCGGGGGCATGACGTGGCGGTCCCCTTCGGGCGCTTTGGTGGATGTTATTGAGTCCCGGGCGGCGTGGGTACCCGAGGCGCTTCAGTCGCTGAAACAGGACCGGCAGGGACTTCCGGTGTTTGACCTGCCATACCTCGTCCTGATGAAGGTTGAGGCGGGACGCGCGCAGGACCTGGCGGATGCGGCGCGCATGCTCGGGGCAGCATCGGAGGACCGCTGTCAGGAGACCCGCGAACTTTTCGGTCGCTCTCTGCCCGACGCACTGGACGACCTGGAGAGCCTGATCGCATTAGGCCGCCTCGAGATGGGAAGTGGGTGATGTTCTTAGGGCTTCCATGAGCGACGTTCAACAGCTTAATGACGCAGCCGAACAGGTGGTCCAAGCATTCCTGGCGCAGCTTCATCAGCACCTGGGCCACTGTCTCATCTCCGTTGTTCTCTATGGCTCGGCGGCTAGAGGGGAACTCAGATTGACCTCCGACATCGATCTCCTGGTCATCGCCGAGCAGTTGCCCAAAGGCGCCTTCCTTCGTGCTGAACCGATCCACCAGGCTCGCGAAGCGATCGGCCCGCTGTGCGAGACCCTGTTCGAACGGCTGGGCTGGTATCCGTATATCTCGGTCATCCTGAAGACGCCGCAGGAAGCTGAGCGCGGGTCGCGGCTATTTCTGGACATGGTCGAGGACGCCAAACTGCTCTACGACAGGGCAGGGTTCTTCCAGCGGCAATTGAACGAGCTGCGGGAAAAGCTGACGCGGCTTGGCGCACGACGTATCGCGATCGACGGTGCGTGGTACTGGGACCTGAAACCGGACTACCGGTGGGGCGACGTGATCGAGCTATGACAAGTCGCGACCTTGCCGGCAGCCTGATGCGTCAGGCGGAAAGTCGAAAAGCGACCCTCCAGGTTGCCATGGGAGAAGAGAACTGGGCGTACGTCGTCCGGCTTTCACAGGAAATAGTCGAGCTCTCGTTGAAGGCGATCCTCAATTTCGTCGGTGTCGAGCCACCGAAATGGCACGATGTCGGGACGCTTATGGTCAAATACAGTCGTCGCCTCCCGGCAGATATCGCTCTGCGTGCGGATGAACTGGCGCGCATCTCCGCAAGGCTCCGCGAGAATCGCGAAAGAAGCATGTACGGCGATGAACTGCTGGGACAAGGTCCCGACGACCTCTACGGACGTCCAGACGCCGAGCAGGCGCGTCGTTGGGCCGAAGAGATCTTCAATCTATGTCGCGGGCACATGACTTTCGATGAACGTGCTGATTGACCTGATCGCCAAATTGACCGGCTTTACCGGGGTGATTACGTGGGATACCGACAAGCCCGACGACCAGCCGCGCCGCTGTCTGGATACCTCCAGAGCCCTGCGGGAATTCGGCTTCAGGGCCACGACGTCGTTCGAAGACGGTCTGCGCAAGACGATCGAGTGGTATAAAAGGAATGCTAATATAAGTTAACAATGACGGAGAGACTCTTCGTGTTGAGCAGGAAACCGGAGATTGAGGGGGACTGTCCATGAGCACTAAGACCTTAAAAATACGGTACCCAGAGGATTTACCGGAAGCGATGGGCGAAACACCTGAGGAGTTTGAGCGAGAACTTCAATTCCTCGTTGCCGCTAAGCTCTATGAGATGGGCCGCATCTCCTCAGGTCGAGCGGCGGAACTGGCTGGAATGGGTCGCGTCGAATTCCTGAGCCGTCTCGGCCGATACCGTATCCCTGTGTTGAATTACCCCCTGGAAGAGCTGGACCGTGAGATCAAGCAGGCCCGTGAAAGAGCGCGGAAGGCCTCTTGAGAGCTATTTGCAATACCAGCCCGCTGATCTTGCTGGCCAAAATCCATCGACTTGACCTTCTCGTCCAGCTTTACGAGGAGGTAGTCATTCCAGCATCGGTCCTGGATGAGGTCAAAGCGAAACCCGGCAAAGAAGCTGGACAGGTTCAGGCATTGCTACAAAACCGAAAGTGCCTCATCCGGAAGGCTGCAAAACGAGCTATGGCTGGGACCCCATCAGATTTAGGTGCAGGTGAGCGGGAAGTGGTTACCCTTGCTTTAGAAGCGAAGACGGCCCTTGTGGTCCTCGATGACCAGCAGGGGCGGTGCGTTGCCCGAGAACGGGGCCTATCGATCACCGGCACGGTTGGAGTCCTTATCGAGGCGCGTGGGCGAGGCTTGATTCCTTCAGTGCGTCGCGAACTGGATCGTCTGATCGAGGCGGGGATGTGGATGGACGAGGTGTTTTATCACAGAATATTACAGCAGCTTGGTGAGTAATCGGCGCGCCCATTGGGATGAAAGTTGGTGCCCTACACCCTATGCGTCGGCGGCGCGCCCATGGGCATGAAAATCCGTACCTTGCACCCCCTCCCTCACCCTCCCCCCTCGGAGGGGGAGGGGACGAGTGGGGGGACTTTTTAGCAATGGACAGTGTGGATCAGGGAGCACGCAGCGCCAGGACGACCTACGCGACACTGCTCGAGTCCTCGCTCAAGCAAGCTGTAACGGTCCTATCCCGCGTAGAAGGGGTCGGGCGGATCAGTCTGGTCGGGTCCTTTGCTCGCGGTCGGGCTGATCTCTTCACCGAACTCGACATCCTGGTGGTCATGGAGACAGACCTGAGCTTCATCGATCGCCTTCGGATGCTGTACCCGCTCCTGGCCCTGCCCGTGGACCTGGACCTGTTGTGCTATACTCCTGACGAGTTTGAGCGGATGCACGACCGACCGTTCATGAAGCATCTGCGCGGGAAGGAGGTGGTTCTCTACGAGACGCACACCCCATGAAGAGGGTGCCAAATGGCTGGAACAGGCTGCCGAGGATCTTCGGTGGACCGCAGTGCGCCTGGCAGATGAAGTGGTGACGTATATCACCGGGCGTCTCGCCGGGACAGAGCATAGAGGGGTAAAGGAGGGACGGTAATACTTGCTGAGTATATTGACAAGGCCATGGAACAAGCCGTGTACGAGATCATCGAGGATGAGCGGACCTATTGGGGAGAGGTCCCTGCTCTTCAGGGTGTATGGGCACGTCATGCCACCTTGGAGGGTTGCCGACGTGAACTCCGTGAGGCGGTGAGTGACTGGATTGCGCTGCGCCTGCGACTGGGTCTCCCGATTCCTGTTGTAGCAGGCATTGATCTGAGTCAGATCGCACAACCGGTTTGAGTTCCACCGATCAATCAATGGTTCAGGAGCTTCAGAAAATCAGCAAGCTTCACAATAGTGATGCCCCGGTGGCGTACAAGCGAGAGGAGGTGGCGGTCGCCTGAGACGATGATCTCGGCTTCAGCCAGCAACGCACATTCGAGGATCCGATTGTCCGGCTCATCTTTGAGGATATGGAGGTGGGGTTGAGTTTTCAGAACTGTAGCCGTTTGGCTGATAGACTGGAGTAGTCTCCGCACGTTTTCCGCGGACCATTCGAATTTCGTTCGGAGTGTATTGGCGGTTTCGGTGAGGATCGCAACCGAGGTGTATAACTCAAATGTTTCACGTACGGCATGGAGGTAGGCATCTTCTGCACGACCGCCGGGGATGACAAAGGCCGAAATGAACACATTCGTATCGAAAACGACCCGCACGCTCAGCGGTCCTGAAACACCAGGGCTTCGACATCGGCCTCAGTCAGAATGCCTTTCTTTCGAGCTTGTCGAGTACCGTAGCGTTGAAGCTCAAAGTACTCCTGCTCCAACCGCTGCTGCTGATAGACTCTGAACATGTCTCGAAAGAGCTGGCTCTTGTTTTTCGCCTCGACTTTCGCAAGGCCTTCAAATTTCCGGGCCAGCTCCGCCGGAAGAGATACGGTAAGGGGCACGCGTCTTCGATGCATATGAGCATCCTCCATTGTGTATGACAAAATTATACACTGCACAAGAGCGAATGTCAACACATTGCATCGTGGGAAGCGAGGCGGCTTGGCGCACGACGTATCGCGATCGACGGTACGTGGTATTGGGACCTGAAACCGGACTACCGGTGGGGCGACGTGATCGAGCTATGACAAGTAGACGCGCATTAATTAGCGGTATTGCCGGTCAGGACGGCTCCTACCTGGCTGAGTTCCTTTTGGAGAAAGGATACACTGTAGTCGGGATTGTGCGGCCGTCAAGCACTGGACCGTTCGAACGGATTGCGCACATACGCGATCGGATCACCCTGCAGTCGGCTGACCTGCTGAACCAAGACTCTCTGATCCGTCTCATCCGGGATGTCCGACCGCACGAGATCTACAACCTTGCCTCTCAGTCGTTCGTCCAGACCTCGTGGGAGCAACCGGTCCTCACGGCTGAGTATACCGCCTTGGGTGTGACTCGCCTGCTGGAGGCGATCCATCTGGCAGATCCTGGGATCCGGTTCTACCAGGCGAGTAGTAGCGAAATGTTCGGCAGGGCTCAAGACGTGCCGCAGCATGAGCAGACGCCGTTCTCGCCGCGCAGCCCATACGGTGTCGCCAAGCTGTACGGCCACTGGATGACGGTCAACTACCGCGAACGCTTTGGGTTGTTTGCCTGTTCGGGCATCCTGTTCAACCACGAGTCGCCCCGTCGGGGTAAGGAGTTTGTCACTCGAAAGGTGACCGATGGCGTTGCGCAGATTTGGTATGGGTTAGCGACCGAACTGCGCCTCGGTAACCTCGATGCCCGTCGCGACTGGGGCTACGCCGGCGACTATGTGAAGGCAATGTGGTTGATGCTGCAGCAGGAGACGCCGGATGACTACGTGATCGCCACGGGTGAGACCCACTCGGTCCGCGAACTGGTTCAGATCGCATTTGCACGAGCGGGACTCGATTGGCAGGCCTATGTGGTGGAAGACCCGGCGCTGGTACGACCTGCAGAGGCTCACCTGTTACAAGGGGATGCGTCGAAGGCGAAGCAGGTATTAGGCTGGCAGCCCACGGTTGGCTTTCGCGAACTGATCGAGATGATGGTCGATGCGGACTTGGAACGATATGTGTCATCAGAACGGCGAAGGTAGCGGAGTGGCCTCAGTGCTTCCCGAGGTCCTATCGTGACCGGCACCATGCATGGCTTTACGCTGTGGTTTACCGGGCTCTCAGGGTCAGGCAAAACAACCTTGGCCAGGCGGGTGGAGCGCGAGCTGCGCACCCGGACGCTCACGGTTGAAGTGCTGGACGGCGATGTGGTTCGTCAGAATCTCTCGAAGGGGCTGGGATTCAGTAAAGAAGACCGGGATACCAATATCCGACGGATCGGCTTCGTGTGCAACCTGCTGAGTCGCAATGGCGTGATCGCTATCGCTGCGGCTATCTCTCCATATCGCTCGGTTCGTGACGAGGTTCGTGCTTTGCAGGACACCGGTCGTTTTGTTGAGGTGTTCCTGGACTGCCCAGTAGAGGTATGCATCAGGCGAGACGTGAAGGCACTGTATCAGAAAGCCCTCACCGGAGAGGTTGAGAACTTTACCGGGGTTTCCGATCCTTATGAACCGCCCGAGAGCCCGGAAATCGTCCTCCACACCAGCCGGGAGACGGAGGAGGAAAGCGTGACAAAGATTCTGACCTGGCTGGAAGAAAGAGGCTACATCCGCCAGAAAATCAGGTTGAATGCGAAAGGATGAAGGGCATGTTGCGCAGTGTGGTGCAGTATCGATTTTTTATCCTCTCCTCAATCCGGTCGGAGTTTCGCGCGCGCTTTACTCGCAGTCGCCTCGGCGGTTTGTGGATGATCATTCACCCGCTTGCCCAGGCGGCGATCTTTGCATTAGTGCTAGCGGGAATCATGCATGCCAAGCTCCAAGGTATGACCGAGAGCAGATTCGCGTACCCACTCTATCTCTTATCCGGTATGCTCGCATGGTCGTTGTTCTCTGAAGTCATCAGCCGTTGCCTGACCTTATTCATCGACAACGGGAATCTCCTAAAGAAAATAGCCTTCCCTCACATCAGCCTTCCGCTGATTGTGACCGGCTCCGCCCTGTTCAACAACGTACTGCTGTTTCTGGCCATCATCGTGCTATTCGGATTACTTGGCCATGTCCCAGGTATTCAGACGGTCTGGGTGCCATTGCTGATGGTGATGACTCTTGCCCTGGCGCTTGGCATCGGCCTCATCCTCGGGGTGTTGAATGTGTTTATCCGGGATGTGGGACAGGTCGTTCCAGTCGTCTTGCAACTTGGCTTCTGGTTTACCCCGATTGTCTACACGCCGAACGTCATACCGGAAGGCTTTCGCCGGTTCCTGCATCTGAATCCCATGGCTACCGTCGTCCAGAGCTTTCAGAATGCGATGCTCTTTAATACGCCTCCTGATTTGATGGGTCTTGGTCGCCTCGCGATAGTGACCCTTGCATTATTGAGTGGGGCATTCATCATGTTTCGGCGTGCCAGCGCGGAGATGGTGGATGTGTTATGAGCGCATATGCTCTGAAAGTCTCCGGACTTGGCAAGGCATTTCGCACGTACCGGTCTGAATGGCAAAGAATAGCCTCATGGTGTAGTGCCTCGGTAAGCCCGTCGGCCGAGCACTGGGTATTGCGTAATGTGTCATTTTCCGTAGCACCCGGTGAGGCTGTCGGTATTATGGGCCAAAACGGCGCAGGCAAAAGCACGCTACTCAAGTTAATAACCGGAACACAACGTCCCACTGAAGGCTCCATTGAGATCAATGGACGGATCGCCGCGATCCTGGAACTTGGCATGGGGTTCAATCCGGAATTCACCGGCCGACAGAATGCGTATCATTCCGCCGGGCTCATGGGATTCAGCCGAGAAGCGATTGACCGCGCCATGCCAGCAATAGAAGCCTTTGCCGAAATCGGTGAATACTTTGACCAACCCATGCGGACATATTCCAGCGGCATGCAGATGCGCGTCGCATTTTCTGTCGCTACGGCTTTCAGGCCGGAGATTCTGATTGTGGATGAAGCATTAGCGGTGGGTGACGCGTACTTCCAGGCTAAGTGCTACGAGCGCATTGCCTTCTACAAAGAGCAAGGTACCGCGCTACTTCTAGTCACCCATGCAGTGGGCGATATCGTCAAGCATTGCAACCATGCATTGTTTATCCGCGCCGGTCGCCTTGTCATGGACGGCAGCCCACGAGACGTAAGCAACCTTTATCTTGAAGAACTGTTTGGCAAAGGGAGCAAGAAGGTTGCCAGCAGCGCCACAACAACTGGAACCGCGGCCAGTGAATTTATGTGTGGCACGGAAGAGAAATTCCACATCCGCCCCGGCTACCGAAAAGAGGAGCATCGCTGGGGCAACGGTGGTGCCCGCATACTTGACTACTTTGTGCGATCTAACGACCAGGATTTTCCGCCGGTGATCGAGAGCAACGCCCACGTAGAGTTTTGCTTTAAAGTGCTGCTTGACGCCGACTACGACGATCTCACTGCCGGCTTTCTCATCAAAACCCACGACGGCGTATTTCTGTACGGTACCAACTCATTCCTCGCTGCTGAGGGTAAGCAAACTATTTCGGCAAAGAAGGGGCAAGTCATCGTGTTCAGGTTTGCATTGCCAATGGCTCTGAACGCCGGCCATTACATGGTGTCATTTGGCATCGCCACCGGCCCCCAGGCCATGCTCGAGCCGCTGGACCGGCGCTATGACTCGGTGCTAGTGACCGTTGGGCGGCCCATGGAGTTTTGGGGTCTTGTGGACCTTAGAGCCCAGTTCGATATGAGTGATGGAGTTATGTATGTCGGATGAAAGGGCCAGCAGTGCACTTGATGGCCTCGTTGCGGCGCTCCCAGAGCACTACCAGCCCATCTTTGGTCACCCTGAGCATTCCGCTGCTGTAGCGCGCGAGTGCCATGATCGACTTGAACCGATTATAAGAGTGTACAAAGTGCTGGAGGCCAAGTTGCAGCGCCCATTACGCGTACTCGATCTAGGTTGCGCGCAAGGGTTCTTTAGCCTGAGTTTAGCGGAGTTAGGCGCCACCGTGCATGGTGTGGATTATTTTGATGGTAACGTTGCTGTATGCAACGCGCTGGCTGAAGAGTATCGCGAACTGGAGATTAGCTTTCAGGTAGCGAGGATTGAAGAAGTAATGCTGGACCAAGTCGGCCCAGATCAATATGATCTGGTGCTAGGCTTGAGCGTATTCCACCACATCGTATACGAAAAAGGCGCGCATGCTGTGCGTCAAATGCTGGATGACTTGGCTCACAAAGTCGTGGGCGGTATCTTCGAACTGGCCTTGGCTTCCGAACCTCCGTACTGGGCAGCGGCACAACCACAAGAACCCAGACAACTGCTGAGTGGTTTTGCATTTGTACATGAATTGGCACAACACAAAACGCATCTCTCAGGTATTCCCCGGCCTTTGTACTTCGCAAGCAACCGGTACTGGTACCTGAACGATCAAGTTGTTGCGTTTGATTCGTGGCAAGCCTATCCGCACGTGTTAGCGCAAGACGTTCACCAGGGTACGCGTCGATACTACTTCGGTGAAGGGCTCATCGCAAAGTTCTTCCGCCTTGATCATGCCGAGGTTTCTATGGCAAATCTGGACGAGCATCGAAGCGAGGTTACCTTCTTGCGCGCTCCACCGCCCGGTATCAAGGTCCCGCAATTGCTGATGGAAGGTCGGCACGAGCATGAGGTCTGGCTGGTGCGTGAGCTGCTGCCAGGAGAATTGCTGGTCGACATAATACGTGATGGCAAGTCGTACGATGTAAGATTAGCTCTGCAAGACGTCCTAACTCAGCTTGTAGCGCTAGAATCGGTCGGCCTTTATCATAGCGACCTGAGAGCCTGGAATGTGCTCGTTAACTCCGAGGGCCACGCACAACTGATTGACTACGGTTCTATAGCTATCGCCGCAAAAGACTGTGTCTGGCCGTACAATATCTTCTTGGCGTTTTTGATCTTCGTATACGAAGTGTCGACAGGACGCGTGGGAGATTCTCGTCCTCTCCGTACGGTAGCGATCAGCCCCTATCGTCTTGATCAGCCTTATCGCAAATGGATGACGGCGTTCTGGTCGTACCCAACGTCACGATGGAGTTTCAAGACCATGCACCAGTTGTTTGAGCAGATGGATAGTCTTGAAGAAGACGACGAGTTCGTGGAAAACACCCCGCTCCAACATTGGATGCAAGCGATAGAAGATGCCATGGAAATGCAGATGTCACTAGTCGGACATGTTCAGAGACAACAACAACAAATCGAAAAATGCAGTGAAGAAAAGCTGTCAAAATTATTTCATATGCAAGCACACGCTGATAAAGCGCTTGCTCGGATTGATGAACGACTTCAGGCGTTAAAAAGTGAATTTACTCAATTAAACACCATATTGGCACAATTGAAAAAAAGCCTAAGTATGCGTGAGGCAGAATCTGTGGAAGTGTATAGCAGTCGATCATGGCGTACGACACTGCCACGGCGAGTTGTTGACCGGCTCATCAAACAATTTCGACGCATGATCCGTAAAATGCACGATCTAATAATTGGAAGCCCTTTATAAGTACCGTTCTAACGAGCTTGTATGCTGGATGCTGGGAGCGATAATATCAGGCAATTGCTGGTCGCGTAGGAAGCGGCTATAAAAGAGGTACACGACGACTAACCCCCTAACTCACTAGGGAGTCAATCCATTAAATTCTTTTAATTTTAAAAGGAAGAAGTCTGTGGACGATTTGATGTCTAGAAAATCTAAATCTATCTCTTCAGTGGGTAATTTAGCTAAGTTTATAGGCAAGAGAATATGGATAACTGGTCATCAGGGAATGCTTGGATCTGCTTTGGTCCGTAGCTTCAGCGGAGAGGGGGCTAATTTACTACTTGCTCCTCGTCAGCAACTTGACTTGAGCGATCAGCGCGCCGTTCATAATTGGGTAGACAAGAATCGGCCCGAGTTCGTTTTTCATATCGGAGCGAAGGTCGGTGGTATTTATGCAAACGCGACCTTCCCTGCCAATTTTTTACATGGCAATTCGATGATCCAAGCGAATGTGATTGACGCTGCTCATCATTTCGGCGTGGAGAAGCTAATATTCGTAGCATCGAACTGTGTGTATCCGGCAAGAGCAGCTCAGCCGATCTCTGAGGACGCGCTAATGACGGGCCCACTAGAAGACAATATCCGTGCGTATGCAATCGCGAAGATTGCGGGAATAGAGATGTGCCGGGCGTACCGCCGACAGTACGGCTGCAACTTTATTTCTGTTATACCCCCGAATTTGTACGGACCGGGTGATAACTATCATCCTCTACATAGCCATGTGGTTGCCGGTATCATTCGTCGCGCACACGAAGCGAAGCTCTCGGGGGATCAGGAATTTGTTGTGTGGGGCGACGGAACGCCGCGACGCGAGGTACTGTATGTGGACGACTTAGCCGATGCCATGAAGTGCCTGATGGCTACCCCTGTGGTGGACGATCTGTTCAACGTGGGATGCGGTCGTGATCTATCCATTACTGAATTAGCCAACCTTGTTGTCGACGTGATTGGTTTTGAAGGACGCATCGTCTACGATAAGTCAAAACCGAATGGAACGATGAAAAAGCTGCTCGACAATTCGCGTATCCGGGCACTCGGCTGGTGTCCAAAGATTGATGAAAGGACCGGACTACAAAAGACCTACAACGACTTTCTGACGCGATTCAATGTACCAGAATCTGGTGGGAGACTCTGACGTCAATTCTAGCGCCGGTGTGGAGTACTAATAATGCAGACAATTAGAGTCAATGTTGTTGGCAGAGTTGATATGTTTTCTGGTATTGGTCAGCAAACGAATGCGTTCGTCGCGGCATATCATTCTGTTTTTGATCTTACCTTAATTAACACTCGAGAAGGCTGGGGTAATACTAGTCATCTACCATCTGACTTGCAGAAAACTACACCGTTCGGGGCAAAGGAAAAAGAGGCGGCCCTTTCAATCTATACCGATGTCTTATGGAATGGCCAAGGAGATATGAACTGGACAAAGGTACCCGATACGCCAATCAAGTACGCCTCCGTGGTGTTCGATTCTGATAGATTGCCAATGGAATGGAGTGACATCGTAAATAATCATTTTGACGGCGTGTTTGCTACGACTCCTGAATTGGTGGATGTATGCCGTAAGTCAAAAATACAGAAGCCTGTTATTTATTTGCCGATCGGATTGGACCTCGGGCCTTTTCTGACATCAAAGATCCAAGAACCATTGGAAGGCAAACCGTATACGTATGGTTTCATCGGTTCTTATGAGCCTCGCAAGAACGTTGATTTACTCTTAAACACGTTCACGAATGTTTTCGGCTTACGTAATTCGGCGGTCCGACTACGGATTCACTTATCCTATAGCTTTGAGGACAATTATAAGCTGATGTCGCTGATAAATCGCTTTGTGGGAACAAACGTTGCGATAACGTATGGTCATGTAAGCGTCGGGGATTATCGAGCTATTTTGGATGAGATCGACTGCTTTGTTTCTTTTTCTCGAGGCGAAGGGTACTCCATTGTTCCGCGGGAATTCATGGCGATGGGCAAACCCGTGATACTCAATGATGCCCTCGCACATAACACGATATGCGAGGCTCCTGGAGTGGTGAGGATTCATGCGGATATTCCCGAGCCCGCCTTCTATCCGCAGCTTGATGGACGTTATTTTGGCGTACAATTTTCTCCTTACCCTGAGGATGCCGAGCTTGTCTGGCGGGACTTTCATGATCGGCGAGTGGAGTTTCAGAGTACTGCCGAGGCGAGGCGAAAGTGGGTATCTCAATTCGATTATGATCAGATTAAAACGGTGTACAGGAATATCGTGAACCCACCAGTTGTCTATCTGCATAGCAGCGATATGGTGACAGAAGACGGCTTGTACTTATCCGACGAGAGGTTAATAAAAAAGTATTATGAACTTGGCTTAGTAAAGTCCAATGAAGCATCTAGCACAATTCATGTACAAAATCATAAGGAAGAAAAGATTGTGGTAATTGCTAATGATGGTGGATTTTACTCTGTTTTCAATCGATTGATTTCCTATCTGACCTGGACCCTAACTCGCAATCCTGGAGCGATTGTGCTGCCGGATTGGCGTCTGACAAAAATGAAAGAGCATTGGAAGACCGACACTTTTACCAGTTTCTGTTATGGTCGTGAGAATGATGGAAATATTTTCCTGAAATTCTTCCAGCCACTGCCATATGATAATGTCGATGAATCAACATATGATGATGAAAGAAAGCTTTATATGGGCGCTATTCTAAAAGATGACTTTAATGAAAAGGATGAGCCACTTCTCACTTACATACATGCTTATAAACTATATAAGCGGCCAGATTTCCAGAAGTGGCGAACTTGGTATCACAAATATTATAGCAAGTATATTATCCCGAATCCCCATATCAGTAACTATGTCGAGAAATTTAATAAAAAAAACATGAGTGGCCGCTTCGTAATCGGCGCTCACGTTCGTCATCCAAGCCATTCGATAGAACAGCCAGGCGGTCGGATCCCTACCGTGAAACTGTATTTTGAAATCATTGATAATGAAATCAAATGCGCTAGGAACGCGAGAGAGCAACCATTTGTCTTTTTAGCTACCGACCAGGAAAGTGTAGTGCAGCTTTTTCTTGAACGATACGGCGATATGCTCATCTATCGTAATGACGTCACACGCACCTCAACGGCACAGGACACGCATTATGATCGTCTGGATAGACAGTATAAGAATCGGGAGGGTTTTCAAATCCAACATCTCACTGCAGCAGATCCTCACAAATGGAATACGCATATGGGGGAGGAAATTATCATCGACACAATGCTGCTTGCGCACTCAAACGTCTTAGTACACGTAACTAGCAATATAGCCACTGCTGCAGCATATATGAATCCGACCATGAAAATGATTTATTGCGAATGATCCGCACAGCATTTATTGAGTCATTTAAAGGCGCTTGTGAACAAGATATAGCCAGGAGCAGCGAAGAATATGAACTCACGCCAACACGGAAACGACTATTACGAGCGGAAGTTAGAATATTTGAAGAAACATTGTCTGACTCTCTGCGAATTTATAACTGAATCTACTGATAATAATAATATATACCAAAAATATCGCGACGCTGTTGCCGAACTTGAAAGAATCAAGAATTCGCCGAGTTGGAAAGTTACCAAGCCACTTCGAGATACGATGCGAATCGTTAAGCAGGTACTACGGGTACATATGAGTCAATCCAAAAGTTAGTTGAACATCGCGAAGCCGGCTCCCAGTCATGAGGTTACGCCATGTGCATTTCAGTCATGGGCATCGTGCCACTGAGATCTACCCGCAGCGCCTAGCGCAGCACGGGCAGCGCACGGAAGCCCTTGATCTACACCTCCTCATCGAGGTGCCCGGAGGTTCTCCGCTAAGTACATGAAGTTGTGAAGTTGGGGTCAGGTCTTGCAATCACACATTTGATGTGAGACGAGGCTCCCATGTCGCGTCCCTTGTGGATCGAGTTTCTTGGTGCGCTCTACTGTGAACAGCAGACTCAGGTCTATCACGTCATGTGCCGTGGTCATCAGGGCCAGCGTATTTCCAAGAATCCGCTTCGTTGCACAAGACCCGGCAACCTGCTCTTCAGATATACTGCCATCACTGCACCACAACGCTCTGGCTCCCCGTCGCGACCCCCTGCCCGGAGAACCAGGTCACGCCCTCCTGGACCATGTCCCACTTCAGGGTGTAGGTGCCCGCGGCCGCTGGGGCCCGGAGGGTGGCGGTGAGGGGAAGACGCTGACCGGGGCCCACGCTCTGGGGCAAGAGGGTCCGTTGGCCGTCCCATACGACGAGCGTGCTGCCTTGGTACCAGTGGTAGGCGAGGCGGAAGGCGCTGTTGGCGCCCCACGTCAGGCTCCCGGTGTTGGTGACGGTCACCGGCACCGTGATGGTTTGGCCGGCCGTCAGGGATGCAATCGTCCCGGGGCTGTAGGTCGCGCCGTAGGAGGGCGCGCCGCTACCTGTCACGGCTCGTGAGACGTTGCCTCCGTTGGACGTGAAGTTGACATTGCTTGCAAAGGTCGCAGCCGACGGCGGGCTGAAGCGCACCACCACACCCCGACTTAGCCCGGCCCCGAGACTGAAGGGGCTTCCGGAGAGGATGCTAAAAGGGGTCGTCGCGGAGGCGCTTCCGGTCAGGGTGCCCACCCCGGTATTCTGCACCGTGAAGGTCCGGTCGGCTGAACTTCCTACTGTGACGCTACCGAAATCCTGGGAGGTGGGGGTCACGGTGATCTCCGGCTGCAGAATGGTCCAGAGCAGGGCCGTATTGTTGTTCAGGCTCTGGGTGTTCAGGCTGAACTGGGTTCCCGATGTTGAACCGACCTGGACCCCAACTGTGGCGGATCCCCCTCGGTCTGCGAAGGCGCACCCTGCCCCGAAGGCGGCATCCGCGTAGTTGAAGAGCATGTTGCTGCTTTCCTCAAAGAAGACTACCTGGAACTTCACGGTAGCGGCACTGTCGGTCTGGCAGGTGTACTGCCGCACATCCCGCCACTCAATCACCAGCTCCCGGTTCGGTGCGGTGCCTGTCACCTCCCAAAAGACATTTTGACTTGTACCGACTACTGCAAAGAGATCGTCCCAGAACGGCGCCACTAACGTGGCGATCTGTGAAGTGGGAACGGGGGTATTGGAGTAGGCCGTAAACGATCCGGTGAAGTTCAGGGTCCCGTTACTGCCGACGAAGAGATCGGCAAAGCCTCCGCCACCAAATCGAATCGGAAACGGAGAGGTGATCCGTGCCGAGGAGTCGTCGCCCAGATTGAGGCTCGTTCCACCAATCGTCCTATAGACAAAAGACGTCGATGACACTGTGTAATCAGCGAGAACATACACGGTCACGACATCCCCTTTCGGGAAGGTAAGCGTGAAGGTTCCTCCGGCCGAGGGGGTCCACTGCCCGGAATAGGTTCCGTCCCCCGCCGCCTGGTCCGCCCCGAGCCCGTCATCCAGAAGAGTGATGGTCTGGTTACCGGGATCGACCGTAACGGTGACATTGCCGTTGGGGCTGCCGCAGTTGATATGGAGGACGGCAAGATCGATGGGTGTGCCGATGAGACCGCTGGTTGCGGTGGCGATGGGCCTGAGGCGGGAAAGGACGGTAGGATTTGAGCACGCGAGCGCCCCGCGGGCATTGAGTCTCTTCTGTGTAATGGTGGTACCGGTCAATGAAGAAATGGTATCGCCGCCGGCCAGGATCAGGTTCTTGATCGTTCGCCAGTCACGTCCGGAGTCCTGCGCTTTTAGCAGTGTTGCCAGCCCCGTTACATGAGGGGTAGCCATCGATGTACCGCTGAAGGTGCTGTACGTGTTCCCCGGGGTCGTACTGAGGATTGCGCTGCCGGGGGCGCCGAGATGGACGGTCCGCCTCCCAGAATTCGAGAAAGAAGACAAGGCGTCTGTTCGAGTGGTGGACGCGACGGAGATGATGTTCGGCAGGTAATAACTGGCGGGGTAAGACAGGGCTGTGTCGTTGTCATGCGCGTCATTCCCCGCCGCGGCGATAAAGAGGATCCCTCGTTGCCGATGGGCCTCGATGGCGTCGAGTAAAGATTGGGAAAACTCTCCTCCGCCCCAACTATTGCTGGTGGCCACGATGTTGACACCCCGATCTTTCATGGTTTTCACATAGTCCAAGCAGGTGATCGCACCGGAGGTGTAACCAGAACCGGCCGCATCGAGGAATTTACACGCCATCAGGCGGGTCGTCCAGTTGACACCGACGACTCCGATGCTATTATTTCCAACCGCGCCAATCGTGCCGGCCACATGGGTGCCATGGCTATTATCATCCATCGGGTCGGTGTCGTTGTTCGCGGTGTCGATACCGTAGCAGTCGTCGATAAATCCGTTGCTGTCGTCATCGACGCCGTTGGTGTTACAATCGGCGGTATTCCGAAACATGTTGGCTGATAAGTCCTGATGATTGTAATCGATCCCCGAGTCAATGACTGCTGCGACCACACTGCCGCTTCCGGTGGCAAGATCCCATGCCTCTGGGGCATCGATGTCTGCATCAGAGGTTCCCCCCGATTGCCCCGTATTGTGGAGCCCCCAAAGCTCGCCAAGGCGGGGGTCGTTGGGGACGGTAAGCGCCTCCAGAAGGTAGTTGGGTTCTGCGTAGAGGACATTAGGGTGCTGCTTGTACAATTCAATAGCCTCCTTCACATTCCTCCCGTGGGGCAATCTGACGTGCACGAGGTTCTTCACGATATCAAATCTCTTCACCTCCTGTGCTCCCACCAGCGCGTGACCCGATGCCATATCGCGTAGCGAGACCCCCTCCTTAAATCTCACGAGGAGTTCATCAGGCGCATGAGGAGGGGTGTGGACCACTCGTGATCCAGGGCCCCTCTCTTTTCCGGTGATACGGTTCGAGGGGTGTTCTGCTTGGGCGACGGCGCTGAGACTCAGCAGGAAAAAGATAACGACGAATATGAGACTTGGCCGACCTGGCTTACGCATCTCTCTCCTTTTTCCCCTTTACGCGATCAGAGCCTCTTAAACTGAATCGGAAGATTCAGCCGGGGCAATCGTATGAGGTGGAATGGCTGCGTAAATACCTGAGCGACCACGGCATCCTTCGGCGGGTTCTTTATCTGATAGATGACGTGTATCCCAGCTCTATTACGGTCAATCCTCACGATCTCCACTTGGTACCCTGCCGTAGGGCGTTGGCCGGCGAAGATCCCTGCGACCAGGTCCGTTGCGAAATCAACAAGAGGGGGAAGAGAATCGGACTGGACATGTTGCGTCCAGAAATCCCGTAATTCTTGTTCCGATTGAATCACGATCTCCAGCGGATCGACGATTCTACTCGCAGTCCCTCGGCCGATAGAGACGAAGGGGACAAGAGAGTCGGCACCGGACGCCCGCGTCGCGCGGCCGTCCGACTTTTCATCTTGGGCCCATACAGAGACTGAAGTGTACAGAAGATGGCCGGTAAAGCCTATAAGGGCGAGAAGTCCTGCGGCGAAAATCCGGCCGAGTCGGGACGGCGTTACGCGCCTTTGAAAAAAGGTTGCGTTGCTCTTCATGGGTCCTTCCGGTCCCGTGCCGCGTTCCAAGGTCAGTGAATGGTGCGTCTGTGATCGGCTGTCAAACGAGACGCTTCTAGCGCTAAAACCTCCGGGTTTCGTCTCGCAATCCTTGGCTGCCTCGAGACCTTCTTAACGGCGCGTTCCCGGTCGTCGTGACCTGTGCTGTACAGCGCGTGGTGACGCAACATAAGAGCTGACTATCGTTCCTGCCGATATATGCCGTAATGTAATTGTAATTTGTTATGTTTGACTGCGTCAAATAGATAATAGTGTTATCAATCCGATAGCAAGTCAGACGAGCGAAATAATTCAATACCGCGAAAGAATGTCTTCTCGTCACTCTGGAGGAAGTCGAGTAAAATCCGTGAGCCGGTAAGCCTGTCGTGAATCCACAAGCTGCGATCGGTACCAGGAACGCGAACTCATTCGGGAAATCCGGATGGCCAGGAAGGTGTTTAGCGGGATGGCTGAGCCTGACAATCTCAAATTGAGAAAAAGGAGATCGAGGAGGGAGCACCCATATGAACACCGCCCTCATCACCGGGATTACCGGGCAAGACGGCTCCTACCTGGCCGAGCTGCTGCTCGCGAAGGGCTACACCGTCCACGGCCTGATCCGCCGCGCCGGCGCTTTCCACACGTTCAGATCCACTCCATGATGGCCGCTAACGAAGGCAGGCCATTCTGAGTTGAACCGGCGAAGCGACTCCCGTATGATAGGACGGTGAGGGCCGAACCGAGCACCCCACACAGCAAGGAGCCGCGTCATGAAGAGCGGCGTCCGCATGCCGCAACGGGGCACGGTGCAAGACGTACATCCCGCACGCCTGAACGCCGCACCCGCGCGTGACGCGGTGGAGGCAAAGACGGCCCGCCGCCTTGCCCTGCAGCTCGAATGCGGCGCGCAGGCGCGACTGACCGACCAGTCGGTTGCGTGATCTCATGACCGGGAGCGGCTTCGCCTCATTCAACTCACTTGGGGATTGACCTCCGCGAGGTGGATCGTGACATCCCTCAAACGCGTGGTGCGCTGGATACTTGGCCTACCCAAGCCGATGGCGGTATGGGTGCTGCGCCGGACTCTCGCCAATCCTGACCTGAGGGCGCGCGCGCTGAACATACTGGCCGAATACCCTCGACTGTACCAATACCTGCGTGAGTTCGCTGCAAGGTCGGGATTATCGGAAAATACCATTGCGGCGGCATCTGCGCCGAATATATCAGCAGAAGAGATTCAGGCTCTGTCACCCCTTGCTGCTCGTATTTATGCCGACCTCAAAAAAGCCATTGATACGAAAAAGAACTGATGCGCCTCGTCATTGACCTCCAGTCGATGCAAACATGGAGCCGCTTTCGGGGCATCGGGCGTTATGCGGCCTCTTTGGTCAAGGTGCTGTTGCAGCAAGCCAGGGATTTCGATTACTGGATTGTACTGAACGATCAGGATGATCGTGACCTCGTTCGGATAAGGGAGTTATTTGCGGGACTGATCCCTCCGGAGAAAGTCGTGTCCTTCGCAGCGCCGCACGCCGTTAACGAAGCCTTCAGCGACAATGAATGGCGAGCCAGAGCGGCCGAATTGCTACGGTCTCACTTCCTCGCCGAAATGTCACCGGACATTGTGCTGACCGCAAGCCTTTTCGAACCCGAATCTGTTGTCTCCGTCGAACCACCGTCCAACCGTCATTATAAATCCGTCGTGATTCTTTATGACCTGATCCCGCTGGCAGAACCCAAGGTGTATCTGCCGAATCCGGTCGTGCGGCAATGGTATGGCAGGAAACTCGAATCGCTCCGTCACGCAGATCTGGTGTTGACGATTTCAGACTATTCCAAGCGAGATGCCGTTGCAAGGTTGGGGCTGGACCCGGATCGGTGCGTCAATATCTCGGCGGCGGCTGATCTGTTCACTCCTGAAAGACTCACATCAAGTTCTCTTGATAATCACCGATCTCCAGGAGTGATTCCAAAAAATTCTGTCCTGTACGTCGGGGGCTTTGATGTACGAAAGAATGTCGATAAGCTGGTTGCCGCATATTCTCGCCTCCCTCTCGCCATGAGAAGGTCCTACCCGCTCGTCCTTGTCGGGAAGATCGGAGACGTGAATAGACACCGTCTCATGCGGGTAGCGAAAAAATCCGGTCTGGCCGCTGACGACCTACACTGTACAGGCTTTGTGTCCGATGAATCATTGGTCGCTCTCTACAGATCGTGTCGCTTATTCGTTTTTCCATCAAGTCATGAAGGGTTTGGACTGCCTCCGTTGGAAGCTATGCATTATGGCGCAGCCGTGATCGCCGCGGCAAGAACCAGCCTTATTGAAGTCGTGGGGTCTACGGAGGCGCTTTTTGACCCCGATGATGTTGCCGCACTGGCAACCCTCTTGAACAGGGGCCTCACTGATGACCAGTTTCGCGCTCGCCTTATCGCGAACGGTTCAATTCAAGCCGCGAAATTCTCCTGGAGCGCGACGGCGCAAAAAGCGCTGCATGCGCTGACAGCCCTGGGCGCACAATCAACTACCGAGAAGGTTGACACGGTAGACGATAAACAGAGCAGTTATACGAGATTGATCAGCGCTCTCGCCGCAATCAACACCAATTCCAGGCCGACCGACTCGGATCTCGTCGTGCTGGCGAAATCTATTGCTGTCAATATGAATGTTCTCAATGATCACTTTTTTGCAGATGCGCGACCTACCGAGAATACTGCCCCCCTAGAATCTTCGCCTGCCGTTTTGCGTCGTCGAATATACGGAAAGAGTTAAGCTGCTTGTGCGCGTCAACTAACTTTGGGATTGACTCTCATGATTGCCAAGATCAAGATTGCGGGTTTGACAACTGTTGCCTTCGTTCTCGGCCTAGGGGCCAATGCCGCGAATCCTCCTTGGGCTGTGGCCGAAGGAGGTGTGGCGGCGGCGCAGGTCCTAAAGGCGGACCAACTGACTAAACGGCAGCTCAGTCAGCAGTTGAAGAGGCTTCCTGACAATGCGGTGATCGAGTCAAAGGGTCAGCGGATGACCATGGCCGAGATCCGGGCGCTGGCAGCTCAAAAAGGCCAGCAGCACCAAGCGAAAGCCCAGGCCGCCCTGAGCCAAGCCAACGCGGCGTTCGACCAGCGCCGCTTGCAACTCGAGCAGCAGCACCAGGCGAAGCTCCAGGCCGACAACGCCAAGGCGATAGCGGAGTTCAAACGCCTGCCCTAGGCGAGGGCGATGGATACCCGATGCTCCGCAGCATGAGCGGACGCCGTTCTATCCGAGAAGCCCGTACGGCGTGGTCAAACTCTACGGCCACTGGATCACGGTCAATTGCCGAGAGAGCTACGGACTGTTCGCCTGCTCGGGCATCCTGTTCAACCATGAGTTCCGACTTCCTGTGCCGACGTTGCAGCGCCTCGTTTCAGTATCACCACATGAATAGTCAACAACGGCAATATTCGTCTACTCCTCCGGCAAACCGATGACGATCAGACCGGGCGGCGTGCTGCTTTGTCCCGACGATCGGAGGGGACAAAGCAGCTTCAAGATAGTGCGTTATGGTGGCCAAATCTATATTATGTACATATCCACAGTGTGAAAATGATACAGATAGCAATGCTCTCGTAAGACGATGTGTGAATGACGGAAGCCGAAGCTCCTCAATGAAAGCCGGTAAGAACGACATCAGGCTTGACTTACCCCCCTGTTTCTAGGAAAATCCAAGGTTATTGGAATGCCATCGCGTCAAACCCGGCAGTGACCGACTAGCAGCCCGGCTAACCTATATTCCATCGGCAGAAAGTGGCGGGGATATCTCTATATGGATAATCTACAGGGGAAACGCATCCTGGTGACCGGCGGCGCCGGATTCCTCGGCTCTCAGGTTGTGCAGAAACTGAAGGCGCGCGGATGTGGGGAGCTGTGCATCCCCAGAAGCGCCCAATATGATCTGACGAACGAGCAAAAGATTATCGAGGTATTGAGAAGTTTCGAACCTGACATCATCATCCATCTGGCGGCCATAGTGGGGGGGATCGGGGCGAACCGAGAGCGGCCCGGAGAGTTCTTTTACAAAAACCTGATGATGGGGGTCCAGCTTATGGAGCAGGCCCGCCTTCAGGGTGTGGAAAAATTTGTGGCACTCGGAACGATCTGTGCCTACCCGAAGTTTACGGCAATCCCTTTTCGGGAAGAAGATCTTTGGGACGGCTATCCCGAAGAAACCAACGCACCCTACGGCCTGGCCAAAAAGATGCTGCTGGTTCAGGCGCAGGCCTACCGTGAGCAGTACGGCTTCAATGCCATCTACCTGCTGCCGGTCAATCTGTACGGTCCAGGGGACAACTTTGATCCGGCCTCATCGCACGTCATCCCGGCGCTCATCAAGAAGTGCTGCGATGCCATAAACAATGGCGATGCTGAGATTGTGGTCTGGGGAACCGGCAAGGCGACGCGCGAGTTCCTGTACGTCGAGGATGCGGCCGAGGGGATCGTCCTGGCTACCGAGCGGTACGATAAACCTGATCCGATCAATCTGGGGGCCGGCTTTGAGATTTCGATCTATGACCTGGTCTACCTGATCGCCAAATTGACCGGCTTTACCGGGGTGATTACGTGGGATACCGACAAGCCCGACGGCCAGCCGCGCCGCTGCTTGGACACTTCCAAGGCTGAGCAAGGGTTTGGGTTCAAAGCCAAAACTCCGTTCGAGGTAGGGCTTCGTAAGACGATTGAGTGGTATCGTACCCACCGCGCGGTGGATATCTGATGGGAAGATTGCCTCGGATCTCGATTGTCACACCCTGCTTCAACCAGGGCCACTTTTTAGAGACTACCATCAAGAGTGTGCTCTCCCAAGAATATGAAAATCTCGAATATATTGTAATCGACGGCGGATCCACGGATGGCAGTGTTGACATTATCAAACGGTATGCCGACCGCCTTGCGTACTGGGTGAGCGAGCCCGACGGGGGGCAGGCCGAGGCCATCATCAAGGGCTTTCAACACTCTTCCGGCGAGATCATGGGTTGGCTCAACTCCGACGACCTGTTGTTATCTGATTGTCTCACCGCGGTGGCCCGCACCTTTATCGGACTTCCAACGACGCAGATGATGTATGGGAATATCCTGATTATCGACGAGTATGGTCATGTGGTAAAAGAAGCTCGGCAGTTTCAGGTGGGATTTCATGAACTCTACTATGGTGGCCACATCATCAATCAGGAGGCGACCTTTTGGACAAGGGGACTCTATGACAGGGCGGGAGGTCTGAACCGAAATTTATCGTACGCGATGGACTATGATCTATGGGTAAGAATGGCTGAGATTAGCCACCCCCTCCACGTTTCTCGCTACCTCGCAGCATTTCGTCGACATCCCTCACAGAAGACCACGCATATGGAGCTGTATCGCATGGAAATGCAGGCGATTCAGGATCGGACTCGCTCCGCTAGAGGCGAAAACCCTTTTGCCTTTGCCGTGAAGTCGGGCCTATGTCAGACGCGCCTGATCTTACGCCGATGCGCGGTGAAATTGTTGCGGACACGCCGGTACCCTGCGAAGAACCATAGAGCCGCGTATTTTGGCTTTGCAGCGGTCAAATCGGTTGGAAGAAAAAGCAAAAGATACGGATGATCTGATGGCGACATTAGACCGGAACTTATCCAGAATGAAAGATTCTCACAAATTCCAAAGGTGTTTCGTGGTGGGTAACGGTCCGTCTCTCAATAGAATGGATTTGGATAAGCTAAAGGATGATTTTGTTTTCTGTACCAACGCGTTTTTCCTGATGTTTCCCCGGATCAGATGGCGTCCTCAATACTACACCTGCGTCGATACCCGCGTACTCCCGGATCGGGCACAAGACATCATTGCAATGCACAAAGCCCATCCTGAAATGGTCTGTTTTTTCCCGAAACAGGTCATTGACCACGCGACAAAAAGGGTGACGCCGACGGAGGAGATTATTCCGCCGGCGCTCAACCGTCTCTATTTCAACCAACAGGTTCCGTTGCGAGACAATCTCCCGTTTTCAGCGTTCTCTCTCGAAGCGCATAACTATGTCATCCAGCCTTATACGGTGACGGTTACTGCATTGCAGCTTGCCTATTTTCTTGGTTTTGAACCGATTTATCTCATTGGTTGTGACACGAATTATGTTGTTCCCAACACTGTTTTCAAAGAAGGAGAAGAAACTGAGCACGGTAAGATGTTTTTTACATCGACCGCAGACGATGATTCTAATCATTTTTCGCCAGACTATTTTGGAAAAGGACGAAAATGGCATAATCCACAGGTCGCCAATATGATTTGGCATTATCAAATGGCACACGAAGCGTTGTCCATTGCAGGCAGGCACATATACAACGCGACGGTTGGCGGCAAATTGGAGGTGTTCCCTCGTATCGATTTTAATGAGTTATGCTGATGGACTTTTATATTCATCATCCAGGAAAAGCTGGTGAAGTGTTTCTTGGCCTTCCCATGGCAAAATTACTGAAGACGTATTATCCGACGTCAAAAATTATTTGGGTAGTTCTTGATTTATATCGCGATTCTATTGGGAATTATCCGTACATCGATAAAATAGAAACGATTCCTACGTATTCATGTAGCAGCTTGTCTGACGTCGCGGGACATATGAGTAAACATCGATGGTATGTTTGCCATTCCAAGCGTTGGATTGAAGATCATTATGGTATTCATATCGATGCATACTATAATTATATGCTTTATCGAATTGATGATAATAGGTTTCGACTTCATCGCGATCCATTTTATCTCCAACTCTTTAAGAATGCCGCGCATTTTTGCTCTAACGCCGACGCAGTCGAGTCATGGATGCCACCAGAATGGTACCCTACGGAACAATCGATCGTCGATGGCGAGACATTTGAGAAGCTGTACGGAGGCGGACCGGTTGTTATCTTTTCCCCATATATCGCGGATCAATCGTGTGGGAATGATAACCAATCCAATTTCGACATGCGTTTCATTTATGAGCAGGTGGCGAAATGGAATCTACCTGTGATAGCAACAGGGACGAAGTGGGATCCCAAAGATTTACCACCGTCGGTCGTAGACGGATACGCGCCTAACTTGAGCCTAGGCGGGCTATTGTATCTGATCAAGAATCGCGCCGCGATTGTTATAACTCCAAATTCAGGTATAGGATTCGCGGCGCACTGGCTTGGCGCACCTGTTTTGATGATTGACAATCGGGTGGGATGGAAAGATCAGGTTGACGTATGGCGAAAGAAGGTACCAATTCTGGATGATCAAGCTCTTTCGCATGAGAAGCGGTGGCCACCCTTTACAAAAGAGAACTTTCATACGGAACATTTGTTGCCAGTACCATTCGAACAGCTAGAGTGGAACTACGACGAGTTTGCGCAAGCGTTAGCCCGCATTAAGCTTGCGACGGTCAAGCCAGGTACAAACGGTAATTTCACGCCTCCGCTCCGCCGCGCAACTACAGGTGAAATGTACACTCACTTATCGATATCGACGACAAATCAACGAGCCGACTCGTATAAGGCGGAATATGCACCCAAGCCAAGCTTTAGATTAGATAACGGCGAATACCAATCATTGAAACTTCCGCGGCTCATTGTTTTCGACCTTACGCGATGCGGAGACGGCACCGCAACGGGTAACGTTAAGGCTACACTTTTCAAAGGGTGGCCGGAAGCGCATTTCATGCAGTTTTACAGCCTTGGATGCGATCGGATAGGCGTAGACGGTGCTGTGCCTGAGTTCATGGATAAGCGGGACGCGCTGACCGCCGAAGATATTTCGCGTCTGGTGCGTTCGTTTGCTCCGGAGGTCATCCTTTACAGGCCTGTTCCAAATAACTTGGCGCTTCACGAGGCGGCGATGGGTGTTATCCGGTCGGCTGACGTGCCGCTTGCTATCTGGATCATGGATGATTGGCCCAGCCAACTTGCGGCAGAAGATCCACAATTATTCGCCCGGCTCGATTCAGATTTGCGCGAGTTGTTGGCTCGCGCGGATTTGAGATTAAGCATATGTGATGCGATGTCAATCGCATTCGCCCAGCGATACAATGTGCCATTCAAGGCGTTCGCCAACGCAATTGATCCGCAGGATTGGCCTCCTCGTCGGCGTGGTGACACGAAGGCGAATACATTTGTGCTGCGGTATGCGGGCGCGCTTGCGAAAAACATGGTACTTGACAGCGTGCGACGTACCGCACAAGCCATCGAGCGGCTGTCCAGCCGCGGCGTTGATATCCGTTTCGAGATCACCACTCACCCTTGTTGGCAGAAAACTGCAGAGCGAGAATTCACAATATTCCACAGGACGAGTATTAGCACCCTCAGGCCACATACTGCGTATCGCGAGTGGTTATCGCAAGCGGACGCCTTGTTGATCGCCTATAACTTCGATGAGGCATCAAAAAACTATGTACGATACTCGCTGGCGAACAAACTACCCGAGTGTTTGGCATCAGGTGCGGTAGTGATTGCGCATGGTCCTTCCGATGTGGCTACGATCGATTATATAAGGTCGCTGGATTGCGCTGTTGTCGCTACAGAGGCAGACGAAGAGGCGCTTGCAACTGCTATCAAGGGACTGGTGGAAGACCCAGATCGTCGACACAATCTGTCTGAAAAGGCACGCGCCGTTGCTTTCGATGTCCACAATGTCCACCGCATTCGCCGCGCTCTGCATGCAGAGTTTCTTACAGTGGCAGCTCGGAGGAGGACGTCGGATGGTCAGGCACAATTTCCGGAATACGGACGTACCACACACGCACACATAGACGAAACGCAGGCGATCTCGACCCTGTTCTCCCCGTCAACCGACATCGAGCTTGTTATGATCGATGTCGGTGCGCACTTCGGAAGTAGCGCACGGCATTTTGTGGAGGAAACGTGGCGAGTCTACTGCTTTGAGCCTGATCCGGGCAATCGTCAACGCTTAATCGCTCAGTTCGGACGCGTCCCGAATGTCGTGATTGATGCCCGCGCCGTTGGGGCGCAGACGGAAAGAGGCAAGCCATTGTTCTCCTCACCTGAGAGCACAGGAATCAGTGCTCTTCACGCATTTCGCGACACGCATCAACAGGTCGGGCTGGTCGACGTCACCACCGTTGCAGAGATCGTGAAGGAACATAAGCTTGACCGCATCGATTTTCTGAAGATCGATGTGGAGGGCCATGATTTCGCCGTCTTGCGTGGTGTCCCGTGGGATCTTATAAAGCCTGCCGTGATTGAGTGTGAGTTTGAGGATGCGAAGACCGTACCGCTCGGTCACACCTGGAAGGATATCGCCGAGTTTCTGGTCGCTAAGGGCTATGTGGTTTACGTGAGCGAATGGCACCCGATCATCCGATATGGTATCCAGCATGACTGGTGCCGATTGTTTCGATATCCTGGGGCGTTGCGGGATCCTCAGGCTTGGGGAAATCTGTTGGCTTTTCGTGAAGATCCGGGGACGGAGGCCATCGCGGACGCGCTGCGCGCGTGTGTCAAGGTCAAACAGCCGCAGATAGCTTCTGAGATGGAACCATCGCAGCCACCGCAACCGTCTGGGGTGCCGGCGAAGAATGGTGAGGCAGTCCGTGTGACGAGTCAAGCAGCTCAGACACACGAAGGTGCAGTGTATGTCCGAAACGCCCCCAAAGAGACGCCGGTGGCTCACGTGAAAGTTGGTGCGACACCGCAGCATCAGGAACCGGCGAGCAAGGAGATGACTGCAAAGATAACGCCTAACCTCGATTCGTACCGCCGCCCCGCAGACAAGCTGACTGATAAGCATACGATGTTGCGGCCGTTCTTCAGGTTTTGTGACTGGAGCGTGGGGGCGATCGCGCGACACTGGCTCGGTGTGTCGGGAGCGGTGGTCATGGCCGGCATCCTGCTCGGCGCGGCGTTTTGGGTTGCGCCTGCGTTGTGGCCGTATTGGCTGATCGTATTGGGTCTTTTCATTTCAAGCGGGGTGCTGTTTCTGTGTGTCGGTTACGGACAGCATTTCTTCTCCCGCTATGCGGAAAAGCAGGCCGCCGAGCTCGGACAACAGACCGTGGGGGTGGCGCGGCTTCAAGGGGATATCGCTCGGTTGCGCAGCGAGATTGGGTCGGTCGTATCCACTCTCCGCAATGTCTGCGCGAGTGTGGACAAGGATCCACAATTGAAGGAATTACAGGAACGGTGCAAGACCCTTGAGGCGCAAATCTCAGCACATGTCGATGCCGTGCGGGTCCGACAAGACGCGCTCGATAACACTATAGCTGCGCGTGTAGACGAACTTGAGCGCGGTCTCGCGTCGGTGCAGGCGGCATCAGAATCCGCCGACCGTGTGTTGGATGACGTCCGCGCGCAAGCCGCGGACGCGCTGGAAACGGTGCGGGTCCGACAAGACGCGCTCGATAACACTATAGCTGCGCGTGTAGACGAACTTGAGCGCGGTCTCGCGTCGGTGCAGGCGGCATCAGAATCCGCCGACCGTGTGTTGGATGACGTCCGCACGCAGGCCGCGGACGCGCTGGAAATGGTACGGAACTCGCAAGCAACACTGGATACCATGATGGCGGCCCAGGTGGAGGAGATCACGCGGAGCCTGACGGCTTCGGCGGACGGCGTATTGGATGACGTCCGCGCGCAGGCTGCGGCGATCAAGACACTGGCGGCGGAGGCCGTCGACGCGGTACGGAGCCAAGATGCCGCCTTTCGTAAGCTGAATGCTTCGAATGCTTCGCTGGCGAGACCCTTCAATCGGTTTCTGAGCACGGACCACATCAGACGTCTCCAACAACACTGGTCGAAGGTGTTTGGAGTCACGATGTCTCCCTCGGCTATAAGTTATCTTGCGCATCGGATGTGTACAGCCGAGGATCAATGTGAGGGCCGTATTGCCTGTTCGATCGAGACCGCTATACTGCGACAGTACGCATTGAGGAGCCTGAAAGGCGATCGTATTGAGGTCCTTGAAATCGGCACGCTATTCGGGCTCGGAGCGGCGTTTCTGTATAAGTTTGCGGTACCGGACCAATCCGGAATTCGTCTCACGTTGATCGATCCGTTGGAAGGCTATTACGGCAACAATGTACTCGATCCCATCACCGGTGTTCCCGTCGATCGGCGAACCCTCGAATCGAATTTTGAGGTCCTGAAGATTCCCAGCAAGGACTGGCGGCTGATTCAACGTCTGAGCACTGACCCCGTCGCCGCGCAGGAGGCTGCCGATTGGCAGTACGATCTGATTTTGATCGACGGCGATCACAGCGTTGCGGGAGTCACCCGCGATTACGAGATCTACGGGTCGATGGTAAAGCCGGGTGGGCTCGTCATCTTTGATGATTATGACTCTGCGAGTTGGCCAAGTATCAAGCCGTTCGTCGACGAGCATGTGAAAACCGACGGTCGATGGAT
Organism: Candidatus Methylomirabilota bacterium; assembly: GCA_003104975.1. Classification (NCBI taxonomy): domain Bacteria; phylum Methylomirabilota (SeqCode); species Candidatus Methylomirabilota bacterium. The sequence continues at coordinate 441,653 of PQAM01000010.1, forward strand.
CTGGATCGGCGCCGAATGGAACACGGCGATACTGCGGCGCCGTTATGATGAGGCATACGTCCGCGTAGATTAACCTGAAGGCGTTCAATGACCGGCAAAGGGAACCACAATACGCCAGCCTGTTCGCTCGTCATACGGTGCTTTAACGAGGAGGCGCATATAGGACGTCTACTTACCGGCATCATGGCGCAAACCCTCAAAGACGTCGAGATCATCGTTGTCGATTCGGGCTCTACCGACGCCACCCTGTCGATCGCTTCACAATATCCTGTCAAGATCCTGACCATTACGCCGGAGCAATTCTCCTTCGGGAGATCGCTGAACATCGGGTGCGCCGCCGCCACTTCCGATTTTATTGCTATCGCGAGCGCGCACGTCTACCCGGTCTATACGGACTGGCTTGAACACCTGCTCAAGCCGTTCGCAGACTCGGGTGTAGCCATCGTGTACGGCAAACAGCGGGCCGATGGTGCCGCCAAGTACGCCGAGCATATGATCTATAAGAAATGGTACCCCGACGAGTCCACGACCGATCAACGACATCCCTTTTGCAACAACGCGAATGCGGCGATACGGCGCAGTCTTTTGGAGGCACACCCGTTCAATGAGGCACTGACGGGCCTCGAGGACTTGGATTGGGCGAAGAGGGCGATCGAGCGCGGAGAGAAGGTTGCCTACAGTGCTGAGGCTGAGATCGTCCATGTGCACAACGAAACTTTGACACGAGTCTATCATCGCTATATGCGTGAGGCTATCGCGTTCAAGCACATCTATCCGCACGAGCGGTTCCGTTTCCTGGATTTCGTACGCCTGGTTGCGGGCAATATCCTCTCCGATTGTTATTACGCCGCCCACGATAGGATGCTGGTCAAGAACGTGTCCCAGATCGTCTCGTTCAGATTCATGCAGTTCTGGGGGGCGCATCGCGGCTTCAGCCGAAGGGCGTTGATCTCACAACAAGTGCGAAACCGCCTCTATTACCCCAACGGGTTGGCAAAAGCCGGCGCAGACGGGTCCGTTCGCGAAGCGGAAGGAGCCATCGAATATGAATGCAGGCATCATTGATATTTCAGTGACGTTGGAAAAGGGTATGCCGGTATGGCCTGGAAGTATCGAATACACCCGCCGGCAGGACAGGTCCTTATCGAACGGAGATCTGTGCAACCGTTCGCAGATGCATATCGACATGCATATGGGAACCCATGTGGACGCCCCGTTGCATTTTCTTCGGGATGGGACCAGCGTCGACCAACTTGATTTGGCACTGTTCTGCGGACCGGCATATGTGGCGGACCTGACCCACGTAGGCGCAATAGGCGAATGTGAGCTCGCGGGTCTCGGGTTGCCTGAAGGCACCGTGCGCGTCCTATTCAAGACAGCCAACTCGTACCGGCTTTGGAGCAAAGAGGGATTTGACGCCGGCTTTGTGGGTCTGACGGGCGACGGCGCGGAGTGGCTGATCAAACACGGCATCAGGATGGTCGGCAACGACTATCTTTCGGTTCAAAGATACGGTGATGGGCCTGGTGTACATCATCTATTGCTCGGGGCGGGGATCGGTGTCCTTGAGGGGATCACGCTTGGACATGTTGAGCCGGGTGAATATGAACTGGTTTGCCTGCCGTTGAAGATCAAGGATGCCGAGGGAGCCCCCGCAAGGGCGGTCTTGAGATGGCCGATTCGATGATCAACGGCATCGCCGCCCTTGTTCCCATGAGGCACACCAGCGAAAGGGTGCCCAGTAAAAATTATCGGCCGTTTCACGGCAAGCCCTTGTATCATCATATTCTCCGAACCCTCCTCGACTGTCCTTACGTTACGACCGTACTGATCGATACGGATTCGCCGTTTATACTTGAGGATGCTGCGAAGTATTTCCCCGAGGTACAGCTTGTCGAAAGACCGCAACATCTGAGGGGCGGCGAGGTGCCGATGAATGATGTGTTGCTCTACGACGTCACGCAGCTCAATCATGAGTGGTATCTGCAGACCCACAGCACGAATCCGTTATTGAAAACGGAGACGATAGCGAGGGCCATTCAGGTGCTGCGGGATGGACTGCCCGAGCATGATTCGCTTTTTTCCGTCACGAGGGTACAGACCAGGTTCTGGGACGGAAACGGCAATCCCATCAACCATGATCCAAACACGCTCATTCGCACGCAGGATCTTTCTCCCATGTTTGAGGAAAACTCCAATATCTATATCTTCAGAGGAGACACCCTCAAGAGCAGAAGGACCAGGATCGGGCAACGACCTCTCATGTTTGAGATGAATCGGATCGAGGCGATCGATATCGACAATGAGACGGATTTCGCCATGGCGGAGATCCTGTATAGCTTGTTCAGAAAGGAGTTGGAGGGATGAATTGGAGAATACTCGTCTCGGCGCCATACATGCAGCCAATCCCGGAAAAATATCGAACAATCTTAGAGAAAAGCGGGTGTCAGCTCGTCGTTCCACCGGTTCAGGAGCGACTTTCCGAGGAGGAACTCCTTGGTTTAATCGAGGACATTGACGGCGTCATTTCAGGCGACGATAGGTTCAGTGAAAAGGTTTATCAAGCGGCGAAAAGGCTAAAAGTAGTCTCCAAATGGGGAACCGGTATCGACTCACTCAAAAAGGAGATAGCCTCCAAGTACGGGGTCATCATCAGGAACACGCCGAACGCCTTCACGGAACCGGTTGCAGACACCGTTCTCGGCTACATACTCTGCTTTGCCAGGCGACTGCCATGGATGGACCGAGATATGAAAAACGGTACGTGGAAGAGACTTTCCGGCACGTCCCTTCACGAACAAACCCTCGGCGTCATCGGTGTAGGTAATATCGGTAAAGCGGTGATAAGGCGTGCAGCGGCGTTCGGTATGCGTGTCCTCGGCAATGACATCATCGAAATCCCTCGAGACTTCTTGGAACGGACAACGGTCGAAATGGTATCGAAGGAGGAACTGCTGAAGCAGTCGGATTTCGTAAGCCTCAATTGCGATTTGAACCCTACGAGCTACCATCTCATGAGCGGTCAGGAATTCGGGCTGATGAAGCGTGAGGCGTATCTCATCAATACAGCACGAGGCTCTGTTGTGGACGAGCCGAAACTGGTCAAAGCCCTTGAGGACAAGAAGATAGCCGGCGCCGGACTCGACGTCTTTGAGGTAGAACCATTGCCGCATAACAGTCTGTTGAGGCGGATGGACAACGTGTTGATGGCGCCGCATAATTCAAATGCGAGCCCCAGCGTCTGGGAGCGGATTCACGAAGCGACGGTTAAGAACCTTTTGGAGGAGCTGAGAAAGCCGTGACCACGGCGCTTGTGACAGGCGTCTCAGGCGGGACCGGGAGAGCCGTGGCTCAAGCCTTTGTGAAGGCGGGATGGAAGGTTTTCGGTGTAGATAAAATCGAGCAGACGGAGCCTGTAAGGGGGCTGAGGTTCCTGAAAGCGGACCTGGCTCAGGCCGAAGAACTCGACAACATCTTGAGGCCGGTAGTCTCTGAGGTTGGACGGCTCGATGCCTTGGTGAACAATGCGGCGCACCAAGACTGCGGTCCCATCGCGGATGTGGAGATCAGCGACTGGGATAGAGTGATGGCGGTCAACCTCCGCGCCATATACCTGGCGATCCGAATCTTGAAACCTGTCCTGGGAAGGGGCAGTTCCATCGTCAACATCAGCTCGGTGCATGCATGTGCCAGCTCGTCCAACATATCGGCCTACGCTGCCAGCAAAGGGGGCGTGCTCGCCTTCACAAGGGCCCTGGCTGTAGAACTCGGTAAGGAGGGTATAAGGGTGAACGCCATACTCCCCGGAGCTATCGACACTCAGATGTTGAGGGATGGACTCGACAGGGGGCATCTCACGGGGGACTCTTTAGATGAAAGGCTCAAATCCCTTGGTGCGCGGATACCGATAGGCCGTGTCGGACGGCCGGAAGAAATCGCCCAGGCGGTGTTATTCCTTGCCGACAATGAGAGGGCTTCCTTCATAACAGGTACGGGGCTTGTCGTCGACGGAGGAGCGTTGGCCAAGCTCAGCACAGAATGACGGCAACGTACAGACAGTACCGGTGGTCCAATTGGGGGTCACGCAATGAAAACCGCCCTCATCACCGGGATCACCGGGCAAGACGGCTCCTACCTGGCCGAGCTGCTGCTCGCGAAGGGCTACACCGTCCACGGCTTGATCCGCCGGGCCAGCACCTTCCATACGCAGCCGCTCGACCATCTCTATCAGGACCCGCACTACCGCCGCCCGACCGAGGTCCCGCTCCTGCTGGCCGATCCGTCCGAGGCTAAGCGACGCCTCGGGTGGGCGCCCACGGTGACCTTCCGGGACTGGTCCGGATCATGATGGACGCCGACCTGGAGGCGGCGGGTGTGGCGGCACCGGGAAAGGGGACACGGTGTCTCGCCGATGGTCGGCTGGCGTGGCTGCAATGGCCGTGAAAAAAAGGGGAGGGCACCTATCATGGTATGACGATATCCAAGCGCATGGTGATTTCTCCTTGTGATACCCCATGAATTTATGATACAGGGTAATTGGTGCGGTCACCCAACAACAAGCAGGAGATGGCATATGTCCCCGACCCTCGAAGCCAAAGTTACCAAAAAGACAAAAAAAAGTATTCAGATCGAGATCTCTCGAGCGAACTTCGAGGCATTTTGCGATGCGATTGGTCTTTATCGAAAGGAGTTTCTGGATGCCTTAGACGCGTCTGAACGGGACCACCGCGCAGGAAGGGTGACCAAAAGGCAGTCTTTACGCGACTTGGTCGAATAGCGGTTTCCGTTGATCGAAATCTCAACTACCGCCACATTCGATCGGCTCTTTAAGAAACTGCCGTCCACCATCCAGCGGAAAGCTGCTACCAAAACGGACCTGTTCAAAAGCAATCCCTTCCACCCGTCGCTTCATACCGAGAAATTGCACCCCAAGCATCATGAGGTCTGGAGCTTCCGGATCGACCAAGCACACCGGATCATCTTCAGATTTATCGGACCCAATCAGGCGGAATTCCGTTATATTGGGCACCACCATACGATTTATGATTTTGATCTGTTCAAATAATCGGTCTACGGTCTGATCCGGCTGGCCAGCACCTTCCATATGCAGCAGCTTGACCATCTCTTGACATGTCTGACTGTCTGATACATGATTGATTTACTGCATTATACTGAAAATCAGTAAGTGAAAGGGGGACCTATTATGGCTGCCGTCAAGATGTGGGGGCGTGGGCAACTGACGATACCTGCCTCTGTGCGAAAGGAACTACACCTCGACGAGGAGACTGTGCTGAACATTGTGAAGGTAGGAGATGCGCTCCTGCTGACGCAAAAACGACTAGTCGGAGATGCGCTGGCCACAACGGCTCAGAAGGGAATGAAAAAAGCCGACTTGAGCTTGGAAGACCTCTTGGAAGATCTGCAGAAACAGCGCGAGCGCTACAACCGGGAGCGCTATGGAGGATGAACGATGGAAAGTGTTCCTCGACACCAGCGCGCTGATCGCGGGGATCGTGTCTGCAACCGGCGCGGCGCGCGAGGCGCTACGACTGTGTGAGGCTGGGGTAGTGGAACCTCTCGTGTCGAGACAGGTCCTGACTGAGGCAGACCGGAATCTTTCAGCAAAACTGCCCGCTTTGGTCTCAGGCTACCGTCACCTGATGCGCCAGATGTCACCGACACTGCTGGAAGATCCTACGCGTGCAGAGGTAGCGCGAGCTGCGCAGATCATTCATCGCAAAGATGCGCCGATTCTCGCTGCTGCGATCAGCGGAGAAGCGGATTATTTGATCACATGGAATACGAGACACTTCCATGCGCCGTCGGTCATGCGGGTTGTTCGTTTTCGCATCGTCACGCCTGGTGAGTTCCTGGAGGAATTTCGACGGCTATTATCCGCCAATGCGTAAGAGTCTCTCCAGGCTCCACCATAAACGGGCTGGCCGGCCTCAGCCGCACTCAAAAGGAGACCCTATATGAAGACCGCGCTCATCACCGGGATCACCGGGCAAGACGGCTCGTACCTGGCCGAGCTGCTGCTCGCGAAGGGCTACACCGTCCACGGCCTGATCCGCCGGGCCAGTACCTTCCATACCCAGCGGCTCGACCATCTCTACCAGGACCCGCACGACTCGGAGAGCCGCCTCATCCTGCACCACGGCGATCTCTCCGATTCCAGCCAACTCACCAATCTCTTCTATGAGGTGCAACCCACCGAGGTCTATCACCTGGGCGCGCAGAGCCATGTGCGGGTGAGCTTCGACATGCCGGACTACACCGGCGACATCACCGGCCTGGGGACCGTCCGCCTATTGGAGGCGATCCGCAAGAGCGGGGTGGGATGCCGCCTGTACCAGGCCTCCAGCAGCGAGATGTTCGGCGACGCGCCGGCCCCCCAGAACGAGCAGAGCCCTTTCCAGCCGCGCAGCCCCTATGCGGCTGCGAAACTCTATGCCTACTGGATGGTCCGCAATTACCGGGAAGGCTACGGCCTCTTTGCCTGTAACGGCATTATGTTCAACCATGAATCGCCCCGGCGGGGCGAGACCTTCGTCACGCGGAAAATCACGCGTGGCGTCGCCGCCATCCTGGCCAAGCGCCAACAGAAGCTCTTCCTCGGTAACCTCGACGCCCGGCGCGACTGGGGCTATGCCCCGGAGTATGTCGAAGGGATGTGGGTGATGCTGCAACAGCCGACGCCGGGCGACCTGGTCTTCGGGACCGGTGAGACCCATTCGGTACAGGAGTTCGTGCAGGAGGCCTTCGGCTATGTCGACCTTGACTGGCGGGACTACGTGACTGAGGATCCGCGCTACCGCCGCCCGACCGAGGTGCCCCTCCTGCTGGCCGATCCGTCCGAGGCCAAGCGACGACTGGGATGGGCGCCCACGGTGACCTTCCGGGACCTGGTCCGGATCATGATGGACGCCGACCTGGAGGCGGCAGGTGTCGCGGCACCGGGAAAGGGGAGCCAGTGCCGGACCGATGGACGGCTGGCGTGGCTGCAACGGCCGTGAGGGAGCGTCTGTGATTCAGGCCAGGCGGACGCCTGTGCGGTCCGCAGTGGCGGCAACCTAAGGCAATGCTTGTCTAATTCCCTTCCCACACCCAGATTGTCGGGTACCTGTACGGTGTTCGGGAGTTCGCGCAGAGGTTTCGCGATCACATGGCCCCATGCCTCTTGCCTAAGGTGCCAATGCAGGGCCTTGACCGCCTTTTGGGCCGCCTGCTGAGCCGCGAAGTACGCCCATTCGTGACGACTCGCCCGGCGGGAATCTTCTGCCTGCTCCAGATCTCTGTCGGCTTGCTGTAACCAATCGTGTGCTCGGTTCGGCATGGGATTACTGGAACAACGCTGTCAAGAAAGAACAAGGACGCGGGAGCTTGACTTCTGTGCAGGCGGTCAGTAGACTGCCGATGATCTTGCAGGCGTCTGTCACGCAGGGTGCGCCGTCTTTATGGTAGCCGTCAAAGCCATTCCTGAGACTGCGACCGCCAGCAGCGCGACCAACGTATACCCCGTCTCCAGCGTGCTGAGAACGCCGGCCGTCGCTCCACCCGCGAAGCTGCCCAGGAATTGCATGGAGTTGTACGTTCCCAGTGCGGTTCCATACACCGTCTTCGGCGACACCTTGGTAATCAGGCTGGGCAGGATCGGTTCAAGTGTGGAGAATCCGGCAAAGAAGCAGATGCCGGCAATGCTAAGGAGCAGAAGTGGATGAGCCGGCCAGAGATCCTTGCCGGGAAACAGCAGCCACGCGCTGATGGCAAGGACGATGAAGGCCGTGACGGCTGTCGATTTCGCCCAGCCCCTGTCGGCTGCTCGAGAGGCGCCAAACATCACCGTAATGCCGACGAGGAGCATCGGGCCGAGCAGAAGGTGATAGCTGTGTGGGGGCAGATGGGGGCGAGCCAATAGGGGAAAGTAGAAGAAGAAGCTGCTCATGAAAAACGACATCAGGAATCCGCAGAGATCCAGTCTGACAATATCGGGGATCTTGAGGACCGACACGATCGACGGCCGGTTGCGGGTGATCTCGGTCGGCGGTCGCTCGCGCGGCGGCTCCTTCACGACAAGCGCCAGGCAGCCGGCGGCGATCAGACTCAACAGGCCGGAGAGCCAGAAGAGCGACGCATAGCCGCTGAGGCCGGCGATGATCGGTCCGATCAAAATGCCGCCCACAAAGGACAAACCGATGGATACCCCAAGAAAGGCCATGGCGGTTGCGCGATTCTTCTCGCCGACCGAATCGGCGACCAGCGCGAATGCGACGGAACTGACGGCGCCGGTGCCTTGGATCAGCCGAGCGGCGATGAGGGCGAAGATATTGGGGGGAACGGCGGCCAGGATGGAGCCGACACTGTGAAGCGCAAGGCCGATCAGCAAAAGGGGTTTCCGTCCGAATCGGTCCGACAGCCATCCGAACGGGATCTGCAGCAGCGCGTTGGTCAGCCCGTAGCTGCCGAAGGCCAGGCCGATCAGCGGTTTTGAGTCGGTCAATTGCTCTCCGTAGAGTGTAAAGACGGGCAGTACGAGGAAGATGCCGAGCATCCGAATCGCGATGGTCACGCTCAGCGTGGCAATAGCGCGCTTTTGGTCCGGCGAAAATGTCGCTCGCATGGTGTGGAGACCTTCCGTTGACGGGATCTGATGATCTGTACATAGCAGGTCCACAGAGTCGTGTCAATGTAATCGGCCCGGAACACTCATGGGGTTGCTGAGCGGGCGAGGTCATCGTGGTCATAGAGGTGGCATTCAGTCGGCTGGATCCGGTTTGTCGATCCGCCCCCGATCGAGCTGTAGCCGTCATCGACGTGATACGGGCCACGACGACCATCACGGTGGCGCTACACCATGGTTGCGCCGGTGTCATTCCCGTCCGGACCATCAGCGAGGCGCGAACCCTCGCGCGCGAATTGGGCAGAAGCGCTCTGCTTGCGGGCGAACGGGGAGCTGAAAAGGTGGCAGGCTTTGAGTTGGGAAATTCTCCGGCTGAATACGGACGCGAGCGTATCACAGGCAAGACGGTTGTGCTTACGACAACAAACGGGACTCGGACATTTCAGGCGGTCTCAGGCGCCCAGGCGATCATCGCCTGCTCATTCCTGAATGTGTCCGCGGCCGCACGCTGGCTGATCGGTACCGGGCGTGACGTCCTTATTGTGTGCGCGGGTCGACGCGGCCGTTTTTGTGTGGAGGACGCGGTAGGCAGCGGGATGTTGATCGATCGGGTACTCAGCATCTCTCGTGGATCGGCGGAGTGCAGCGATGCCGCTGGAGCCGCTCACCGACTGTTTACGACCGATCGCGGCGATCTGCTTGGGATGCTCCGAAGTTGCGCATGGGGTCGGGAGATAATCCGACAAGGCTTCGGCGCAGACCTGGAGATCTGTGCACAGGTCGATCTGACCGATATCGTCCCCGTCATGCGAAACGGCCGCCTCGTCGCGGGGCGCACCTGAGCGGCGGTTGATAACGGCCGATACGGACCAGCGTGCGTTTGCCGGGTCGGGATCGGAGCGAATCGATCCGCCGCGGCGTCGGGTACTACAATTCAACAAGGTACGATGTGGCCTTGTTGTGCAGCGCGCTCAGCCACTGAAGCGGCGGTTTTCCAGTGCCGTGCCCCTCGCCGAACCGGCCGATGAAGTCCTCGACGAGACGCAGGTGTACGACGCGCCAATCAAGTGGGATCGCCTGGATGAGGGCATTATACGCCTGCACGAGTGGGCGGTTGTGCGTGCGCTCCAAAACGAACGAACGAATCTTCGACGTCCGCTTGACGCGTTCGATGAGATCCCGAAACGGCTTCGCCATGTAGCCTCGCATGCGCGGAAAATACGGGTCGTCATCGTGGTCAATGCCGGCCGCCGCAAGCTGGAAATGCATGAACGGGGTTTGTCCTCCCGTTTCACCCAACTTCTGTTGAGGCTCGCCCCCCAGTTCCTCTACGCCGTCGAACACGACGCTGTTGGGGAAGGTGAAGAAGAGGCGCACCCGATTGAAGTATGTCCCATAGTCGCAGTGCTCCCGCATCCGCTTGAGGATCGCAACGGCATCTCGCGCAGCCCTTGTAGCGTTCTCCAGACATCGAATCATCTCTTGAACGATCACGTTGTCCTCACGTTGTCGTACGGAGGGGATCGAACTGTCGTGGTTGTAGACGCTGGAAAGGAGGCAGGCCGTAAGCAGTTCCGATATCGCCGGCGCATAGGCCACTTCAACCGCCTGGTGGATCCGCACAAACCACCGCTCATCCAGCGTGCCGGTAAAGGAATGGATCAGCTCGATATTCTCCACGCTTACCGATTGTCCGGGATTGTTGCGGTAGTAGTTCCAGAGGGCGTACAGGCTATAGGACATGGTGGGTTCTATGCCGATCCGCCTCGCAGCACGCCAGAGCGGTACCGCCAGTTGCGCGGGTAGGATCTTCGGGCTCTGATCCTGCATCAGCTCGGAGACAGTGCGGTAGGGGCAGACCTCCCGAAAGTAGGCGTGCGTGACCATGGCGTAGATCAACATCAGGCGGTGAACCACCGGCCATGGCAGATCCTCGAACGACCAGCGGGGGACATCCAGGCGCGCGACCGCGTCGGCGACTCGCCGTTCGCCAATCGTCTGTTCGAGCGCGTAGGCCATCGCGTCAAGGCGCTCGAACTCTTTCGACTGCGAAGCTTGACCGGCACCCTTCGGCAGCCATCGCAACGGTTGTTCCGCGAGAAACCCGGTCTCGAACGATACGCCATGCTGTTCCATGAGCGGTCTAACGTGGTTCCGAAGCTCAGCGACATCATTGTTCATTGTTCCGACAGTCCCCCGTATCGGTCATTGCGAGGCGAAGCCGAAGCAATCTCACAGTCGTTCGGGGCAACTGCGGTGAGATTGCCGCGCTCCCGCTGGTCGCTCGCAATGACGAGCCGGTGAGTGACATGGTCTCGCAACACACTTTCGTGCCCATGGATGCACCGAAGGCGCATGCGGTATTGGTCACCCGCCCTTTATTGATCTCTCACAGTGGTGAGATGCGCGTTCATTCGTACTGTAGCATGTTGCGGAACGTGTCGGCTAGACGACTCGCTTCCTTGACGGAAACCTGGCAGGGCATTACATTAAACATATGAGGTAGCAGGTAGGTTCCGTACCCCATCGGGAGAGGCAACCCATGGGGGAAAAGTGTCGAATCAGAACGTCTGAACGTCTAAATCCGCAAGAGGGAAAGTGGAGCGCACAGCCCTCCAGGGGGTGTTTTATCTCTGAAGGGCTGTACTGTTTTTGAGGCGGGGTAGTCGGAGGTGAGAGGCTACCCCTTTTGTGTTATTGAGCGTTTATCAAGGAGGGATAGAAGATGAAAGTGCGAGATGGTATGGTCACCGATCTGGTGACGGCCTCGCCGTGGGAGACCGCCGCCGAGGTTGCCCGCAAGATGCGCGACTATAAGGTGGGGTGCATTCTCATCGCCAATGAGGGGAAGCTTGTTGGCCTCATTACCGACCGAGAGATGGCCATCAAGTGTATCGCTGAAGGGTGGAACCCTCAGACCACGCGAATCGAGGAGATTATGGCCAGGAATCCCTACACGATCGCCCCCGACTTCGAAATGGCTGAGGCCGCGCGGCTCTTCGGTCAGCGCAAGGTCAGGCGCTTCCCCGTCGTCGAGGATGGGCAGAAACTGCTCGGTATCCTGTCCGTTGCGGACGTGGCCCCGGACTTCAAGACGTACTTTGACGGAATCTTCCATGAACTTGTCGAATGGCGTCATGAGCCGAAGGGCCAGCACTCAGGGTGGGAGGGTACCTGCTCCCATTCACACTAGGAGATCAGATCGGGCTCCAAGGATATCGAAGAGGCAGCCGCCGGCAACAGGCCGCCGGCTAGGCGGGTTGCCGGCGGCTGTGTTTTGAAAAGAGCGCGAGATTGCACTGGGCATCGTACTCCAAGAGCCGCTGCATGGTGGCAAGATCCTGAGGGGGCAACAGTTCAGGTAGATCGTGAAGGCAGAGCGGGCTTTGGTCAGAGACGATCCTTCCTTCAATGACATCTGCCAGGTAAAAGAGGTGCGCGCCAGCCCCAGCGTCAAATACGCTCCTGACCCGGCACTCCAGGTAGCCGACCGTTCCCGACAAGATCGGACTGCCCGTGACCCCGCGTTCATGGGGGAGTGCGGCGAACTTGTCGATTTCCCGACCGGACCGAAAGCCGAAGTGCGCGACCCACGGCCATTGATCCTTTCCGAGCAGGTTCAGCGCAAAGCCTTGGCTCATCTCGATCAGTTCGCGGGTAAAGCTCATCCGGCCGATCCCAACCAGAATGCGGGGGAGCTGCGGGATGATGGTCGCCGGTACGACCCAGCATACAATCTGGCCGCTGCGTCGGTTCTGATGAGCCGCCGTCAGGACGAAGATTTCAAAATTCAGCTTGCCGAGTACCGTCGTGACAGTATTTGCATCCATGGCACTCAATTGCGAAAATTCACGCACATAAGCCGTCATACCCGCGAAGCTTGTCCCGGCATGCTTTAAGCGGGGAGCGGGTATCCAGTAACATCAATGGATTCCCGCTTAAGGACTGCGGGCATGACGTTAGGGGTATTAATGCAATTAAGCAATAATGGGATAGTATATCACCAGGGAACGTGGAATGATACCGCTGATGCATACAACGCATCGTCGATAGATTTCATTGACAACGAGAGGATATCGGTATATGGTGTTTATTGTGTGTTGGCATAACCCTTGCTCTTTCAGGCGGTGAGGCTCTATATTATAGCGAAGTGAAGGGAAGCGAGCCCGTGAGAGTGATGGGTCATCAAAAGACCGCCATGAAGTTTGTTCTGATCGCTTGCCTCGCCGTGGCATTGTGTATGATGCCGTGCGGGGTAGCCGGGCAACACCACGCATCAATGGGCGCCCCCTCTGTTCTATGCATCGTTGATCTTCCCCAGGTCTTTCAACTCGTGATCGCGTGGAACCTGGTTCTCTTCGCCGCCCTAACGTTGATTATCGTTCCACAAGCTCCTGCTTTTTCTCTCCTGAAACCTCCTCGTCCGCGCTTCGCAATACTCTAACTGAAGGCCCGTACACTTTAGTTCTATCTATCAGGGCGACGCCTGACTTGGCGTGCTCTTGAGGGACCGCTGTAGATGCTTCCCGGCTGCAGCCGGATGCTCGAAGCGTGACTATGTGTAACGTCATTAGACGTAACAATAGCCGTCATTCCCGCGAAAGCGGGAATCCAGAAAGGCACTGGATTCCGGGTCAAGCCCGGAATGACGAACTGTCTGAGACTTATGTCGTCATGTATAGAATCATCATGGCCTATCGGCCACCCGCGCACCATGAAAATGCGGGCTATTTTCTAAGCAAGTCCGGATGCATTCGGATGTCGGGTGGCCGGTGGCATGGCGCGTGAAAATGGGGAGGTCGAAATGACGATGACCTTGAAAATCGGTGTGCTCATCCTTGTTGCCGGTATTGCGGACGTTGGGGTGGGAGCAGCGGCGGCTACGGCGGAAGAGTTGCTTCGACTTGATCCGCTCATCCAGGAGGCCCTGGCCGCGAATCCGGAGATCAGGACCGAGGGAAAAAAATGGGATGCGGCTAAGGAACGGCCTCCTCATGAAGGGTCGCTTGATGATCCGATGCTGAGCTTTGAGCTTGAAAACCTACCCACCAATTCGTTCGCCTTTACCCAGGAAGATATGACGATGAAGAAGCTCGGCATCTCTCAGACGTTCCCCTACTTCGGGAAGCTGGGTCTGCGAAGCGAGATCGCCCAACGGGAGGCCAATGCGATCGGCCAAGGGTATCGCGATAAGCGAAACGAGATTGTGCGGCGGATCAAGGAGATTTTCTATGACCTGTACGCTATCGACCGCTCGCTGGAGATCGTGGGGAAAAATCGTGAGCTGCTGCGAGAATTCGTCAAAATTGCTGAGACCAAATACAGCGTCGGCAAGGGCATTCAACAGGACGTCCTGAAGGCCCAGGTGGAGCTGTCGAAATTGCTGGATGAGCAGATCCGGCTGGAACAGAGTCGCCAGGCTGCGGGCGCTCGGTTGAATGCGATCTTGAACCGCCCCCCGCAGACGCCCCTCGGTCGGACGGAGGAGGTGTCGAAGGCCGAGGCGTCGATCGACCTAAAGGAGCTCCAGGCCAGGGCCCTGGAGAACCGGCCTCTGCTCAAAGGACTTGCTGAGGAGATCGAGCGGAGCAAGGCGGCCAACGCGCTGGCCAGGAAGCGATACTTCCCGGATCTCACGATGAGCCTGGGCTACGCCTTTCGCGAAGACTCCGCTATAGCCAAGCGATCCGATTTCTTCTCAGCGGGATTTTCGATCAACATCCCGATCTACTTCAGGACCAAGCAGGACCGGCAGGTCGCAGAGACCTCAGCGTTAATCAACTCGGCCAAGGAGCAGTATCAGGCTGCCAGGAACGAGGTGTTCTCGCTGGTTAAAGAACTGGCGGCCGATATCGAAAAAGGGAGCAAGCTCATTGACCTGCTGGAGACCGGCCTGATCCCTCAGGCACGTCTCTCCCTGGATTCGGCGGTTGCCGGCTACCAGGTGGGCAAGGTCGATTTTCTTACGATGCTGGATAACCAGGTGACGCTGTTTAATTTTGAGAAGGAGTACTATCGGACGCTGGCAGAGTACCAGACAAGTCTGGCGCGGTTAGAGTGGGTCGTCGGCGCCCCCGTTCAGTAAAGTGGAGTATGTCGTAGGGGCGCGATTGATCGCGCCCAGTGCAGGATACGAGGAGACACAGTACGAGGCTCGATGTGGGCGCAATGAATTGCCGCCCCTACGCCGGCGGCTGTTGATGTCGTGCCCAGCCCAGGCGTGTCAGGTGCGGGAGTTGTGGGGGCGCGATTGATCGCGCCCAGTGCAGGATACGAGGAGACACAGTACGAGGCTCGATGTGGGCGCAATGAATTGCCGCCCCTACGCCGGCGGCTGTTGATGTCGTGCCCAGCCCAGGCGTGTCAGGTGCGGGAGTTGTGGGGGCCGATTTATCGCGCCCAGTGTAGGATACGAGGAGAGAAATTGAGGGAGGAATGATGCAACAGAGGACACAGTGGGTTATCGCTTCGACTGTCCTGATCGCCGCGGCCGGCGCCATCTTCGTCGTCTGGTACGATGGCGGGATGCGTCTCCAGGAGCGGCTTAGCGACAGGACGCCGCCCCCTCGGGAGCCGCTCGCCCAGTCCCAAGAAAAAGGCGAGCGCGCCGGACACGAGGGTATGTCGATGCTGGCCTCGCAGGAACCGCAGAAGGCTGCCGGCGAGATGGGAATGGCGCCGGGGGCCGTGATGGTCAGTCCGGAGCGCCAGCAGTTGATCGGGCTGAAGACGGGTGTAGTCGAGCACCGGTCGATTGAGCGGACGATCCGGACGGTCGGCGTCGTCGAGTTCGATGAGCGACGCCTGGCCGACGTCAATGTCAAGATCGAGGGGTGGATCGAGAATCTGCTGGTCAACTTCACCGGGGAACCTGTCAGGAAGGGCCAGCCGCTCCTCACCATTTACAGTCCGGATCTGGTTTCGACCCAGGAGGAGTACTTGCAGGCGCTGCGGGCGAGGGAGACGCTGGCCAAGAGCCGCTTCACAGACATCGCGTCCGGAGGGGAGACATTGGTCAAGGCGGCGAGGCGGCGTCTGCAGTTCTGGGATATCAGCGACGAGGAGATTGCCGCTCTTGAACGAAGCGGGACGCCCCGCAAGAGCTTGACGATTTACTCGCCGATCGATGGGGTCGTCATCGAAAAGATGGCGTTACGCGGCAAAAAGGTGATGCCCGGCGAAACTCTCTATAAGGTTGCCGATCTGTCCACCGTCTGGGTCCACGGGGAGATCTACGAATACGAAGTTCCTCTGGTCAAGCGTGGCCAGGCGGCCAGCGTGACACTGGCCTCGTACCCCGCCGAGGTCTTTCATGGCAAGGTGAGCTACATCTACCCGGTTCTGACAGAGAAAACGCGGACCGTCAAGGTCCGGTTCGAGTTTCCCAATACGAAGGATTGGAAGCTGAAGCCTCAGATGTACGCCAACGTCGAGCTGAAGATTCCTTTGGGTAAGCGCCTCGTCGTTCCCGATGAGGCACTGCTCGACAGCGGGACGAGACAGCTCGTCTTTATCGATAAGGGGCAGGGGACCTTCGAGCCGCGGGATGTAAAGGTGGGCGCCAGGGTGGAGGGTTACGCAGAGATTCTGGCCGGCCTATCGGCCGGCGAGCGGGTGGTGACCTCAGCGAATTTCCTGATCGACTCCGAGAGCCAGCTTAAGACGGCAGTCGGCGGGATGGGTGGCATGCCCGGCATGGAGATGGGAAAGCGGGCGCAATGAATTGCGCCCCTACACAGGCGGCTGTTGATGTCGTGCCCAGCCCAGGCGTGTCAGGTGCGGTAGTTGTAGGGGCGCGGTTTACCGCGCCCAATGCGAGGCATACGATGCGTAAGGCGGGCGACAGGTGACTTCGCTTAATCTTGCCGCACGTCCTTGTGCGGCTCGAATCGGCGCCGACAGGCTGCGCTGTCCGTGCTTCGCCTGCCATCGACGACGCGTCGTCACCTGTCGCCCACCCCAGGCGTTTCAGGCGCAATGCATTGTAGGGGCGCTGCTTGCTGCGCCCAGTACGGGGGTTATTCGATGATCTCGCGGTTGATCGAGTGGAGCGCCACTAACCGATTCATCATCGGCCTCTTTACCCTTTTTGCCATCGCCTGGGGCCTCTGGGCCATTGGGAATACGCCCCTGGATGCCATCCCCGACCTGTCCGACGTCCAGGTCATCGTCCAAACGGAGTGGGCAGAGCGAAGCCCGACCCTCGTAGAAGACCAGATCACCTATCCGATTGTGGTGGCGCTCCTGTCAGCCCCCAAGGTGAAGGTGGTCCGCGGGTTTTCCTTCTTTGGCATCTCGTTTGTCTATGTCATCTTCCAGGATGGCACGGATCTGTACTGGGCCCGGACTCGGGTGCTCGAGTATATGCAGGGGGTGCAGGACCGATTGCCCGATGGTGCGACCCCGATTCTGGGACCGGATGCGACCGGCGTGGGCTGGGGGTTTGAATATGCCCTGGTAGACGAGACAGGCCGGCACGATTTGGCCCAACTTCGGACGCTGAACGACTGGTACGTGCACCACTGGCTCCTGTCGGTCCCCGGCGTGGCCGAAGTAGCGCGGGTTGGCGGCTTCGTCAAGCAGTACCAGGTCACGATCGATCCCGCCACCCTGCTCGGGTTCAAGCTCCATCTGGAGCGGGTGATCGAGGCGATCCGGAAGGGGAACAACGATACCGGCGGCCGGGTGGTGGAGTTTACCGGACGAGAGTATATGGTCCGGGGTCTCGGCTATATCAAGTCGATCAAAGACGTCGAGGCGATTGTTGTCGGGACCGACGAACGGGGCATCCCGATCCTGGTCCGGGACATCGGGCGGGTCGGTCTTGGGCCCGACATCCGCCGCGGCGTCGCCGATCTGAACGGCCAGGGTGACGTGGCCGGCGGGATCGTCGTGATCCGGTACGGCGAGAACGCGCTGGACGTGATTCAGCGGATCAAGGACAAGATTCGGCAGATCACGCCCTCGCTGCCGGAGGGCGTCAGGATCGTCACTACCTACGACCGATCCGACTTGATTCACCGCTCCATCGCCACCCTTAAGGAAAAGCTGTTGGAAGAGAGTCTGATTGTCAGCGTCGTCAGCATTCTCTTCCTCTTTCACTTCCGCAGCGCCCTGGTGGCGATTCTCACCCTGCCGATCGCCATCCTCATGTCGTTCGTCGCCATGAACTACATCGGACTCGGTTCGAATATCATGTCGTTAGGCGGGATCGCCATCGCCATCGGAGCTATGATCGATGCGGCCATCGTGATGATCGAGAATGCCCACAAGCGCCTGGAGCATGCCGCTCCAGGAGATGACCGAAACCGGATCATCATTGAGGCGGCCAAGGAGGTGGGTAAGCCGCTGTTCTATTCGCTCCTGATCATTACCGTCTCCTTCATCCCGGTGTTCACTCTGCAGGCCCAGGAGGGGCGGCTCTTCAGGCCGTTGGCCTTCACCAAGACCTTCGCCATGTTCTTCTCCTCCCTCCTCTCGGTGACACTCGTACCGCTCCTGATGATCCTGCTGATCCGCGGCAAGATCCATCCGGAACACAAGAATCCGATCAGCCGGTTCCTGATCTGGGTCTATAACCCGATCGTCCATGCTGTTCTCAAATGGCGGAAGACCACGATCGCCGTTGCGGTGCTCTCGCTGCTCCTCACCATCCCTGTCTTCATGAGGCTGGGCAGCGAGTTCATGCCGCCGCTCTACGAGGGGACGCTCCTGTACATGCCGGTTACCCTCCCTGGTGCGTCGATCACTCAGGTTTCCCAACTCCTCCAGATCCAGGATCGGATCATCAAGCACTTCCCGGAGGTCGAGTCAGTGTTCGCCAAGGGGGGTCGCGCGACCAGCGCCACGGACCCGGCGCCCTTAGAAATGATCGAGACCGTCATCAACCTGAAGCCGGAGGAGGAGTGGCGGAAGGGGCTGACCGTGGAGAGGCTGATCGACGAGTTGGACAACGCCCTTCAGATCCCCGGCGTGACCAACGCCTGGACGATGCCGATCAAGGCGAGGACCGACATGCTCAGCACGGGGATCCGGACCCCCGTCGGGATCAAGGTACTTGGTACAAAGCTGGAGATGATCCAGCGAATAGGACAGGAGATCGAGACGGCGCTCAAGCCTGTCCGGGGGACGCGAAGCGTCTTTGCCGAGCGTACGGCGGGCGGTTACTATCTCGACTTCAAGATCAAGCGGGACGAGATCGCCCGATACGGCCTCACCGTGACGGATGTAGAAGACGTCATCGAGACCGCCATCGGCGGCAGCACCGTCACGACCACAATCGAGGGGCGTGAGCGGTTCCCGGTGAATGTCCGGTATTTCAGGGGGCTCCGCGACAGCCTGGATGATCTGAGGCGTGTCCTGGTGTCGACCCCGATGGGTCCTCAAATCCCGATCACGCAACTTGTCGATCTGAAGCTCTCGAGCGGCACCACCCTGATCCGGAGCGAGGACGCCGAACTGGTCGGCTACGTCTATGTCGATGTCGTCGGGCGGGATATCGGCGGCTATGTTGCCGAGGCCCAGCGAGTCGTGGCGGAGAAGGTAGAACTTCCTTCAGGATACCACCTCATCTGGAGCGGCCAGTTCGAGTATATGGAGCGGGCGAAGGAGCGACTCAAATACGTCATCCCGTTGACGTTGCTCATCATTTTTGTCCTGCTCTATTTCAATTTCGGTTCGCTGGCCAAGTGTCTGATCGTGCTGTTGTCGGTCCCGTTTGCGCTGGTAGGCGGGATTTGGCTGCTGTATCTGCTGGGCTATAATTTAAGCGTGGCGGTCTGGGTGGGGATCATCGCGCTGGGCGGGGTGGCGGCCGAGACCGGCGTCGTGATGATCGTCTATCTGGACGAGGTGTATGAGCGGCGGGCGCGAGAAGGGAAGATGACCGGCGCCCGGGATCTGTACGAGGCGATCATCGAGGGGGCGGTCATGCGGGTGCGCCCGAAGATGATGACGGTGATGGCCATCATGGCCGGCCTGCTGCCGATCATGTGGAGTCATGGGGCAGGGGCGGATGTCATGAAACGGATCGCCGCCCCGATGATCGGCGGCATGGTCACCTCGACCATCCTGACCCTGGTCATCATCCCTGTGATCTACGAGATGTGGCGCAGCCGCCAGCTTCCGCAACCCGGCGCGCCACCGACTGTTCACGGCGAAGGGGAACGTTAGTAACCTGTATCCAAAATTCGCTGCATATTTTCCGACGTCATTTCGCCCCCGATCAGGTCGGGGGCCGCATCGCGGGCGCGAGCCGGAATCCAGGAAATAAGAGGAGTTCTGGATTCCCGCTTTCGCGGGAATGACGGCTAATGACGTTACATTTAGAAATCTGCTGCTGTCCAGTGGGGAGGACCAGGCGTAGGATAACGTGTAGCAGACAGGATGTCGATGGCTCTCATTGACCGGATCACGAGATCCCGCCTTGGACCGGATGAGCTGGCCTACGGAACGCTCAGGTCGCTCAGCTTGATCGGGGGCCTGATTGCGCTATTTCTCGTCCCGGTAAGGCCCGAACATGGCCGGCATCTTGCGCCCCTCTTTGTCGGTTTCCTCATCTACAAAGCGCTCCTCTTTGCATCTGTTCGACTCTGGCCCGAAAGAGTCCGCACGATCTTCATCTGGACCACCTACATCGATCTGACCTTCGTGTTCGTGTTTATCTGGTTCACGGGCGGCCTCGACAGCCATTTCTATCTCCTGTACTATCTTTTGATTGCTCTGGACGCCTATTATTTTGGCTCCCGCGTGGCCTTGTCCGCTTCCATCACAGCGGGGGCCCTCTACGTTGGGGCCGATCTGTTAAGTCCGCCGTCCTACCCTCATCCGGGCCACCTCCCTGCTCGGGTGAGCCTCATGATCTTCCTTGGCACGGCCCTCGGCCTACTGTCGGATCGAGAGCGGCTGGCTCGGCAGAAGGCAGAGACGCTCAACGTCCAGCTCGCAGAGCGACAGGCCAGCCTGGAGCGGGCATATCAGCATCTGCGCGATACCCAGCGACGGCTGCTCCACTCGGAGCGTCTTGCCATGGTGGGGAAACTGGCCGCCAAGGTTGCGCATGAGGTCCGAAACCCTCTCAGCTCCATCAGCCTGAACCTTGAGTTGCTGGAGGATGAGATCGCGGCTGGTTCCGCG
Organism: Candidatus Methylomirabilota bacterium; assembly: GCA_003104975.1. NCBI lineage: Bacteria > Methylomirabilota (SeqCode) > Candidatus Methylomirabilota bacterium. Next base: position 462,408 of record PQAM01000010.1, read on the forward strand.
CCCCCGGCGGATCAAGCGAAGGGTTTGGTGAGTTCGATCAAGGTTGAAATCGAGCGCCTGACGGAGGTGACCGAAAGCTATCTGCGGCTGGCGAGGCTTCCGGAACCTAAGCTTGCTACCGAATCGCTTGGAGAGCTCCTGGAGAGTCTTTGCGACCTTCTCCGGGGCGAGATGGGGAAGCGGCAGGTCAAGATCGAAGTACGGATCGATCCCGGGATTCCCCTCGTGCTGGTTGACAGAAACCAGCTCAGACAGGCATTCATCAATGTGCTCGGCAACGCTTTCGAAGCGATGCCGTCCGGAGGGTTGGTGACTGTATCTGCAAAAAAGACCGGCGGCCGCGTCGAGATCGCCTTTGCCGACGAGGGTCCCGGCGTCCCTGCCGACCACCTGGAGAAGATCTTTGAACCCTTCTTCACGACGAAGGCGGGTGGGACAGGGCTTGGTCTGGCGATCGCCAAGGAGATCGTCGAGGCCCACGGCGGGCAGATCCACTGCTCAAGCCGCCCCGGGAGCGGGACCGTGGTCGCCATCAGCCTGCCCCTTGGCGAAGGCGAAGAGGACCGAGGCAGGGCATGACCGAGCAAAATGTGATCCTCGTCGTTGATGATGACCAGGCCCTTCGGGAGGCGTTGGGGAAAGCATTGGCCAAGGAAGGGCATGCGGTCATCCTTGCTGCGGACGGGCAAGAGGGTTTGGACCAACTGCGAAACAAGCCGGTGAATGTGACCCTCTTGGACCTGAAAATGCCGGGACTGGCCGGACTTGAACTCCTGAAAGCCGCAAGGCTGCTTGTCCCCGACGTTGAGGTCATCATTATCACCGGCCACGGGACGATCGACGACGCGGTGACGGCAATGAAACAGGGGGCCTATGACGTCGTCACGAAGCCCTTCAGCCGCTTCAATCTGTTGAAGACTGTGGAGAAGGCCCTTGAAAAGCAGAGACTGAGCACGCAGGCTAAGGTCTTGCAGCGCAAACTGGATGAAGTAGAAGAGAAAGACCGGATTGTTGGGATCAGTGCTGCCATGGGCCGGGTCCTGGGGCTGGTGGAACAGGTGGCGGGCAGCGAGGCCACCGTCACGATCCAAGGGGAGAGCGGTACAGGGAAGGAGCTCATTGCGAATCTGGTCCATCGCCTCAGTCCAAGGCGTGAGAGGCCGTACATCAAGGTCAACTGCGCCGCCCTGCCAGAAACCCTCCTGGAATCCGAGCTCTTCGGCTACGAAAAGGGTGCATTCACCGGCGCGCTGACCAGGAAAGCTGGGCGATTTGAGCTGGCGAATAGAGGCACGATGTTTTTGGACGAGATCGGGGACCTGAGTTTGACAACGCAAGCGAAACTCCTCAGGGTCCTCCAGGAAGGCGAGTTCGAACGGCTGGGAGGCACGCAGACCCTCAAGGTCGATGTCCGGCTAGTGACGGCGACGAACCAGGATCTTCGGCAGAGCGTAAGGGAGAAGAAGTTCCGAGAGGACCTCCTCTACCGGCTGGATGTTGTCACTATTGTTCTGCCACCCCTACGCGAACGACCAGAGGATATCCCTCTCCTCGCCGAGCATTTCTTGCGTCGGTATGCCCAAAAAAGCCAAAAGGCACTTTCAGGCTTCTCGGATGCGGCGCTAGCGAGTCTCTTGGAGTACAACTGGCCGGGAAACGTTCGGGAACTGGAACACGCCATTGAGCATGCCGTGATCTTCGCCCGGGAGACCAATATCAGCGTCGACGACCTTCCTCCCGCCATTTCGACTGAGCGGAGGAAGGCCCTGGAGCGGGCCTTGACGATCCCGCTGGGCACACCGCTGGACGAGGTGGAACTGCGGTTGATCGAGGAGACCCTGCGGCTGACCAAGGGCGATAAGGAACTGGCCGCCAAACTGCTTGGAATTGCCAGCCGCACCATCTACCGCAAGCTGAAACGAGGGGAGACTGAACTGGCTTGATCGAATGTCCCGCCGGCATCATTACTTGAGCCGCTTTTGACAACTTATCAGTGCCTTTCCTGGTCTCGAGATTCTCATTGCTCTGGTTCCGATTCAGATAGACTGCTGCGGACTCACCCCGATCAAGCTGTCGGCCTCGCCAAAGAGACTCCTCTCCCGCTGAGATCCCTTTTCATCACCCCGCCAGCACTCCTAAGTGATCCGCTTCACTTGACAAAATGTCGCTCCTTCAAAGCCCATTCTCGCCACGAATGACAGAATGTCAAGGGATCATGGCGGACACTGAGGCCAAGCAATTGAGACGCAAAATCACCGCTGTACTTTCAACAAGTTATGATGCCATTTTTGACGCGCCGTTTGGCATCCAACTTGCCCTCTTCAGTCGTAGGAGATGGTGAAGGTTCGGAGGTTTGAGACCTCTTTGAGTGTAGACGACAACAAAGAGGCCAAAGAGGAAGCGTGAGATCCAGTGGTTGAAGGGTTGAATCGCCGAAGGAAAGGAAGTGCAGAGATCATGCAAAAATTAGGAGCGATCTTGGGAGGGCTGAGCGCCCTAATCCTCGTAACCGGGGTTGAGCTGTCGCTCGCGGCGACTGTCAAGATCACCGACAGTGATCTTCAGCCTGCGACTGTGACGGTCAACCGGGGTGAAGAGGTCATATGGGTGGATGCCACCACTGATCAGAACGCTCATGTGAGCCTGGATTTCAGCAGTTGGCAGACAGGGGTCCGGCTCAGCACAAGCAAAGAAGGCGACGTGCGGGCGAAATTCGAAAAGTCGGGCACCTATGGGTACAGTGCACACGTCACAATGCTTCCCGAGGCCCGCGGCGGAGCTCCGTTTGACCTTCGCGGCAAGGTCGTCGTGAAGTAAGGCTCGATCGAGTTGCGGGCTCACATCAACACAGGAAAGGAAGTGACAGAAGGACAATAGGGGAATTCCTTTAGCGGTAGGGTCGTTGGAGTGGATCAGGTGTGTTTTTCGTAGAACTACATCGGTTCGTTCGATAGTGCGGAAGGAGGTGAGTTTCAATGCGGAGAAAAGGGGTAGGAGCGTTTGCCGTCATCCTGGCAGCCGTCTCCTTTGCCGGGGTCGCTTTTGCGTTCGACGTGACGATCAGCGGGCCGACGATCTCGGTAGGCCCATCCGCAATGACTCCGACGATAAAGCCTGCGGGTGAGTCGACGATGCCGATCTTCAACGTCGAAGAACGGACTGCAGGGGCTGTGAGTGACTTGATGCGAGGCGCCACGACCCCACTGGGACATAGTCTCATACTCGGTGGTTTCAAAGAAGGTGTGCATGAGTTGGCGCCTTACCCTCAGGTTGGGACAACGTCAGAGTAACGTACTGAACCGACCTGAAAGGCTCCAGAGGGGAGGTGATGCAAGCACAATGTGGGAATTCCTCCGGAACTAGGGTTTCCGGATTCTATGAGGTATGGGTATCTTGACGATGGATCGATTCGATGGCGTGGAAGGAGGTGAATGTCGATGCGGAACAAAGTGGCAGGAGCCTTTGTGGCCATCCTGGCGACGCTCGCCTTTGGCGGAGTGGCTTTTGCGGCCCACGGGGCAGCGACGATCAAGGGTGAGGTGATCTCGGTAGACCCCACTGCGATGATCCTGGTGATGAAGCCTCAGGGTGAGAAGATGCTGCTGACTTTCAGGGTCGAGGGGCAGGCTGCAAGGGCATTGGCTAACCTGAAGCGAGGCGACAAAGTGGAAGTGTCGACACACAGCTTCACAGTTGGTGGTCCCCAAGAAGGTGAGCATGAGTGGGAGCCTACCGCTGTGGTCGTCACAAAGTCAAAGTAGCGCACTGAGCCGACCTGAAAGGCTCCGGAAAGGCGGCTCTCGTTGCGAGAGCCGCCTTTCCTCCTGATAATGGTCGAATATGAATAAGGGATGCGAGGGAGTGCGATGTGGGGATTCTTTCAGAATTATGGTCTCTGGATTGTGCTGGGTGTAATTTTCCTGGTGATGCATCGGTTCGGTCTGGGTTGCTGCGGCGGTCATGATCACAGACCGGACCGCGGCAGTGGCGAGGAAGAGGACGAGTCGGAGTTAAAGAGCGAGGGTGGTGGGGGACTGGACCGGCGCCGGTGAGCAGGGTGAGTTGTCACGGTATCGACGCGACTCGCCATTTCTTGTCTTGCTCTATGCTAACTTCGGTTTGTCGGCCAAAGTTCCATTGCTCTGCTGTCGGTTGCGTTCTCGCGGGGTGGGCGGAAATTGGCTATCGCATCTCCCAGCCTGTACTCTATAATCCGAACGTGGTCGTTCGGGTCGGGCATACCGTGTTGGCTTGGGGAGTTCGAGCTATGGCAAACGAAGAACAAATCAAAACAAGTATACCGGAGCCGGATGCGCCTGAAACGATCGAGCGGCTGAAAGCGATCGTCCGGGAGCATCGCGTCTGCTGGGAGGTGTGGCCTGAGCAGCTTGCAGGGGCCGGCTATCGGCCGTTGCAGGTCGGCTTCGATCTGGTGCTGAACGGCGCCCATGCCCACGAGGATCGGCCTTCCGCCGGATGCGAGAAGTGCAAGGCGATTTTCGAGCATCTTCGCCAGATCGCCGAGTGGATCATGCCCAAGGTCGAGCGTCCCTCCCGATACGACATTCAGATCTTCGACCACGCGATTCATTTTGCTCCCGAACGCGGCAATCGACCGGATGTCGCGCTGACCATCAAGATTCTCCACCGCGTCGAGATCGGCAGGCCGGTGGACGAATGCGAGGTGCGCTGCCTCGACGAGATGAAAGCGAAGCTCGCGCAGATCGGCGCTCAGCATCGACAGTGGGTGGACTGACCGTTGAGCTGACCAGTACTGAATTGCAAAAATTAGCGCACATAAATCGTCATACCGGCGAACTGCTGAGGCGCGTGCTCAACTGGGCTCGCAATCAAGACCTGCTTCGCCCCGGAGACCGGATCGTGCTTATTGCGAGTACTCACTGGACTACGACCGGACATAACATGGTCGTAGTCGATGAGGTAAAGTAGGGGACACGAGGAACAGAGAGGGAAGACCGATGCCGCTACAGGAGCCGGAGATTCTGCGAGATCGCGGACGCGATTTTGAGGACGAATTGTTCCGCCTCAATGATCGACTATTGACAGGCTGCCCGAAGAGGGTTATAAATTAAGAAAATTGCCTCGGTATTAAGCGTGAGAGGCATGCTATAGAGTTGTCGAGCCGATTTCCCCAATGTCAGTGAGCGAATGGTAATATAACTTGCTTGACGGGAGGACGTAACATACTATGATACCAACGTATCGGAAAGTGCTGGTGACCACAGATCTTTCCCCAACCGGCAACTCCGCCATCCCCCATGCCTATGCCGTCCTGGCAGGACTGGGCGGCACCGTTATCCTTTGGCACGCGATTGATCTGTCTGGGATACCGTCCTCGGTTTACGCCCAGCGCATGCCTGGGAAACCGCTTGCTGAGCAGCGGGCCGCTCTCCGGGATTCGCTGTTTTCCTCGCTGGAAGCGCTTGTGCCTGAGGAGGCCCGTGCAGAGGGGCGGGTGACAACGGAGATACGGGTGGTCGAGGCCCCGGGAGTGATCCAGGAGGCGATCTGCCAGGACGCCAGAACCCAGGGGGCGGACCTCATTGTGATGGCATCCCATGGCCATTCCGGGATAAAGCACCTGCTCCTGGGTTCAGTGGCAGAGAGTGTGTTAAAGTCAGCCGATCGCCCCGTCCTCGTTGTCCTCAGCCGGGAGTGAGACCTCTCGCCGCTCAGTTGCCGCGTTATGGCGCAACTGCCGATCTATGCATGACGACATAAGTCTCAGCCGGTTTGTCGTTCCACCTGTCTGCGTGCGGACACCCACCCGGCTCCTTTGACCCTTGCCCAAGCCTTCAAGCTCGAGACGAAGGCCGTGCGCACGTCAGGAGCCATTTCCTCCTGCCTCGGCTTGTGCGGGATGGCCTTGCACCGGTGCAATCACTCCTGTGAACGGCTTGGCGACGAGGATCACGGGGAGGCTCCCCGCAGGAATCCGGGAATGATCGTCCTTGCGGTGAATTGCGGCAGCTCTTCCGTGAAGTGTCGAGTGTTCGACGTGACGAATGACCATAAGCCCGTAGCCGTACGAGTGTTGGCGGAGGGCTCGGTCGGAGGCGTTCCGGAGGAGCCTGTGATGGTGCTGCGTACTGAGGCGGGTGCCCTGCGGCAGGCGATCGCCGTGGACGACAACGCGGGCGGTGTCCGACGCCTCCTTCAGGAGCTGACGGGCGCCCTTGGCCTTTCGCGGATCGAGGCGGTAGGGCACCGGATCGTTCATGGCGGAACGCGATTCACGCGCTCGGTACTCATCGACGCGTCGGTCCTGAAGACACTCGAGGAGCTGGAGGAACTGGCGCCGTTGCACAATCGAGCGAGTCTCGCCGGCGTCCGGGCCGCGCGGGCGCTGCTCGGGTGGCGCGTGCCGATGGTCGGGGCGTTCGACACGGCCTTTCATGCCTTCCTGCCCGATCGGGCGTGGCGTTACGCCATCCCGGAGAACCTTGTACAACGGCACGGCGTACGTCGCTTCGGCTTCCACGGCCTCTCGTACCAGTGGACCCTCTGGCGGTTTGGTGAGCTGACCGGGACCCGCCCAGAGCAGGCCAGGATCGTCGCGTTGCATCTCGGGAACGGCTGCTCCGCAGCCGCCATCGAGGGCGGACGCTCAGTGGATACCTCGATGGGCTTCACGCCGCTCGAAGGCCTGGTCATGGGGACCCGAGCCGGCGACATCGATCCGGCGCTGGTGGGTCACCTATCGAGGATGGAAGGTGTGGGAATCAATACGGTAGAGGACTGGCTGAACACGAGGTCAGGGCTGCTTGGGCTGTCCGGACTGAGCCCTGACATGCAGACGCTCCTTGCGCGGGAGGCGGATCACGCGGGCGCGCGCCTGGCCATCGAGGTGTTTTGCTACCGCGCTCGCAAGTATGTGGGCGCGTATCTTGCCGCCCTCGGCGGGGCCCAGGCGGTCGTCTTCACGGGCGGGATCGGGGCCAACTCGCCGGAGATTCGTCGCCGCATTTGCGACGGGCTGCAGTGGTTCGGCCTTCGGATTGATCCTGCGCTCAACAGGCGGGCGGCCGGTGTGGACGGGCGGATCAGCGCGGATGCCGCGCCTATCGCCGGCTACGCGATCTCGCCCGACGAGGAGCAGATCATCGCGCGGGAGACGGTGCAGGTGTGCGAGGGGGGCGGCGAGTGAAGAATATGCACATGTAGCCTCGCCGCAACAACCAAGCCACCGGCGCAGCATTCGATCCTACCTGGCAACTGGTGTCGACACGCCGCGATGTTGTGCCCCCCCCGCGACAACGGTCGACGTGCGCTGAAGTGAACCTCGTAAGGAAGGAGGCAACAATGGATGGTCCGCTTTCCCCCGCCGAGCTTCATGCCATCGACGCCTACTGGCGCGCGGCAAATTACCTGTCCGTGGGCCAGATCTATCTCCTTGCCAATCCAGTGCTTCAGGAGCCGCTCAGGCCGGCGCATGTCAAGCCGAGGCTGCTCGGGCACTGGGGGACGACGCCGGGCCTGAACTTCATCTACGCGCACCTCAACCGGATGATCACAGCGCACGACCTCGACATGATCTTTATCACCGGCCCGGGCCATGGCGGCCCTGGCGTGGTCGCGAATACCTACCTGGAAGGGACGTACAGCGAAATCTACCCGAACATCTCCCGGGACGTGCAGGGTCTGCAGAAGCTCTTCAGGCAGTTCTCGTTCCCCGGCGGGATTCCCAGCCACGCCGCTCCCGAAACTCCCGGCTCGATCCACGAAGGCGGCGAGTTGGGCTATGCCCTCTCACACGCCTACGGCGCGGCCTTTGACAACCCCAACCTCATCGTGGCCTGTGTGGTGGGCGACGGCGAGGCCGAAACGGGGCCCATGGCCACGGCCTGGCACTCGAACAAGTTCCTCAATCCCGTTCACGACGGCGCGGTTCTGCCTATCCTCCATCTGAACGGCTACAAGATCGCCAACCCGACTGTGCTGGCCCGAATCACTCCCGCGGAGCTGGAGAGCCTGTTCGTCGGCTATGGGTACCGGCCTCACGTCGTCGAGGGCGATGACGCTGCGAGTATGCATCAGATGATGGCGGCGACGCTCGAGACGGTGATCGCTGAGATCCGGGCGATTCAGCGCGAGGCCCGTGACAACGGAATCCCGCGTCGCTCCCGTTGGCCGATGATCATCCTCAGAACTCCCAAAGGGTGGACGGGTCCAAAGGAGATCGACGGCAAGAAGACCGAAGGGTCGTGGCGGTCACACCAGGTGCCGTTGGCCGAGCTTGCGGAGAAGCCGGAGCATCTCAAGCTCCTCGAGAACTGGATGAAAAGTTACAAGCCCGAGGAGTTGTTTGATGCGCGCGGAACACTGATCCCGAAGCTGGTCGAGCTTGCGCCGACAGGCCGGCGCCGCATGGGATCCAACCTCTACGCCAACGGCGGCCTGCTGCTCAAGGAGCTCAAGCTCCCGGACTTCCGCGGGTATGCCGTCGAGGTTCCTCGCCCCGGCGCTGTGTTCGGGGAAGCCACACGTGTGCTCGGAGGCTTCCTGCGCGACGTCATGAAGCTCAACAGGGACAGTCGGAACTTTCGGGTATTTGGTCCCGACGAGACCGCGTCAAACCGCCTCTCCGCCCTTTTTGAGGCGACGGACCGGGCCTGGATGGGCGACCGCGTGCCCGAGGACGATCACCTCGCGCCCGACGGCCGCGTGATGGAGATCCTGAGTGAGCACACCTGCCAGGGGTGGCTTGAAGGCTATCTCCTCACCGGACGCCACGGCCTCTTCTCCTGCTACGAGGCGTTCATCCACATCGTGGGCTCGATGTTCAACCAGCACGCCAAGTGGCTGAAGGTGTGCAACGAAATTCCCTGGCGCGCGCCGATCGCCTCGCTCAACTACCTTCTGACCTCCCACGTCTGGCGGCAGGACCATAATGGCTTCTCCCACCAGGACCCGGGCTTCATCGACCACGTCGTGAACAAGAAGGCCGATGTGATTCGGGTCTACCTGCCTCCCGACGCGAACAGTCTGCTTTCGGTGATGGACCACTGTCTCAGAAGCCGAAACTTCGTCAACGTGGTCGTGGCCGGCAAGCAGCCGGCGCCACAGTATCTTGACATGGACGCCGCGATCAAACACTGCACGGCCGGAATCGGAATCTGGGAGTGGGCGAGCAACGACAAGGACGTCGCGCCCGACGTGGTGATGGCGTGCGCCGGCGACGTGCCGACACTGGAGACGCTGGCAGCGGTACGCCTGCTCCGTCAGCACCTGCCCGAGTTGCGGATCCGTGTGGTGAACGTTGTGGATCTGATGCGGCTCCAGCCCAGCGAGGAACACCCCAACGGGCTCACGAACAGCGAGTTCGACACGCTCTTCACCACCGACAAGCCGATCATCTTCGCCTACCACGGCTACCCCTGGCTGATCCATCGGCTGACGTATCGCCGGACGAACCACAAGAACCTCCACGTGCGGGGATACAAAGAAGAGGGCACGACGACAACGCCGTTCGACATGGTCGTCAGGAACGACCTGGATCGCTACCACCTGGTGATGGACGTGATCGACCGGGCGCCGGGGCTGGGCTATCGCGCGGCTCACGTGAAGCAGGCGATGCGCGATAGGCGGATCGAGCATAGGGCCTATATCGTCGAGCACGGCGATGACATGCCCGAGATTCGCGATTGGCGATGGAGTCCGGACGAAGCCGGCAACCAGTACACAAAGAAGCCCCGATCAGTGTAATGAGAGGCAGAAGAGAGTCGTCATGAAGACCATTGCCGGCGCGGTCTGGGGCTACGCGCTCTATGCGGAGAGCTTCAAGGGCCGGGATCACCTGCGCCGTATCCAGGAGGAAGCGCATGCCATCCTTTTGGCGCGTGGGTTCAGTGGCGGGTGATGACTGAGGCCCTGCACGAGCAGGGGCCTGAAGGCCCGGGTGAGGACGGGAAGGGGGTGTTCGTGTGACGGATATTGCCAAAGATCCGGTGTGCGGGATGGCGGCCCGTATCGAGGAGGGCTTCGTCGTCTCGCACCAGAGCAAGACCTACGCCTTCTGCTCTGATCTCTGCAAGCAGACCTTCCTGGCCGATCCCGGGAAGTATGCCGAACAGTACCCGATTCAAGCCCCCGGCCAAGCCGATTCCACCAGACGCATTGCCTATTTCTCGATGGAGGTCGCGGTAGATCCCCGTATGCCGACGTACAGCGGTGGCTTGGGCGTACTGGCCGGGGACACTTTACGGTCCTGCGCCGATCTCAAGATCCCGATGGTGGCCGTGAGCCTCCTGTATGCCAAGGGGTACTTTGATCAGAGACTGGATGAATGGGGTAACCAGCAAGAAATTCCTGTCGTATGGGAACCTTCCCATTTTGTGCGCCCGCTGCCGGTTACCGTTGCTGTGCCGATAGAAAACCGGTCTATCATCGTGAGGGGCTGGCAATACGATATCAAGGGCTGCGCCGGGTACTCAGTTCCTCTGATCCTGCTGGATACGAACGTGGATGAGAACATGCCGTCCGACAGGGAACTGACCTCGTTTCTCTACGGCGGGGACGAGCGATACCGTCTGGCTCAGGAGATTATCCTGGGTATAGGAGGCCTTCGGATGCTCCGAGCGTTGGGATACACCAAGTTACAACGATTCCACCTGAACGAAGGCCATGCCAGCCTGCTGGCCCTGGAGCTCTTACGCGAACACCGAGAAGCCGGCATTGGCGTGTGGGATTTTCAGGGTGTCAGAGAGCGCTGCGTCTTCACGACGCATACACCCGTCTCGGCCGGTCACGATCAGTTCTCGTATGATCTTGTACAGAGTGTCCTCGGGGAGTTCGTGTCGCTGGAACTGATACGGATGCTGGGCGGACGGGAGCGCATGAACATGACGCTGCTCGCGTTGAATCTCAGTCAGTATGTCAACGGGGTGGCGAAACGGCACGAAGAGATTTCCCGGGAGATGTTCCCCGGCTACCCCATCGATTCCATTACCAACGGCGTTCACTCATTCACGTGGAGTTGCGACAGCTTCAGGAAGTTGTATGATCGTCACATTCCCGGGTGGATCGATGACCCCTTTTCGCTTCGCTATGCCATCAGCATCCCGAAGAGCGAGATATGGGAGGCCCATGTCGAGGCCAAGGCACGGCTGATCGACGAGGTGAACCGGCGGACTCATATGACTCTCAAGCCCGATGTGTTTACCATCGGTTTTGCGCGACGAGCCACGTTGTACAAACGGGCCGACCTGCTCTTTTCCGATCCCGGTCAGTTGGCGGATATTGCCGCCACGGCAGGCCCGATGCAATTCATCTTTGCAGGGAAGGCGCACCCGAAGGATGGTCCCGGCAAGGAGCTGATTCGGCGCGTGGTTCAGTTCGCCCGACAGCTCAAGGATCGGGTGACGATTGTCTACCTGGAGAACTACGATATGGAACTGGGCCGGCTCCTGGCTTCCGGGGTGGACCTCTGGCTGAACACCCCCTTGCGTCCGCTGGAGGCGTCCGGAACCTCGGGTATGAAGGCTGCGCATAACGGGGTCCCGAGCTTCAGCATCCTGGACGGCTGGTGGGTCGAGGGCCACATCGAGGGTGTGACGGGATGGGCTATCGGGCCTGCCGTCATGGATCGCTCCGATTCGAACTTGACGGACGGCCGCGATAGCGAAGAGCTGTATCATAAGTTGCGACGGGTCATTGTCCCGATGTTTTATCAGGACCGCGAGCGATGGACCGATATCATGCGGCAATCGATCGCGTTCAATGCATCATTTTTCAATACCCATCGGATGGTCCAACAGTACGCCGCCCATGCGTATGTGTAGGAGGATTGAGGCGCCAGGGATCACCGACAGGTCATGGCGTATCAGGTAAGGTGGTTCGTGAGGATCGTGGTCGGCAGTGAATCGTTACGCGGCGGCGCGCGGCCAGATTCGACTTGTCCGATGACCCGTACCGGCGTACTATTTCCGTAAGCATCGGTTCCGACGCGTCAGAGGGATACGGGAGGGAGCGGAAGTCTATGAAACACACAGCCGTATCAATCGCAACCATTGCTCTTACACTGCTGGCCGTGACGGCCTGCGCCCCGCACATGCAATACCGCACTGTCCACCCGGACGTCTGTGTCAGCCCGAAGCCGAAACCCACGCCGGAGTGCGAAGCCTACGCGCTGCAACAACTGCCCGGCGACAACGGCTCCAGCTACCTGCTTGGGTTCATTGAATTCGACGATCAGGGCCAGCTCTGGGACCGCAGACAGATGCGCGATGTCCTGTCGAAACTCGAGACCGAGGCTGGGACCCGCGATCTGCTGATGGTGGTATTCGTGCACGGTTGGAAGCATAGCGCCGCGCCCGGTGATCCTAACATCAATACCTTCCGCGGCGTGCTGGCCGACCTGAGCGATACCGAAGCCTATCTGGCCAAGACCAGCGGAGCCCAAGCCCGCCAGGTGGTCGGCATCTACTTCGGCTGGCGCGGCGGTTCGCTGCCCATAAAATATCTGGAAAACGTCACCTTCTGGGACCGCAAAAACACCGCCCAGAAGGTCGGGTACGGCGGGGTGGCCGAGGTCCTGAGCCGGTTGGAGGATATCAAGCTCACCAAGGACAGCATGGTCTGCCGCGATCGCCCGGTACCCGCAAACGGCGAGCCGTTGTGCCGCAGCAGCACCCAGCTCGTGGCCGTCGGCCACAGCTTCGGCGGCGCGGTGATGCACACCGCGCTTGCCCAGATCCTGGAAAACCGTTTTGTTCAGACCGCCGGACCGGCCGGCCAAAAAAGCGATGTCGAAGGATTCGGCAACCTGGTGGTGCTGATCAACCCGGCGTTTGAGGCCAACCTGTTTACACCGATGAGCGACATGGCGGCGGAGCGCACCTACTTCTCCTCACAACTGCCGGTCGTGTTGGTATTGACCTCAGAGGCCGATGGCGCCACCCGTTACGCCTTTCCGATCGGGCGCTGGTTTTCGACCATTTTTGAGAAGGCGCACGATCGGCAGCGACGGAATGCGGTGACCGGTGAAACGGAGACGATCAGCGCACGTGACGCCAATGTCCGCGCCGTCGGCCATTTCAAACCGTACCGTACCCACCGCCTCTACCCGAAGACGGAGCGCATACGCGAGGAACTGAAGACCCCCAGCGCCGCCGACAGCATCCGGATGTTCAAGCGCTCCAGAGCTGATTGGGCAAGCGACGAACCCGGCAGCAAGATCACGTTCGGTGATGTGGTGCTGGAACGCACCACCATCTCGGCGGGTCGCAACCCCTATCTCGTCACCTATGTCGACGGGCGACTGATTCGTGATCATAACGACATCGATGATCCTCGGATCATCGAATTTGTCAAGCAACTGATCCTGATTTCTATCTACGGCAAGAAGTAGCTTGAGCCGTATTGTGGTGCGCAATTGAATCAAAAGTGCAGTAAGATAAGGGTGTGCCGACCTGTGGTCGGCAACAGGAGCTGAACGCATTGCTTAATGTCATTGTTCCGAACGTCTCCCGTGTCATTGCGAGGCGAAGCCGAAGTAATCTCACAGTTGTTCGGAGCAACTACGGTGAGATTGCCGCGCTCCCGTTGGTCGCTCGCAATGACGAGCCAGCAATGGGACGGCCTCGCAACACACGTTCATGTCCATGGACGCGCCGACGGTGCATGCGGTATTGTTGCGATGATAACCCTGAGTGTCGGTAGAGCATCACGATGTACGGATTGAGCGGATTGATCGGCTGATGCTGATATGGATCTGGTGAGAGGCCCTTTTCAGGAGGAGGAATGAGCATGAATCGTATAAGGTGTGCCGGTATAGTGGCGTTCACAATGGTTGTCGTATCGGCGGGATCTGCGCTGGCGCAACAGCCCCAACCCTGCGCCATGATGAAGGACCACCAGATGGGTGGGATGCAGCAGGGGAAGTCGGGTATGGGGATGGGCATGATGAAGCAGGATAAACAGGATAAAGAGATGGGCGGGATGCAGGGCTGCATGATGATGGAGGATATGAAGAAACAGCAGCAGCTCCTGATGGAGATGAAGAAGCACATGAAGATGATGGACGAGATGATGGAGATGATGATGCAGCCGCGACAGGGGATGGGTATGGGCACGATGCCGCAGGAAGGAGGGTCGGCACCACAGGAGCACCACCCTGCCCAAGGTCAGTAGTCGGGATGACGTGGCGTCTGAGATGAAACCGGATCAATTCACACTGGAGGCTTCTACGACACACGGCAGACGTACAAGATGAGCGCGATGGAAAAGAAACAGCGGCAGTTTTCCTTCCTGTACTTTGTCGCGGCCTTCTTCCTGGTGCTGGCGGTTCACGATTTCCTGATAGCCCGCCACATCGAGACCCTCTCGTACAGCGAATTCAAGGTGCTCCTGAAAGCCGGCAAGGTGGAGGACCTGACCGTCGGGACGCGTATTATCGCGGGGCGGCTGAAAAGGGAGGGACTGGAGGGACTGCTCACCAAAGAGAAGGCGGAGCAGATTCAACGTGCGGCCGGTGGAGAGCTTCGCTTTGTGACCATCCGCGTTGATGATCCTACCCTCGTCCAGGAGTTGGAGACATCAAGAGTGCGTTTTGCCGGCGAGGTAGAGAGTACGTGGTTTACCACGCTACTCTCCTGGGTGCTCCCCGCTCTGGTCTTCGTTGGTGTGTGGATGTTTCTCATGAAGCGGTTCGGAGGAGCGGCCAGCGGTCTGATGGCGATCGGTAAGAGTAAGGCAAAGGTCTATATGGAGAAAGAGACCGGCGTCACCTTTGCCGATGTGGCGGGGATCGACGAGGCGCGCGCCGAGCTGATGGAGGTTGTCGAATTTCTGAAGACGCCGCAACGGTACCGCCGCCTTGGCGGCAAGATCCCTAAAGGGGTCTTGATCGTCGGCGCTCCAGGGACCGGAAAGACGCTGCTGGCCAAAGCGGTCGCCGGAGAGGCGGGGGTCCCATTCTTCAGTATGAGCGGGTCGGAGTTCGTCGAGATGTTCGTGGGGGTCGGCGCGGCTCGCGTGCGTGATCTGTTTGCGCAGGCCCAGGAAAAGGCTCCGTGCATCATCTTCATCGATGAGCTGGACGCCCTTGGGAAGGCGCGCGGGCTGAACCCGATGGGCGGACACGATGAACGAGAGCAGACCCTCAACCAACTGCTGGTGGAGATGGACGGCTTCGACACAAATAAAGGTGTCATTATCATGGCTGCGACGAACCGTCCGGAGATTCTCGATCCGGCCTTGCTCCGCCCCGGACGATTCGACCGCCATGTGGCCATTGATCGGCCCGATATCAGGGGGCGTGAAAAGATCCTTCAGGTGCATGTGAAGTCGGTTACGCTTGCGCCGGAAGTCGATCTTTCAGCTATCGCTGCAAGGACCCCCGGCTTTGTCGGCGCCGATCTGGCCAACCTGGTGAACGAGGCTGCGCTGCTCGCCGCGCGGAAGGGCCGGGACGCCGTGGCCACGGCCGATTTTGACGAGGCCATCGACCGGATCGTTGCCGGCCTCGAGAAAAAGACCCGCGTCATGAATCCGGTCGAGAAGGAGACCGTCGCGTACCACGAGGCCGGTCATGCGCTGGTGGCGGAGTCGCGCCCTCGCGCCGACCGGGTGGCGAAGATCTCTATCATCCCGCGCGGTGTGGCCGCGCTGGGCTACACGCAGCAGTCGCCCACGGAGGATCGGTACCTGCTCAAGCGGGCCGAGATGCTCGACCGGCTCGATGTGTTGCTGGGGGGTCGAGTGGCGGAAGAGATCGTGTTCGGCGATGTCTCGACCGGCGCCCAGGACGACCTGCAGCGGGCGACCGATATGGCCCGCCTGATGGTCACCCAGTATGGAATGAGCGAACAGCTCGGATTGGCGACGTTTGAGGAGCCGCGCAGTTCGCCCTTCCTCAACATTGCGAAGCCTCAGCGGGTCCGGGAGTACAGCGAGCAGACCGCCCAGACGATTGACGAGGAGATCCGCAAGCTTCTGGATGATGCCCACATCCGAGTGAAGGAGACACTGGCCTCCAGACGCAGCGATCTGGACGCGCTGGCCAAGCTGCTGTTGGAAAAGGAGGTTGTGGATCGGGAGGCCCTGACGCAACTGCTCCAGTCCCGGCGGTCGTAGAGACTGAGGCCGCATGGGGCAAGCCGGAGACGAAGGTATGGAGGCCGGGCGGCGAGCGGGGAGGGGTGGCATGACGGCGATTCGGCGTATGGGGTGTATCGGTATCTCGGCGATCGTATCGCTCCTGATCGTTCATTCGGTTGCGCTCGCGCACGGACCAGGCGCGCGCGGCTCACAGACGCTCTATGTGGTCAATGAAGGCTCCGACACCGTCTCGGTGATCGATATTGGGTCGATGAAGGTGACCGATACTGTCACCGTAGGCGCCGGCCCACAGCACATCGCCATCAGCCCCGATCGGCGTTACGCCCTTGTGACCTGTGGCCGTTCGGCTGAGGTCTGGATTCTGGCCCTGCCCGCCCATACCGTTGTCGCTACGGTGCCCGACGCAACGGGTCCGGGGAGCCAGACCGTGTTTGGAGCGGGCGGGACCTATGCCTACGTCACCAACAGTGTGTATGGCCGCGTGACGGTCATTGAAACGGCTACGGGCAAGAAGGTGGCCATCATCCCGGTCGGCGAGGCGCCGACCCAGATCGGCATCTCCCCGGACGGCGGCCATGCCTATGTTCCCAGTGAACGGTCCCATACCGTCGCGGCGCTGAACCTCTCGCTGAACGTGGTCGCAGCCGAGCTGCCGATGGCCGTGAGACCCTATGCCGCCGAGATCTCTCCCGACGGCAAATACCTGTTGGTCTCCAGCCCCGAGTCGAACAGCATCACCATCATCAATACGGCGACCCGGCAGTCGTTGCGCAGAATTCCCGTCGGTGATGATCCCCATCACGTACTGTTTGGCCCGGGCGGCGCCTTTGCATATATTATGAATAGGGGCTCGAACAGCTTGAGTGTGATTCAAATGGCCAATCATCAGGTGGTGGCGACCATTCCGGTGGGGAAGGAGCCGGGCGATGCCGACATCACGCCATCCGGCCACTATATCTACGTCACCAACACGGGAAGCGGCGATGTCTCGGTGATTTCAACGCTGACCAGCGCCGTGGTCGCGACGATGCCCGTGGGGACCCGTCCCCACGATATCGTCGTCTCAGGCGACGGCCGATACGCCTTTGTAGTCAACACCGGATCGGACGACATTGCCGTCATTAACCTGCTGTCCCAGACCGCAGTCGGACGGGTGCCGGTCGGCAAGCGTCCTCACGGGTTGGCCCTCTGGTAGAGAGTAGCCGATGACGCAGCATACAGCAACCATGACCGACACGCCATTTCCGTACCCGGGCATTCCCGCCACGGCGGACGGCTCGGCCGCCGTCGTCTGGGTTGATACGCACATTACGCAAGGCGCCTGCGCCTATCCGATCACCCCCTCCACCAATATGGGGACGGGCTACCAGGCGGAGGTCGCGAACGGCGGGCGCAACCTCTGGGGCGAGCCGCTCTTCTTCCTCGAGCCGGAGTCGGAGCATAGTTCGGCGTCTGCATGCGAAGGGTTTGCGCTGGCGGGCGGTCGGGTTTCGAACTTTACCTCCGGTCAGGGGCTGGTCCTGATGAAGGAGGTCCTGTATACCATCGCGGGCAAGCGGCTTCCGGCGGTCTTCCACATCGGCGCCCGCGCGCTCACCTCCCAGGCCCTGAACGTCCACGCCGGCCACGACGACGTGATGGCCGTGGCGGACTGCGGTTGGGGGATGCTCTTTGCGAAGAACGCCCAGGGCGCGGCCGATCTGGCGCTCATTGCCCGCCGCGCCGCCGAGGAGGGAGAGACCCCCTTCATGACCGTACAAGATGGGTTCCTGACTACCCATACCATCGAGAATATCCTGCTGCCGGAGCCGGAGCTGATGAAGGAGTTTATCGGCGACCCGCACGGCGGCACGCGTCTGCGCAACCTCATGAACCCGTTGCAACCGATCATGAGCGGGGTGGTGCAGAATCAGGACAGCTACATGAAGGGGAAGATCGCCCAGCGGTTCTTCTATGACCGGTTGCCGGCGATCGTCGAAGGGGTCATGGAGCGATTCTATGCCCTGACCGGCCGCCGGTATGGTCTGGTGGAGTCGTACCGGCTGGAGGATGCCGACTATGCCATCGTGGGGATGGGGGGATTGGTCGAGACCGCCATGGCCACCGTCGATTATCTGAGGGCTCACCGCGGCATTTGTGCGGGCGCCCTCCACGTCACCAGTTTCCGCCCGTTTCCCGGTTCCCAGATCATCGAGGCGACGAGACACCTGAAGGCGGTGGCAGTGATCGAACGGATGGACAATCCGCTGGCCCAATCGAATCCGCTGACCGCCGAGATCAAGGCGGCGTTCGCCGATGCGCTGACGGGTACGCCGGGGTTTCCGGCGATTGAGCGGATGCCGATTATCTACTCGGGATCGGCCGGGCTGGGCAGCCGCGATATCCGTCCCGGCGACCTGGTAGCCGCCATCGAGAACATGCGGCGCGACGACAGCGGATCGCGCTACTTCGTGCTGGGGATTAAACACGAGCAGGCGCTTGCCCCCGCCGAGGACGCGGACGTCCGATCGGCGGGCAGCTTCTCGATGCGCGGTCATTCGGTCGGCGGCTTCGGGTCGGTGACGACCAATAAGGTGATTGCCACCATCGTCGGCGATCTGTTCGGCTTGAAGGTCCAGGCCTATCCGAAGTACGGCTCAGAAAAGAAGGGGCTCCCGACGACCTACTATCTGACCGTGGCCAAGGAACCGATCCGTACCCACTGCGAGTTGACGCAGGTCGATTTCGTCCCCCTCAATGACATCAACGCCTTCAATCTCGGGAACCCATTGACCGGCTTGGCCACCGGCGGCATGGTCTTTATCCAGACGGATAAAAAGACGCCGGAGGAGGTCTGGACGGGCATTCCCGATTATGCCAAGCAGATCATCCGCGAACGACAGATCCGAGTCCTGGCGCTGGATACGGTGAAGATTGCGAGCGAGACGGCCAGCTCGCCCGACCTGGAGCAACGGATGCAGGGGATTGTCCTGTTGGGGATTTTCCTCCGCTGTACGCCGTTTCTCCGCGAGCAGCATCTCAACGAAGAGCAGGTCTTCCCGGCGGTCGAGCGATCGCTGCGAAAATACTTCGGCAAGCGGGGTGAGCAGGTGGTTCGAGACAACATGGCGGCGGTTCGACGAGGCTATACCGAGGTCTTCGAGGTCCCGGTGGAAACCATGGTGGGAGCCTGAAGGAGCGGTGATGGCGGAGGAACTGGTCAGAGACTGGATGCACCGGGGTGTCATTACCTGCGGACCCGAGATGCCCGTCCAGGCGGTGGCCGACGCGATGAAGGCACACGACATCAGCGCCCTGGTGGTGGTGGACGAGGCGGGCGACGCCATCGGCGTCATCTCCCGCACCGACCTCGTCAACGCGCGATTCGTCGAGCCGTATCTGAAGCACTGGCGCGGGCTGACCGCCAAGCACCTGATGAGCGCCCCGGTCATCAGCGTATCGGACAGTACACCGATTGCCGAGGCGGCGGCGCGGCTGCGCGACCGGAAGATCCATCGGTTGGTGGTGACCGAGCGGCAGGACTCGCACGACAAGCCGATCGGTATCCTCTCGGTGACCGACCTGGCCGGGAAACTATGACTATAGAAAAGCAGTAAAACAGAAAGGTTCAGTCATGGCAGATCAACAATCGGTCTATAACCCGCTGGATGAGGAGCACGTCGAACAGGTCGCGGGGACGAAGCCTCGCGGACTTGAGAAGGAGATCCACGAGGGCGCCCTGCCGCCGGTCGGGGTGCTGGAGCTGAATCTCGAACGGTACGTGGGCGACTTCAATGAGCGGATCATCGGCGCCTATGCGGCCGGGACCGGCGAGCGGAGCCTGCCGGCCGACGTCGGCGTGGCCCGCAGCCTGATCCCGCCGGGGACCGGCGCCCTGCGCGACTTCAGCTACATTGCGCCGGAGATCCCGCTGTTCGATCACACCAAGTGCGTCGGCTGTATGTCCTGTGTGACCGAGTGCCCCGACACCGCCATCCTTGGGAAGGCGATCCCCAGGTCGCACCTGGAGGCGGAACTGAATGCCGTCGCCGACCCCCAGGAGCGCGAGTCGATCCGGGCCCAGTGGGCCGTGACGCGGAAATATTACGAGGTCTTTGAGAAGAAGGGGGAGGAGGGCGCCCTCTTCGGTATCTTTGTCGATCCGACCAAGTGCAAAGGGTGCGCCGAGTGCGTCGAGGTTTGCGATTCTCTCGGCTACCATGCCCTCAGGATGGTCAAGAAGGACGAGCAGACGATCCCCCGCTATCGGGGCTGGTTCAACTTCTTCCGACAGGTCGGCCCGACCCCGCGCGCCTATATCAATGAGCGGGCGCTGGCCGACATGATGCTGTCCGACGACGCGCTCCTGTATGTCGGCGGCGCCGGGTCGTGCATGGGATGCGGCGAGGCGACGGCGATCCGGATGATGCTGGCTGCCACCGGATTCGTCCATGGCGCCGAGGCGGTCGGGATCGTGGCGGCGACCGGATGCAACACCGTCTACGGCTCGACCTATCCCTACAACCCGTTCCTGGTCCCCTGGACCAACTCGCTGTTCGAGAACGCGCCCGCCGTGGCGATGGGGGTGCGCGCCCGGTGGGATCAGCGGGGATGGCAGCAGAAGAAACTGTGGGTCATCGGGGGGGACGGCGCCATGTACGACATCGGCTTCCAGGCGCTGTCGCGAATGATGGCCTCCGGGATGGATATCAACGTCCTGATCCTCGACACGCAGGTCTACTCCAATACGGGGGGACAGGCCTCCACGGCGACCTTTACCGGCCAGGATGCCAAGATGGCGGTGGTCGGCAAGGCGGCGCCCGGCAAGCGGGAGCGGCGCAAAGAGCTCGCGCTCATCGCCATGATGCACCCGGATACCTTTGTGGCACAGACCACTGCCGCCCATATCAACCATTTTTACCGGGCCATCATGGCGGCTAATGAGTACCCGGGTCCGGCTGTGGTGAGTGTCTACACGACCTGCGAGCCGGAGCATGGTGTGGCGGACGACCGGTCGTCGTGTCAGGCGAAGCTGGCGGTCGATTCCCGGGCTTTTCCCCTCTTTGCCTACGACCCGCGTAAGGGCGAGCGGATCAAAGAGCGGCTAAGCCTGGCGGGTAACCCGGCGGTGAACGACGATTGGTATCGATTGCCGAATACAGGTGAGGTGGTTGACTTTATTGCGTTTGCCCGAACCGAAGGCCGATTTGCCAAACAGTTCGATGTGGAAGGCCGTCCATCTGAGACGCTGCTCTACGCCCGGGAAGAGCGACTTCAGTACTGGCGACGCCTGCAAGAGCTCGCCGGCATCCGTTAACGGAAGGGGCAACGCCCCCTCCGGCCCCGCCATAGCTGGAACCACGCTGGACTGGCCGCCGGTATACTGTAACCGGTCGATTTCATGGAATGCAGCGTATTGATATGCTATGCTTAATAAAATACGGCTGTCCCGTTGAGGGGACGTAGCGTGTATCAAGATTATCGGTTACACGATGCGACGTGGAATATGTAGACTCGGACGACGGTCCGAATAGGAAAGGGATCAGGCAGTAACCTGCCGAAGGAGGCATATGTATCCGGTTATCAGCGGATTTGACCATCTGGTCTTTGCCGAGGCGCCCAGGTTGATCTATTGGGAGCTGACGCGGGCCTGCGATCTGGTCTGTACCCACTGTCGCGCCGAGGCGATAGCGATGCGCGACCCGTTTGAGTTAAGTACCAACGAGGCCAAGACGCTGCTGGGGCAGTTCCGGACGTTCGGCGACCCGGCGCCGCAACTCGTGATGACCGGGGGCGACCCGCTGAAACGTCCCGATTTCTTTGAGTTGGTCCGTCACGGCCGAAGCATCGGGATGCCGATCTCTGTGGCGCCCAGCGGCACCCCGTTGCTGACGCCGGAGGCGATCGCGGCCCTGGCGGAGAACGGGGTCATGAGCATGTCGCTGAGCATCGACGGTGCCACGGCCGAGAGCCACGATCGATTCCGCGGTGTCGCGGGCTGTTTTGAGACCACCATGCGCGCCATCCGGGCTGTCCGGGCGGCAGGGATTCCGCTGCAGATCAACACCCTTGTCACCCCCGAGACCATGGGGGAACTGCCGGGCGTCTTCCGGTTGCTTCAGGACATGGGGATCATGCGGTGGAGTCTCTTCTATCTGATCGCCACGGGGCGCGGTCGGGCGCTGCGCGAGATCAGACCCAGCGAAGCCGAGGCGCTACACAACTGGATCTACGACCTCGTCAAGACGGCCCCTTTCGCCATTAAGGCGACAGAGGCCCCCCATTTCCGCCGCGTTGCCTATATGCGGATGCGGCTGGAGGGTCTGGACGACGCCGCGATCCGGCAGACGCCCATCGGACGGGGATTCGGCATCCGCGACGGCAACGGCATCATGTTCATCTCCCATACCGGGGATGTCTATCCGTCCGGGTTCCTGCCGGTGACGGCCGGCAATGTCCGTCGCGAAAGCCCGGTCTCGATCTATCGCCACTCGGAGATCTTCACGCGCCTGCGCGACGCCGATTCGTATGCCGGAAAATGCGGCCTCTGTGAGTTTCGCTGGGTTTGCGGCGGGTCGCGGGCCCGCGCGTTCGCCGAGACCAACGATCCCAACGGCAGCGATCCGCTGTGCGCCTACAGGCCGGAGGCCGCGCTGACAGGGGCGACAGCAGCCGATCGGGGATAGGTCTGGGCCTCCGGACATCCGCATATCCTCAAATTTACTCACTTTGTCATGCAGATGCGTCTAGCCGATTGGTGACCTCGAACCTACATTATTACAGGAGATGGACGCGCTATGGGTATCGGACCGATAGCGCATAGCGAACGTATCGCGCATCGATAGGGACGGAAGGTTACGTATTGCAGCCGACCCGAAGGCGGCGCAGCCGACAGGAGGGACGAATGCAGATCTCACGGATCCTTTTTCCGACCGATTTCTCCCATGACGCCGAACACGCATTCCAGTATGCCCTGACCTTTGCGAGAGAGTTCGGCGCCGAACTCCACCTGCTTCACGTCATCTATTTTCCTCCTCAAACGCCCGAATACGACATCGGACAGGTCATCGACAGCCTGGTCAAGAATGCCGAGGACAACCTGAAAAAACTCGCCGAAGGGGTCCCGGAGCCGAAATCGGTCTTTCGTCTGGACGTACAGGTCGGGGTGGAGCATGTCGAAATTACGAAGTATGCCGAGCGGGAGAAGATCGATCTCATCGTCATGGGGACCCGTGGACGGACCGGGCTGGCTCATGTCTTTCTGGGGAGCGTCGCCGAGCGGGTGGTCCGCCACGCCTCGTGTCCTGTCCTGACCGTCAAGCTTCCGCCGCGCAGGGGCGGCGAGGACGCTAAAGAGGAGGCGGCGACATGACGCTGCAGCATAAGGCGTTGGCCCATTACCTCGAAGCGGCGCTTGGGGGCGTTGTCCAGGTGCAGGCCGTACGGCCGCTTACCGGTGAGGAGCCTTCCATTGTCGGGCGGGAGCTTGGGACGCTGCACGGCCACGATCTGAAGGCCTTCGGTTACGGTCGGCCGATCCAGATCGACCTGCTCCTGAACGGGACCCCCCGCTCCTACGTGCTGTCCACCATGCGGGGCGGCTCCGGGTTCGGCCACGATCATAAGGCCGACCGGGCGGGGACCTTGATCTGGGCGCATGATGCCTTCGGCAGGCTCGCGCGGCACGTGCAGAGCGTCGATGTCGGCTTCTTTACGTACGAGGGGCAACTGCAATCGGCCGGGCGCGCGGACGAGTACTTCCTACTGATGGAGAAGGTCGAGGGGGCCGCGTATTGGCTGGACCTGGAGCGGATTCGGGCGGCGGGGACGGCGACCGAACCGGATTTTGACCGTGCCAGGGCGCTCTCGGACTATCTGGCGGACATCCACGCACAGAAAGGCCGGGATGAACAGCTCTATTTCCGTCGAATCCGGGACCTGATCGGCCACGGCGAGGGGATCATGGGGATCCTGGACGGCTATCCGACCGATTATCCGCTTCTTCCATCCGAACAACAGTACATTGTCGAGAGCGGATGTGTGGCCTGGCGTCAGTACCTGAAAGAGAAGAGCGCGCGTCTGAGTATCGTCCATGGCGATTTTCACCCGTGGAATATCCTCTTTCGCAAGGGGACCGATTTCACGCTGCTCGACCGCAGTCGCGGCGAGTGGGGGGATCCGGCCGACGACATTGCGGCCCTGAGCATCAACTTTCTCTTCTTCTCACTGTTGCGGTCGGGTCGGCTGGAGGGCCCGTTTCGGGAGCTGTTTGATTGCTTTTATGGCGGCTACCTGGAGCGGACCCGCGATTCGGAGCTGAACTCGGTGATTCCGCCCTTTTACGTCTTTCGGGCCCTGGTGATCGCCAGCCCGCGGTGGTACCCCGACCTGCCCGAAGAGGTACGCGTCAAGCTGTTTCGGTTCGTCCAGACGATGCTTCGACTCGAGCAGTTCGATCACACCGATGTGAATCAGTATCTGATGTGAGGCGACAGCGATGGCGTGGGTAGCGTGGTTGACAGGACTGCCCGGAAGCGGTAAAAGCAGCATCAGCCGTGAGGTTGCGTTGCGCGTACAGGCGCGCGGAATCCGGGTGCGGGTGCTGGAGCTTGATGAGATCCGACGGGTCGTGACCCCTACGCCGAGCTACACCGCCCAGGAACGCGAGATCGTCTATCGCGCCCTGGCCTACATGGCGTGGCTGCTTTACAGCGAAGGGGTCAGCGTCATTGTTGATGCAACCGCCCATCGACGGCGATTTCGCGACACGGCCCGCGCGCTGATTCCCGCCTTTGCCGAGATCTATCTTCGGACGTCGCTCTCGACCTGTCGCGCTCGGGCGGGGGACCGGCGAGGCGGCTATGCCCCCGCCGACGTCTACGGACAGGCCGGCCGCGAGGGATCGACGGTGCCGGGCGTCGATGAGGCGTATGAGCCGCCGCTTCATCCAGAACTGGCCCTCGATACCGAGGCGCTCGACGTGATGGACGCCGCTGAACAGGCAGTGAGATTTCTTGAAGCGTTAGAGGTCGGCCAGACTGTCGGTATGGTTGAGCCGGGATGTTGAGAACAGGCCGACTGCGGGGGAGAGGCGATGAACGCGCTGACAAACTCTCGGGTAACAGATCGTGTCCGAGAACAGGGCGAGCGAAGCGAGGCGTGTCCCTACCTGAAACGGGCCATCTTGACCTCCAGGTACCCGATCGAGGGGTATTGCGTGGGGCACCCTCACGGGAGGCTTCGGGTTGTCACGATTGCCGAGTTTCGGGAGTTGTGCACAACGGCCGATCACGTTCAGTGTCAACTGTATCGCGAGCTGCGCCATCAGGAACTGGGTGCGGGAGACCCGGCGCGCGGGGCTGTCTGATGCTGAAGCCAAGGTGCGGTCGGGAGTGCTTCAACTGCTGGAAGTAATCGTGTAAGAAAGGAGGAATAGCCATGGCGCTTGTCAAGTGGACACCATTCGGCGATCTTGCGACATTCAGGCGGGAGATGGATAGGGTCTTTGAGCGATTTTTCGGCGAACTGCCTCGCCTGGACCTGGCCGGAGCAGGATGGAGCCCCCACCTGGACGTGACCGAAACCAAGGATCGCGTCATCGTCAAGGCCGAGCTTCCTGGAATGGAGGCCAAAGACCTGGATATCACCATATCCGGGAATACGCTGAGTCTGAAGGGGGAGAAGCGACAGGTCAAAGAGGAGCACGACGAACATCACCATCTGCTCGAACGCTCCTACGGCGCCTTTACTCGAACGGTCGAACTTCCCGCGCCGGTGGCGGCCGATAAGATCAAGGCGGCGTTCAAGAACGGGGTGTTGACCATCACCCTTCCAAAGACCGAGGAGGCGAAGCGAAAGGCGATCCCGATTCAGGTTGAATGAGGAGAGTGCGATGAAGACAGCCACGGTTGGACGCAAGCGGTACGACATCGCATCGTCCAAAAAGAGCGTCGACACTGCGACCGATTCCTACCTGGCCAAGGGCGCGCCCGGTAAGATGGTGTGCCACGGATGCCATGCGATCTCGACGGGGAGGCGATGGTATCAGGATGAGGCGGCGTACGCCAAGCTTCTCAAGGCGGGAACGGTGAAAGAGATCTTCTGTCCGGCATGTGAAAAGATTCGCGACAGCTATCCAAGCGGGCAGGTAACGCTGAGGGGGGCGTTCCTGGCCGAGCATCAGGATGAGATTCTGCACATCATCAGCAACGAGGAGAAACGGGCCAGGGAGCGCAATCCGCTCCACCGGATCATGGGGCTGCGCGAGGAGAACGGACAGCTTGAGGTTACGACGACCGATGAGAAGCTGGCGCAACGGATCGGACGGGAGCTTCACAAGGCCTGTGGGGGGACCGTCGAGTACGGCTGGTCGCATGGCAACAAGTTCCTTCGCGTGCAGTGGGAGCGTTGAGGGGGAGCCCGATGCCGCCGGTGCGTGTGCAACGGTTGCAGCAGCCGCCCATCGCCGAGCAGCCGATCGAGATCGTCGAGCGGAAGGGGTTGGGCCATCCCGACTCGATCTGCGACGCCGTGATGGAAGAGATTGCGCGGGCCATCAACGCCGAGTATCAGCAGCGCTTTGGCCGGGTCCTGCACAACAACATCGACAAGGCCCTTCTTGTCGCCGGACGGGTGCGACGGCGGCTCGGGCGGGGGCGCGTGCTGCAACCGATGGAGCTGGTGATCGGCGATCGCGCCACGTTTCGCGTCGGGCGGGTCCGCGTCCCGATCAGGGAGATCGCGGTCGAGGCGGCGAAGGGGTGGTTTCGCAGGTCGCTGCGTCACGTCGACCCGAACAAGCACCTGCGGTATCGGGTAGTCCTGGCCGAGGGATCCGAGGAGTTGGCCGACATCTTCAGTCGTGAGGGGGTCAGGGAATCCAATGACACCTCGGCGGCGGTCGGCTATGCGCCTCTGAGCGAGACCGAACAGATCGTCCTCTGGGTCGAGCGATACCTGAACTCCTCCGACTTCAAGACGGCATTTCCCGAAACAGGGGAGGATGTCAAGGTGATGGGGATCCGCTCGGACCGGGAGCTGAATCTGACAATAGCCATGCCGCTGTTGTGCAGGGCCATTGCGTCGGAAGCAGCCTATTTTCGCAAGAAGGCGGAGGTTGTAGAGGTCCTGCGCCGGGCGCTGCCGACCTCGCCGGGACTGGATCGCATCGAGCCGACCTTGAACCCACTGGATCGTGAGGGCCGCGGGATGGGCGGCATGTACCTGTCGCTGCTGGGTACCTCGGCGGAGGACGCCGATTCCGGACAGGTGGGACGCGGCAACCGCGTCAATGGGGTGATTCCGCTGAACCGTCCGGTCGGCAGTGAGGCGGCGGCCGGGAAGAACCCGGTCAGCCATGTCGGAAAGATCTATACGGTCTTGTCGCATCGGATGGCCGACCAGATCTACCGGCGGGTTGGCGGGGTGCGCGAGGTCTACGTCTGGCTTGTGGGGCAGATCGGTCGGCCGGTCGATCAACCCTGGACGGCGGTCCAACTGATCCCGGCATCGGATACGGAGGATGACCGGATTACGCGGGAGTGCAGATTGGTCATTGAGCAAGAGCTGAGTCGTTTAACCGATTTTTGTCTGGAATTAACCGAGGGGAAATATCCTGTTTGCTAAGCCATGGAAAGGAGCCGACGATGCGAGTAAAGGATCGAATGAGGCGCTCACTGGTGAGTATCGCACAGTCCGACACGCTGGATCACGCGATGACGACGTTAAAGCGGTTCAATATCCGCCACCTGCCGGTGGTCAAGGGGGACCGCATTGTGGGGATCGTCTCGGACCGTGACGTGAAAAAGGCTGCGCCTTCTCCCTTTGACTATCCGACCGCGGAGGAGTTTCGAGCCTTTACATCCGCAGTGGCTGTCAAGGAGATCATGACGAAGGAGGTGGTAACGGTGACGCCGCTCACCCCCATTGAGGAGGCAGCCAGCCTGATGAGCGAGAGGCGGATCGGGGCACTGCCGGTTGTCCAGGAGGGGCGGCTGGTCGGGATGCTGACCGAGACCGATGTCCTGGGTGTCATGACCGAGATGATGGGGGCGACGCAGACCGCGTCTCGAGTGGAGATTGAGATTCCAGCGAGCGCGGGGACGCTGACTGATGTCATCGGGATCGTTGAGAACCAGCAGGTGGAGATTGCCAGCCTTGTGACGTTGCCGTGTCGTGAGGGGGCGAGGCGGCTGGTGATCCTTCGGCTGCGGACCATCAATCCGGACCCGGTCGTCCGAGCACTGGAGCAGCGCGGCTACCCGCAGGTTGTGGGTGAGTTTGTGTCTTAGTGGAGCCATGCAGAAGATCCTGATGAGCGTGGACGGGTCGTTCGCCGCAGAGGCGGGGGCGCGTTACGCCTTGGCGCTCGGCAAGGCCCTTGGGGCCGAGCTTGACCTGCTGTTCGTCGCCGGCGATCAATCGGCCCCCGCGATGAAACGGGCCGAGGAATCGCTGGTACGCCTGCTTCGGCAGGCGCACGCGCTTGGCCTGAAGGCGCGGAGCGTCACCGAGATCGGCGATCCGGTACGGGTGATTCAGGACTATGTGGCGCGCGAGGGAGTCACGCTGACCATGGCGTCGGTGACCGGACCGGAGGCGGCGCATCGCCTCCTGCGCGAACTGCCCTGCGCCATGCTGCTGGTTCGGGTGGTCCACCCCGGACGGATGGCGTCGCCGCACGAGATTCTGGTTCCCGTCTACGGCGGCGAATTCGAGGGGGGCGGTCTCGAGGCGGCGGCCGATCTGCTGGCCCGACTGGGCGCATTCTGGCATGCCCGTGTCGTTCTCTTTCGATTGAGACGGCCGCTTGCGCGTCTGTTCGACCGTCCGCGCCTCGTCGACGAGACGCTGGAGCAGGCGGAACGGTCGCTGCATCCCCTGATCGCCGCGCTCGCGCGCCGGGGCCTGGCGCCGGCAATGCGGGTGTCCTGGGGTCGTC
This sequence comes from Candidatus Methylomirabilota bacterium, assembly GCA_003104975.1. Lineage (NCBI taxonomy): Bacteria > Methylomirabilota (SeqCode) > Candidatus Methylomirabilota bacterium. The sequence goes on from PQAM01000010.1 coordinate 491,407, forward strand.
GGCACGGCCCCGGCATTACGGCTGAGGCGGCGGCCAGGCGTCATGACCTCATCTTTCTTGGGACAAAGGGGCCGAAGAGTGTCCTGCAACGGCTGCGTCGTGGGACCGTCGACCATGTGGTGCGGAAGAGCCCCTGCGACCTGATGCTCTTCCGTCCGGCCGCTTAAGATCGGACGCAGGCGGGGGATGGGCGACCATGCAGATTCACCGTCTGACGGTCGAAGAGGCGCTGAAGGCCCTCGGAACTAGCGACCAGGGGTTGAGCGAGGCCGAGGCGGAGAGACGACTCCACGAATTCGGCCTCAACGAACTTCAGGCCGCCGAACGTATCCCGGTCTTCGCCATGCTGACGCGCCAGTGTACGCACTTTCTGGCCCTCCTGCTGTGGGCGGCGGCGGCGCTGGCGTTTATTGCGGATTGGATGAAGCCGGGCGAGGGGATGGATCTGCTCGCCTGGGCCATCATCGGGGTCATCGGCGTCAACGCCCTCTTTTCCTTCGTTCAGGAATACAAGGCGGAGCGGGCGATCATCGCCTTGAAGCGCCTCCTGCCGATGCGCGTCAAGATCGTTCGGGCCGGCGGGATCAGGGAGGTCACGGCATCCGACCTTGCGCCGGGTGATCTCGTGATCCTGGCCGAGGGGGATCGGGTCCCGGCCGATGGGCGGGTGATCGCCGCGGTTCAATTCCGGGTCGACAATGCGCCGCTTACGGGCGAATCGATCGCCAAGAGTCGTACATCCGACGCCGCAACGGCCAAGTCGCTCGTTGAGAGCCCGAATGTCGTCTTCGCCGGCACGACGGTCCTCTCAGGGACGGCGAGGGCGGTCGTCTTCGCCACCGGGATGAACACCGAGTTCGGCAAGATCGCCCACCTGACGTCGGGGATCGAGGCCGAGCTGAGTCCGCTGCAGCAGGAGATCCGAAAGGTGACCCGGCTGATCGCGGCGATCTCCATCGGCATCGGCTTCGCCTTCTTTGGACTCGGGGTCCTGATCGGTCGGAGCTTCTGGGAGAATTTCGTCTTTGCAGTGGGACTTCTGGTCGCGAACGTCCCGGAGGGTCTGCTTCCGACAGTCACCCTTGCATTGGCAGTCGGCGCGCAACGGATGGCCAAACGAAAGGCGCTCATGAGGAATCTGGCCTCGGTGGAGACGCTGGGATGCGCCACCGTGATCTGCACCGATAAGACCGGGACGCTTACGGAGAATCGGATGGCGGTGACCCGTCTGTATATCGACGGCCGCGAGTTTCGCGTATCGGGACGTGCTGTCACTACCGAGACAGGCACGGCGGTGGCCCCTGATCTCCTGCAGCAGTGGGCGCCGCTCTTCGCCATCGCCGTCGGGTGCAACAATGCGGGTCGCCGTCACGATCCGAACGGTTCGGGAACGACCTGTGTCGGCGATCCGACAGAGATTGCCCTGCTCCAGTTCGCGGATGCGGTGCTGCCGAACGGACCCAGCGTGTCGCCTCGAGTAGGGGAGTGCCCGTTTGATGCCGACCGGCGGCGGATGGCCACGATTCATGCGACAGCGTCCGGCGGACAGGTTGTCTATGTCAAGGGCGCTCCGGAGGCGGTTCTGCCGATCTGCCGCTCTCTCTATCGCGATGGGCGCACGGTCCCTCTTGGGGAGGCCGAGCGTCGGGCAATCGTGGACCGGCTGAATGTCTTCGGGGGCTCGGCCCTGCGGGTCCTGGCCCTGGCGTACCGGGAGTTGCCGACAGGGGCGCGGCTAGCGTTGATGGAAGAGGCGGAGCAGGACCTGACCTTTGTCGGTCTGGCGGCCATGCTTGATCCGCCGCGACCGGAGGTCCCGGAGGCGGTCGCCCGCTGCAGGCAGGCCGGGATCAGGCCGATCATGATCACCGGCGACAACAGCCGCACCGCCCTGGCGATCGCGCGGACTATCGGGATGGTACGAAACGAAAAGGCGCCGGTCCTCGAGGGGAGTCGGATCGAACAGATGCCGGATGAGGAGTTGAAGACCGCCCTTGCCGGTCCGGAGATCGTCTTTGCGCGGATGACCCCCACGCAGAAGATGCGGGTCGTGACGCTGCTCAAGGAAATGGGAGAGGTGGTCGCGGTGACAGGCGACGGCGTCAACGACGCGCCGGCCCTGAAGAAGGCCGATATCGGGATCGCCATGGGGATCGTCGGGACGGATGTGGCGAAGGAGGCGGCCGACATTGTCCTGCTCGACGACAACTTCGCCACCATCGTGAACGCCGTCGAAGAGGGGCGGGCGGTCTATGAGAACCTCCGGAAATTCGTCACCTATATCCTGGCCAGCAACATTCCGGAGATCGTGCCCTATCTGGCCTCGGTCCTGTTTCGGATTCCGCTTCTGCTGACGATCGTGCAGATCCTGGCTGTCGACCTGGGCACCGATATGCTGCCGGCCTTAGGCCTTGGGGCCGAACCGCCGGACGCCAACACGATGAATCGACCGCCGAGATCCAGGGACGAGCGCCTGCTGAATCTGCCGGTACTGGCTCGAGCGTACCTGTTCCTCGGACCGATGGAGGCAGGGGCAGCCATGACCGCCGGACTCTGGTATCTCAGTCGTAGTGGTTGGGCGTGGGATATTGACCTGGCGGCGACGAGCCCGCTCTACAGACAGGCGACGACGGTGGCGTTCGCCGCGATTGTCATTTGCCAGGTGGCGAACGTCTACGCCTGCCGGAGTCGGAGGGCATCGGTTTTTTCTGTCGGTCTGTTTACCAATCGACTGATCGTGTGGGGTATTGCGGTCGAGCTGGCTATTCTGGGCCTGATCGTCTATAGCCCGATCGGGCATCGGATCTTCGGGACCGATGCCTTTTCCGGAGAGTTCTGGTGGCTATTGATCGGCTGTGCGATACTGTTGGTGGTTGTAGAAGAGACACGAAAGGGGATCGTCCGCTATCGTGAACCGGGGAGAAGACTTCGTTACCGGGAGGGGACCGCATGACACCAAAGGCTGGACCATCGCGTCGACCTGGCGCAGAACGGACGCCAAAGCGGCGGGTACGATCGACGGAGACCGAACCGTTACGGGACCTCGGTGAAGAGGTCGAGCGGCCGCTTGATGCCGAGGATATCGCGTTGGCCTCGCTGGAGGCGCAGGTGCGGGCCAAAGAGGCGCGGGCGGACTTGGGCTCGATAGAGTCGGAAGGAATAGTAACCCTCCGCCTCTCCCGTGCGATGATGATGCGCATCGAGGCCGAGGCGCGCAGGCGCGGCGTCACCCAGTCGGAGCTGATGATGCGGGCCCTCACGCAGTATTTATCGAAATAAACACCTACACCACAAAGGAGGCTGTCCCATGCTGGCCGGGTTCCCAAAGCAGGTCACGCTTCAGAGCGGAACAATCGTCACGATCCGCCCGATGATTCAGGAGGATGCGAAGCGGCTTCACGAATTTTTCTGCAGGCTGCCGCGGGAGGACCGTCTCTTTCTGAGGGACGATGTCTCCATCCGGGAGGTGATCGATACGTGGGCGGAGGAACTGGACTACGACAAGGTCCTGCCGATTGTCGCGGAGGTTGACGACACCATCGTCGCCGATGCGACCCTGCATCGCCGCAAATTCGGCTGGACCAGCCATGTCGGCAAGATTCGCCTGGCCGTCGAGACCGAGTACCGGGCAAAGGGGCTCGGGACGTTCATGCTCGAGGCGTTGATTGAGACCGCCGCGAAGGCCGGGCTGGAGATTCTCGTCGCCGAGATTATGGCAGGTCAAACCGAGGTGTTGAAGATGCTCAAGCGGCTGGGATTCACGAAAGAGGCGGTCTTCTACAACTATGTCAAGGATCAGATCGGGGAAGAGCACGACCTCGTAGTCATGATGAAGAACCTCCAGATCGAGCCGTCCATGATGCCGTTTTAGTCCGGACTGTGAGGCGCGACCCATGAAGCTGGTGATCAAAGTCAAGGCGCCAAAAGGACGAGTCGCCCATCGGCCGACCAGGGTGGAGCCACAACGGGTACGGTACGATCGGAAACGGGCCAAGCAGGCGGTGCTGAAGGCCTTGAAGACGGAGGGCAACACCACGTAAGCGACCGACACCACAACATGACGAGAGAGAGCCCATGATCAGCCCATTGGCACCTGATGCATTACGCAAGATCTGTCCGCCGGAGAGCCTTCCCTTCGAGGCGACTGATGAGTTGAAGCCCCTGGACGAGGTCGTGGCCCAGGACCGAGCCGTCGAGGCCATCACCTTCGGCGTCGGCATCAAATGCGAAGGGTTCAATCTCTTTGCGCTGGGGCCGGCCGGCAGCGGCAAGATGACGGCGATCAAACGCTTTCTGGCGAGCGAGGCGGCCAAGCTTCCCACCCCGCCCGACTGGTGTTACGTCAACAACTTCACCGACCCGCAACGCCCCCGCGCGCTCTGTCTGCCGCCCGGCCGCGCCCGCATCTTGCAGGCCGACTGTGAGCGGCTACTGACGGAGTTGAAGACGGGCGTCTCGAGGGCCTTTGAGTCCGAGGCTTACGAACAGAACCGACAAGCGGTCCTGGAGGAGTTACAGAAACAGACCAGCGACGAGCTGGAGGGGCTGCGCAAGCGCGCCGACGCACTGGGGTTCGGACTGGCCAAGACCGCCAGCGGCTTCATGATCGTTCCGATGCTCCGAGGCAAGCCGCTCAAGCCGGAGGGGTTTGAGGGGCTTGACGAAGAGACCAAGCAGTTGGTGAATCAGAGAATGGAGGAGGTGCAAAAGGATCTGGTCGCCACCCGGCGACGCGTCCGGGATCTGGAGCGGGAGGCGAAGAACCGCCTTGACGGGATCGACCGCGAGGTCGCGACCTCCGCGGTCGACCACCTGATTGAAGAGGTCAAAGAGAATTATGCGGATCATGAGGCGGTACAGGCGCACCTCGAGGCGATCCGTGAGGATGTCATCGCGAATGTCGATCTGTTTCGTCGGGAGCAGAGCGGGGCGCAAGGCCAGCAGGACCAGACGGCGATGCTGCGTCAGGGGATGGATCCCTTCGACCGCTACCGTGTCAATGTCCTGATCGAGCACGGGGAAAATGGCGGTGCGCCGGTGGTGGTCGAGGCGCACCCGACCTGCCAGAACCTGCTGGGGCGGGTCGAGCACCAAGTCCAAATGGGCGCGCTGTACACCAACTTTCTGATGGCCAAGGCGGGCGCCCTGCATCGGGCCAACGGCGGCTTTCTGGTCATTGAGGCGCTGGAACTGCTGAAGCAGTTTTTTGCGTGGGACCAACTGAAGCGGACGTTGAAGAACCGCCGGATCCGGATCGAGGAGCCGGGCGAGCAGTTCCGACTCTACAGTACCGTGACGCTGGAGCCCGAACCGATCCCCCTCAACGTCAAGGTCGTGTTGATCGGAAACCCCTGGCTCTACTACCTGCTGCATGCCTACGACCCGGAGTTTCAGGAGCTGTTCAAGGTCCAGGCCGAATTTAGCGACCGTATGACCCGAACGCCCGAAACAATCCTGACCTTTGCCCGCCTGCTGTCCACCTGTTGCGGGGCCGAAGGGCTCAGGTCGTTCGATCGCGGCGCCGTGGCCAAGCTGGTGGAGCACAGTTCGCGCCTGGTGGAGGATCAGGACAAGCTGTCGACGACCTTCAGCCATCTGTTGGATGTGGGCCGCGAGGCCTGCTTCCGGGCCGGGCAGAACGGGCATCAGCGGGTGATGGCGGAGGACGTACAGAAGGCGATTGCCGCTAAGATCCGACGGGCGAATCGGGTCGAGGAATTGTTGCAGGAGCTGGTCCTGGATCGGACCCTGCTGGTCGATACCGAGGACGCCGTGGTCGGGCAGGTCAATGGGATTGCGGTGATCCAGCTTGGGGAGTATCACTTCGGCAAGCCGAGTCGTATTACGGCGCGCACCTTCCTCGGGCGCGGCGGCATCGTCGATATCGAGCGCGAGGCCAGGATGGGCGGCCGTATCCACAGTAAAGGCGTCCTGATCCTGTCGGGCTATCTCGGCGGCCGCTATGTGCAGCAGACGCCGCTGGCCTTGTCGGCCAGCCTCGCCTTCGAACAGGTGTATGAGGAGGTGGAAGGCGACAGCGCCTCATCGGCGGAGCTGTACGCGATCCTCTCCAGTCTGTCGGGGTTGCCGATCAAGCAGGGGTTTGCGGTGACCGGGTCGGTGAATCAGCAGGGGGAGGTTCAGGCCATCGGCGCCGTCAACGCCAAGGTCGAGGGGTTTTTCGATGTCTGCCGCGCACGGGGGCTCACGGGCGAGCAGGGGGTCCTGATCCCCGCGAGTAATGTCCGCCATCTGATGCTCCGAGAAGATGTCGTGGAGGCGGTGGCGGCCGGGCAGTTCCATATCTATCCCATTCGGACCATCGATGAGGGGATCGCCCTATTGACCGGGCGGGAGGCCGGTGAACGGGGTCCGGATGGGAGTTTTCCGGAAGGAAGCGCGAACGGCCTGGTACAGGCGCGGTTGCGCGAGATGGCGGAGCAGGCAAAGGCCTACGGGGGCGAGACCTCGGCACAATCGCCGTCGGCAGCCGACCGCCACGACGACGCCGAATCGTAGCAGAACACGAACAAGAGGTCGAGAGGACGGGCCATGCGTGAGGATGCGTTCATCCGCTGGTTTGATGAGATCGACCTGGCCGATATCCCGCTGGTTGGCGGCAAGAATGCGTCGCTGGGCGAGATGTATCAACACCTCAAACCCCTCGGCGTACGGGTCCCTTACGGCTTTGCCGTGACCGCCGCGGCCTACCGAGGCTTCCTCGGCGAAAGCGGGTGCGAGGCGCGGATCAGGGCGCACCTGCGCGATTTGAACACCGCCGACATCGTCAATCTGCGTGCCCGCGGCGAGGCCATCCGAACAATCATCCTCGAAGCCCCCCTGCCGTCTGCGCTCGAGCGCGGGATCGTCGCTGCCTATGAGCGGTTATGCGGCGAGTACGGACCGAACATTGATGTGGCGGTGCGGAGCAGCGCCACCGCCGAGGACCTTCCGGATGCCAGCTTTGCCGGCCAGCAGGAGAGCTATCTGAACGTCCACGGGGTCCCGGGCTTGCTGGAGGCCTGTCGCAAGTGCTTCGCCTCGCTCTTTACCGATCGCGCCATCTCTTACCGTGAGGATAAGGGGTTCGATCATCTGGGCGTGGCGTTGTCTGTCGGCGTACAGAAGATGGTCCGTTCCGACCAGGGCGCGTCCGGCGTCATGTTTACCATCGATACGGAGACCGGGTTCCGTGATTGTATCCTCATTAACGCCTCTTACGGCCTTGGCGAGAGTGTTGTGCAGGGCTCGGTCACGCCGGATGAGGTGTACGTCTTTAAGCCGACGCTGCTGACGGGTCATCGCCCCATTCTTCAACGAACGGTCGGGAGCAAGGAGTGGAAGCTGGTTTACGATGAGGGGGGCAGCAAGCAGACCAGGAATGTCCCGGTTCCTGCCGAGGATCGTCAGCGGTTCGCCATCAGCGACGACGACATCCTGCAGCTCGCCCGCTGGGGGTGCGCCATCGAGGCGCATTACAGCCGGAAGAACGCCCGATACACGCCGATGGACATCGAATGGGCCAAGGACGGCCGCAGCGGCGAGTTATTCATCCTGCAGGCGCGCCCGGAGACGGTGCAATCGGTCAAGCGAATGGACCTGCTGCGGGTCTATCGATTGGAAGAGCGCGGGACGCCGGTCCTGATCGGCAAGAGCGTGGGTGAGATGATCGGCCAGGGACGCGCCAGGATTATCGCAGACCCGCACCATATGGAGCGGTTCCACGACGGTGAGGTCCTGGTGACCGACAAGACCGATCCGGACTGGGAGCCGGTCATGAAGAAGGCCGCCGCAATCGTCACTAATCGCGGCGGGCGGACCTCGCATGCGGCCATCGTCAGCCGCGAACTGGGGATCCCGGCGGTCGTTGGGACCGAACAGGGGACGCAGGTTATCGCCGACAGAGAGGAGATTACCGTGTCGTGCGCCGAGGGGGATGCCGGGTATGTCTATCGCGGTCGGCTCAGGTACAGCGTTCGGGAGATCGATCTGGGGATGCTCAAACGCCCCAGGACCAAGATCATGCTGAACGTCGCCAACCCGCAGGAGGCATTCAGCCTGGCGGCCATCCCCAATGACGGCGTCGGCCTGGCGAGGGTCGAGCTGATCATCGGCCACGCGATCCGGATCCATCCTATGGCGTTGGTGCGCTACGACACGCTGGCCGACGAGGCGGCCAGGATCGAGATCGCGCTGTTAACCGCCGCCTATGCCGATAAGCCGCAGTATTTTGTGGACAAGCTGGCGGAGGGGGTCGGGATGATTGCCGCGGCCTTCTACCCGAAGGACGTCATTGTCCGTCTGAGCGATTTCAAGACCAACGAATACGCCAACCTGATCGGCGGCAAGGCGTTCGAGCCGACGGAAGAGAATCCGATGCTGGGCTTTCGTGGCGCCTCACGCTATTACAACGACCGGTATCGGGAGGGGTTTGCCCTGGAATGTCGCGCCATGTGGAAGGTTCGACAGGAGATGGGCCTGACCAACGTCAAGCTGATGATCCCATTTGTCCGAACGGTGGGGGAGGGCGAAAAGGTCCTGGCGGAGATGGCAACGCATGGACTCATACGCGGGCAGAACGGGCTTGAGGTGTACGTGATGTGCGAGATTCCCAGCAACGTCCTGCTGGCCGAGGAGTTTGCGGAGATCTTTGACGGCTTTTCCATCGGATCGAACGACCTCACCCAGTTGACGTTGGGGGTCGACAGAGATTCGGAACTGGTCGCCCCCATCTTCGACGAACGGAACCGGGCGGTCAAGCGGCTGATCGCCTCGGTGATCGCAACGGCCAGGGCGCGGGGCCGGAAGATCGGGATCTGCGGACAGGCGCCTAGCGACTACCCGGAGTTCGCGCAGTTTTTGGTGGAGGAGGAGATCGACAGTATCTCGCTTAATCCGGACGCGGTCATGAAGATGACGGCAAAGGTATTGGAGATGGAGCAGAAAGGAGTGAGGAGTGAGGAGTGAGGAGTTGAGTGAAAGAAGTGAAAAGGACAGGAGGTGGAAGATGGCAGGTGAAAAGGTTCCGGTCAAGTCGGTCAAGAAGGTTGGGTCACTGCTGAGTGAACTGCTGGAGATCGAGCGACGGATCGCCGATCGCGCCCATGAGCTGTTCAGGGAGCATGGGTGCCAGGCCGGTCACGAGTGTGAATATTGGCTGCAGGCAGAAAAGGAGCTGCTGTGGAGACCCTGTGCGGAGTTGGTCGAAACCGACGGTGAGTTTCGCGCCAGCTTCGCCCTGGCCGGTCTGACGGCCACAAATGTCAAGGTGCTGGCTGAGCCTAACCACCTGACGGTCCGGGCGGCCATCAAACACGAAGACAGGAAGGAAGAGGGAACCTGTCACTTCTGTGAGTTTCATCGGGGAGAGTTGTATCGGTCGCTGGCGCTTCCGAACACCGTCATCCCGGAGAAGGCGCAGGCAGAGATGGCAGAGGGGATGTTGACGGTTATTCTTCCCAAGGGCAATGGTGTTGTCAAGAAAGCCCAGACGAAGCGGGCACCGGCCAAACTAAAAGAGTGATCGCGTGCTTACTTGCAAAAGTCAGCGATACGACAACAAGCCGTCACCCCGGCGAAAGCCGGGGTCCAGAAGCTTATGGGAACTGGATTCCGGCTTCCGCCGGAATGACGAATTGTGTACGCTAACTTTCGAATGAAGTACTAGGGGTGCGCGGCCAAATTGAACATGAGGCTATCGTAACGGCGCGCAGAGGCCTCGGTGAAGGGGCTATCGCCTGCGGGCAGGAGGTGCGGTCATGACAGTTCCGGCGCGGGTACGCGAGTGGTTGGATCAGCAGCAGGTACGGTACGAGATCATTCCCCACAGGGAGGTGTACACGGCTCAGGAGGTGGCGGGCGCCACTCATATCCCCGGTCGGGCCTATGCCAAGGTGGTCATTCTGAAAGGGCGGCAGGGCCTGATGATGGCGGTTCTCCCGGCCATGTGTCGGTTGGACATCGTGCGGATGCGGCAGGTTGTGGGCGACAGTGCGGCGAGCCTGGACCCGGAGACCGATTTCGCGCAGATCTTTACCGGGTGTGAGCCTGGGGCCATGCCGGCCTTCGGCAACCTGTATGGCATTCCGGTCTACTGCGATCAGCATCTGACCAGGGAGACGACGATCGCCTTTCCGGCGGGAAGCCACCACGAGGTGATCCGGATCGCGTCGAAGGATTTCCTTCGGATCACGGGCGCTCAGGTGTACGAGATCTGCACCATCGCGCACGAACAGGCGGCGTGACATGATCTCGGCAGGGCTCCGGCAGAAGGCCCCGTGACGGCATCAGTCGACGGGGCCTTCTGGACTGCTTACAATTTGTAGCCGAACTGCCGGAGCAACGCCTTTCGCGCGGTGATGTCGGCGTCCTGTTCGATCCCCTTTGGCGCCAGCCCGTCTACGACCCCCATAATCCCTCGCCCCGTAGCGGTTTCGGCCAGAATGACCTCGACCGGATTGGCGGTCGCGCAATAGATGCCGCAGACCTCGGGCACCTGGCGGATGACCGGCAGGACGTTGATCGGAAAGCTGTTGCGCAAGAAGATCAGGAAGCTATGGCCGGCCCCGATGGCGTATGCGTTGGTGCGAGCCAGTTCTGTCAGATCCTGGTCGGTCCCGCTCCAGCGCACCAGGCACGGCCCTGAGGACTCGCAGAAGGCGAGTCCGAAGGCGATACCGGGTACGGCCGTCACCAGCGCCTCGTGCAGATCCTCGACGGTCTTGATGAAGTGGGCCTGTCCCAGGATCAGGTTGACCGTATCGGGCTTCTGAATCGTCACCGAAACAATATTGACGGCCATCGTTCCTCCTTTCCAGTTAGGGATAACAAAATGGGGCTGGGAAAGCCGCCGCTCTCACCAGCCCCGTATGTCAGCTTCTCAAGCAATTGTATTGTACCGCAGAGTAGCCTTTGGATAAAAGTAAGCCAGTCATACCGACTGGCTGAGCGGCTTCAGGTGGGCTATTCCGGTAGCTCCCGTGCTGTGCATCGCGTGCCATAGATCCCAATCCTGCTGAAGCCCCAGCCGGAAGTCCGCCGACATCCCCACCACGCGGGCCAGTCGCAAGGCCGTATCAGGGGTGACGCCACGCTTGTCGCGAATGATCTCATTCAATACAGGAAAGGAGATGCCGAGATGCGCCGCCATGGCCGACTGCGTGATCCCTGATGGCCTGAGGAATTCCTCTGGCAGCATTTCCCCTGGATGGGTTGGGGCCTCTCGCTCGGCAGTCGGCGGCCCGCGAGCCCTCCCGCATGAGCCGTCTCACGACCGGCGATCCGCTTGCTAATGGCAGTCCGTAATTTCGACATTGTCCGGAGAGCCATCTTCTCAAGAAAAGTAAATTCGATACAGATAAGTAATCAGTGCATATTCAAGAGATTATAAGAATTCTTTAAGGCTGTGCTTTATCGTTAAGGTACAACTCGACGTGCTATTTATGTGTGCCTCGATTGTAGAACCCCACCCTCCAATCTTCCTTGGTATCCCCGTTGATGAAGCACTTCCACTCGTAGCGGCGACCGGGTTGGAGTGGAAGAGGACCCATGTTGATCGCCAGCACCACATCAAGGGGACTCCCTTCCGGAAGACCTGCAGGTCGGCCGACCTCAAAATCGCCGCCGAATTCGATGGGGTGCTCGCCGGCTTGTGTCGAAACTTTCACCGGTTGGCCATCGTCGTCCAGCAGCTTTAGTTCGAGACGGTGCTTGCGGTTGGTGTCGGTCCAGGGGACTTCGATCTTCAGCGCGATAGCTGATGGAGCAGGGTCGGGACCCGTGATCGACCATCCACCCCCGAGGATGTACAGTTTGCCCTCGACGGCCTGTGCGGCATCGGCCAACAGCATGGTAACCTTCATAGCACGTTCCCAAGGCTGGAGTGCGCTCTAACGATCTTCATGACGCAATACGATATCGAACGTCCTGACCATCGGATGGTGTAATCCGCCCGCAGTGGCACGGGCTACAGGTAGTGGCCGAGGGCCTGGTCGCGTTGGGGACCGGCCTGACGCAGGCGTTTGCCGACCTCGCCGTATTCCCGCTCCATCGCTTCAGTAACCGACGGCTGTATCTCAGCAAGTGCGGCCAGGAAGTCGGTGTGTGTGACCGCCTTCGCTTCCAGGTCCTTCCGCAGGGTAAGCTGGGCGGCGCGCATGCAGAGCAGGGCAAGGTCGGCCCCGGTGAATCGCTCGGTCCGGCGGACGAGGTCCTTGACGTCCACGTCGTCGGCGAGGGCCATATGGCGGGTGTGAACGGTCAGGATGTCGTGCCGGGCCGTGGCATCGGGGACCGGCACATAGACCAGCGCGTCAAAGCGTCCTGGTCGCAGCAGCGCCGGATCAATCAGATCGGGTCGGTTGGTCGCTCCAAGAATGACCACCCCGCGCAGCTCTTCCAGGCCGTCCAGTTCGGAGAGGAGTTGGTTGACGATCCGTTCGGTCACATGGGGTTCGCCGACCGCGGTTCCACGTCGCGGCACCAGGGCATCCACCTCGTCGAAGAAGACGATGGCGGGGGCCACCTGGCGGGCCTTGGCGAAAAACTCCCGAATCCGCTGCTCCGACTCGCCGTACCACTTGGACAGCAGATCGCTTCCTTTGGCCAGCATGAAGTTGGCGTGCGCCTCATTGGCGACCGCCTTGGCCAGAAGGGTCTTGCCGGTCCCCGGCGGACCGTAGAGGAGGACCCCTTTTGGCGGTTTAATACCAAGGCGTTCGAAGGCCTGGGGATGGGTGAGCGGCAACTCTACCGTTTCGCGGAGGGCCCGTTTGACGTCGGCTAGACCCCCGACATCGCTCCAGGTGACGCGAGGAACCTCGATCAACATCTCTCGAAGGGCCGAAGGGCGGATCCGCCTCAAGGCTTGGCTGAAGTCCTCATGGGTCACGATCAGGCGCTCCAACACCTCGGCCGGGAAGGTCTCAAGTCGCAAATCGAGATCCGGGAGATTGCGTCGAAGAGCGTTCAGAGCAGCCTCACGGCACAGGGCGGCCAGGTCCGAGCCGACGCAGCCGTGCGTCAGGTCCGCCACCCAATCCAGGTTCACGTCGGACGCCATCGGCATGGCCCGCGTATGGATCGTCAGGATCTGGCGGCGTCCGTTGCGGTCGGGCACCCGCAGCTCGATCTCCCGGTCAAAGCGGCCTGGGCGGCGCAGCGCCAGATCGATAGCCCCGACGCGGTTGGTGGCGCCGATCACGATCACGTTGCCGCGCGGCGCCAGACCGTCCATAAGGGTCAGAAGCTGAGCCACCACCCGCCGTTCTACCTCGCCCATCACCGTCTCGCGCTTGGGGGCGATGGAGTCCAGTTCATCGATGAAGATGATGGCGGGCGGGTTCTCTTGTCCCTCCTGAAAGATGGCGCGTAGTCGTTCCTCCGATTCGCCATAGAAGCGCCCCATGATCTCCGGACCGTTGATAGTCGCGAAGTGGGCCTTGGCCTCATTGGCCAGGGCCTGGGCCAGGAGCGTCTTGCCGGTTCCCGGGGGGCCGTGCAGGAGGACGCCTTTGGGCGGTGCAATCCCGAGCCGATCGAACAGCTCGGGATGCTTCAGCGGCAGCTCGATGACCTCACGGATTTCGCTGATGACCTCGCCCAGCCCGCCGATGTCGTCGTAGGTGATATCGGGTATGCGGGTCTCCTTGGTTTCCACAAACTCAGGGAGGAGTTCGACCTCGGTCTGGGGATTGATGCGTACAATGCCGGATGGGACGGTGGCGGAGACGACCAGACGCACCTCGCCCAGCCCGATCGCCAGCGAGCCGAGCAGGCCCCGGAAGAGCTCTTCCGGGTACATTCCGGACGGGATCGTCTCTTTAGAGCGTGAGGCGGTCCCGACCGAGATCAGGTCGCCGCGGACCACGGGGCGATAGAGGAGCGCCTGGCGGAGTACCTCGCCGGGAGCGACGGCACGTAACCCCTTGCGGGCGGGGGCCAGCGTCACCTTCTGCGCCTCACGCCAGGCAGCCTTTCGGACCTGTACATAGTCTCCGATGCTGGCATGTGCGTTCGTACGGATCACGCCATCAACCCGGATGACATCCAGACCTTGATCGGCTGAGCGGGCCGCCGCCACTAGAGCAGCCGTCTCCCGTTCTCCGATGATGGAGACGATCTCGCCACGGTCCAGCTCCAGGACGGCAAAGGCGGCGTCGCTGACACGAACGATCCCGCGACCGACATCCTCCTGGCCGGCCTCGGCCACTTTCAGGCGGATTCCTTCCGGCGATTGAGCCTGTTGCATCTGACGCTCCACACATGCGGCTGTGATGGACAGTGTCCGTACACGTCTATTGTCGCTTACGCGCGAACTCTAGCAAGCGCGGTAGATCACGTCAAGAAGGGAGTGTAGAACACCTGCCGTTGAGTCATATTCGAGCGGTCCGGAGCACAGGATGCGAACGGTGGAGGCTGAACAAGCAAAAGCCACAAGGTGTCGATTGATACATCACCTCCCGGCTGAATGCCGGACACCCCGTGGCTCTCTCGAGGAAGCCTCACTTGGAGCGGGTTTCGGTCTCAGGCCAAGCCCTCTTGCTCTGCAAGCCGATATTGCTTCATGCTTGCTCGCGGCTCTTTAGCCGTCGCCCGTTCTCTGGGGCTTCCTCATTGTTAATATAGGACGCTCCATGATAATTGACAAGGCCCATTGTGTGCCGATTCAACCGACCGTTCCACCTTGTGTCCTTCCCAAAGGAAGCGATGGAGGCTATACTGAGACACTCTCCGAGACAGTACACCGTGGTGGATACGACGGAAGGAGTTGACCCATGATGATACCGAGGTATCGGAAGGTACTGGTTACCACAGATTTTTCACCTCATGGAAACGCCGCGATCCCCCATGCGTATGCCGTCATAGGGGAGAGCGGGGGGACCGTAATCCTGTGCCACGTGATGGAGGTCCATGGGCCGCCGAACCCGCTCTATGCTCACTACGCATCATGGGGTTCGCTATCCGGGCTGGAACGAACGGAGCTTCGACAGTCACTGCTTCGCTCGTTGGAAACCCTGGTGCCTGAACAGGCCCGTGCGGAGGGTGTGACGACGGAGGTTCGGGTCGTGGAGACGCAGTTGCTGGTCCACGAGGCGATCTGTGAGGAGGCGGCAGAATTAGACGTGGACCTCATCGTGATGGCCTCCCACGGTCATTCCGGGATCGCTCGCCTGCTCATGGGTTCGGTCGCAGAGCGTGTGCTGCGGTCAGCCGACCGCCCCGTACTGATCGTTCGCCACCGGGATGAGCGCTTCTGATAGTCATAAAGGTACGTCGCCTCCGCCCTTGCGTCGGATCGTACGGGGAATCTATAATGCGTTTGGGAAGCGTGCTGTTTGCTTTGCGGAGTAGGCGAATCGAACGGCTGTTCTTTGGCGGCAGGAGCAGGAGGAACGGGATGAAACGGTGGATGATTGCGATCATGGCGGTTATGACGCTGCTCGTCACGATCCATCGATTGACCTGGGCGGCGGCCTACGGCAATCCACAGGTACTCGTTGACACCCAGTGGTTGGCACAGCACCTCAATGAACCGGATCTGCGGGTTGTCGATATGCGCAACAGTCCGGATGAGTATGCAGCCGGACACATTCCGGGCGCAGTGTACCTGTCGGTCAATCAGGTGCGCCTGGCCCTGAAGGACTCGGGTTTCGCGATGTCTCCGGATTATGACATCGAAGAGCGGATGGGTCAGCTTGGGATTACGAAAGAGACGATGGTGATCGCATATGACGATCAGGGTGGGCTCAATGCATCGCGCCTGTTTTTTACCCTTGAGTATGTCGGTCACAAGAAGGTTGCGTTGCTGAACGGAGGCATCACGAAATGGGTCGCTGAAGCGCGACCGCTGTCGAAAACGGCGCCGCCGGTCGGCAAGACGGTCTATCGCGTCCAGCCCGAGACGCACCGCGTTGCTACGGCCCGCTGGATTGTCAGCAACCTTGGCAGGCCGAATCTGGCGCTGGCGGATGCCCGCTCAGTCGCTGAGTTTCGCGGTGAGGATCTGCGGGCTAAGCGAGGAGGTCACATCCCGGGAGCCGTGAATATTGAGTGGACGCACAACCTGGCCGCCGACAAGACGTTCAAGCCGGCTGAAGAGTTGTCGGCCCTGTATAACCGGGCAGGGGTGACGAAGGATAAGACGGTGATCGCCTATTGTCAGACGATGCATCGCGGCGCCATGACGTACTTTGTGTTACGACTGTTGGGATATCCGGACGTTCGAGGCTACGATCGCTCGTGGAGCGAGTGGGGCAATGACCCGGCGCTGCCGATAGAGTAACGAGTAGCGCGAGTGTTGAGCGTATCGTGTGAAGACGGGACACATATTGAGATAGCGCGAGGAGAGTCATGGGTGAGTTGCGGCGCGATCCGGTAAGAAATCGTTGGGTGGTGATCGATCCTGAGCGTCCGGACCGAGAGGCTGCGCTTACGGTTGAGGCGCAGCCGCCCCCTCCGCTGTCCGAACCGTGCCCGCTTTGTCCCGGCAATGAGTCGATGACCCCACCTGAGATTATCGCCTTCGGCGAGCCCTCGCGCCGGCGCAATGAAAGCGGCTGGTGGGTTCGGGTGACTCCGGATTTGCAGCCGCTATGTCGGATTGAGGGCGATTTTGATCGACGGCCGGAAGGACCTTTTGATGTGATGAACGCGTTGGGGGCTCATGAGATTGTCATCGAGAGTCCGCAGCATCATCTGACATGGGCGGACTTTTCTGACCAACAGTTGGAGCGGATCCTGCGTACCTACCGGATGCGCAGTCTGGATCTGCGCCAGGATGAGCGGTTCCGGTCGCTGATCGTCGTCAAGAACAATGCGGAGGCGGCCGGGATCCTCCGACACCCCCATTCGCATGTGCTGGCGTTACCGTTTATCCCCTATGGGGTAGAAGAGGAACTGCGTGGCTGTCGGGAGTTCTATGCAAGAAAGGAGCGTTGCGCCTTTTGCGATATCATCCTGCACGAGCGGGTCTCCCGCGTTCGACGAGTCGTGGAGACCGAGCACTTTGTGGTCTTGGCGCCCTTTGCCTCTCGCTTTCCGTTCGAGACGTGGCTGTTACCCATCCGTCACGGCTCCGATTTCGGGAAGATCGGCGAAAAGGAATTGATCGATCTGGCCGGCCTTGTCAGGCGGACGATACAGATGCTTGAAAAGGTGTTGGGCAATCAATCGTGCACGATCGTCCTTCATAGTACCCCCTTTGACGAACCGCATACGCATGACTATCACTGGCATCTCGAGATCATGCCGAAGACGGCGCCTGTGGCGGCGTTCGGGTGGGGCGCGCGGCTCTTTGTGAACCCGATTCCGCCCGAGGAAGCGGCTGCCCTGATGGCGCAACAGATGTAAGGTGGCCCGATGTCGCCGCAGGGAGCGCAACAACTCACCTTAAGCCCGGGAGACGCCCTGATTGTCGTCGACGTCCAGAACGACTTCCTGCCTGGGGGCAGCCTGGCAGTCCCGCATGGCGAGGAAGTGATCCCGGCGCTGAATCGCTACCTGGATGCCTTTGTGCGCTGCGGGTTGCCGGTCGTCGCGACGCAAGACTGGCACCCGCCCGATCACTGTTCCTTTCGAGTATACGGCGGACCGTGGCCGCTTCACTGTGTGGCGGGATCGGACGGCGCGGCGCATGCCCCGGCCCTCGAACTTCCCGCTGATGCCGTCATCATTCGTAAGGGTACGCAGTCCAAGCAGGACGCCTATTCGGGATTCGACGGAACCGATCTTGATCTGTATCTGCGCTCCCAAAAGATTCGACGACTCTTCGTAGGCGGCCTGGCTACCGACTATTGCGTCCGCTATACGGTGGAGGATGGCCTGAATGCCGGATATGTGATGGTCCTCTTGCGGGATGCTGTTCGAGCCGTCGATGTGCGTCCCGGCGACGGAGAGCGGGCAGAGATGGAGATGATTCGACGGGGAGCGGTGCCGATCCGATGGGAAATGCTGGCCGTATGAATCCGCCATCGAGCCTGCTGTTGACCGACCTCTATCAGCTTACCATGTTGCAAGGCTATATTGAGCATGGGATGGAGGAGCAGGCAACCTTCGAGTTTTTTGTGCGCAAGCTGCCGCCCGCACGTAATTTTCTCTTGGCGGCCGGCCTGGAACAGGCGTTGGGCTTCCTCGAAGATCTACGATTCACGCCCGAGGAGTTGGAGTGGCTGAGCGGTTGCGGACTGTTTCGACCGATCCTCGTGGACTACCTGGAAACACTACATTTCACAGGGGACGTCTATGCGATGCCGGAAGGGACGGTCTTTTTCCCTGACGAGCCGACTGTGCGGGTCACCGCCCCGCTGCCGCAGGCACAACTCGTCGAGACGCGTCTGATTAACCTGTTACACTTTCAAACCATGATCGCCTCAAAGGCGGTGCGTTCAGTGCTTGTCGCCCCCGGCAAGCTACTGGTCGATTTCGGTCTGCGCCGCACCCATGGGGCGGAGGCCGGGTTACTTGCCGCGCGCGCGAGCTACCTGGCGGGATTCTCCGGGACGTCCGTGGTGCAGGCGGCGCCGCTCTTCGGGATACCGATCTACGGGACGATGGCGCACTCCTTTATTCAGGCCCATGAGGATGAGACGGCCGCTTTTGAGCGTTTTGCAGATGCCAACCCGGACAACGTCGTCCTGCTCATCGATACCTACGACACTGAGGCCGGTGCGGCGAAGGTCGTCTCGCTGGCGCCCAGGCTGCGCCGGAAAGGGATCGCCGTCAAAGGGGTGCGTCTGGACAGCGGTGATCTGGCGGACCACGCGAGGAAGGTACGACGGATTCTGGATGAGGGTGGGTTAGGCGATACGACGATCTTCGCCAGCGGAAATCTGGACGAGTCGATCGTCAGGCAATTGGTCGCAGCGCAGGCCCCGATTGACGGTTTCGGCATCGGGACGCGCATGGATACCTCCGCCGATGCCCCCTACCTGGATTGTGCCTATAAGCTGGAGGAGTACAACGGCAGGCCGCGTCGCAAGCGTTCTGAGGGTAAGGCGACATGGCCGGGCCGTAAGCAGGTGTATCGTCGGTATGACGCCGGGGGGTGTATGCGCTCCGACGTCCTGACCCTGGAAGACGATCCACGGGATGGTGAGCCGCTGATCCGGCCGGTGATGCGCGCCGGGAAGCGACTTCATGCGGCTGTCCCCCTCGCGGCGACGCGTGAGTACGCGCAGAACCAGCTCACGCGCCTGCCGTACGCGCTTCATGCACTGGAAAAGGGACCGGAGTATCCTGTTCAGGTGGCCCCCGTGTTGCGTGATCTGGCCAAGGCCCTGGACGAACACCGGCTCTGAACGGCTTGACCGTCTACGCCTCTCATGCTACAGTCACCCCGTTCCGTCCCCGAAATTCTGCGCCCGTAGCTCAGCCCGGATAGAGCGTTTGCCTGCGGAGCAAAAGGCCGGCAGTTCAAATCTGCCCGGGCGCACCATAGATCCAACTGGCCGATGACCCCCGACAACGACATTTCACGTTCGGTAACAGGAGGGGTGACATGAGCAGAATTGTGGATGAGGTGCTCGCTGCGAACAGGGCCTATGCTGCCGGTTTTGGGGATAAGCGTACGCTTCCTATGCCGCCGGGTCGACGGTTCGCCATCCTGACCTGTATGGATGCGCGGCTTGATCCGGCCAAGTATGCCGGGCTGTCTGAGGGTGATGCCCACGTCATCCGCAATGCCGGCGGTCGCGCCAGCGACGACGCGATCCGATCGCTGGTGATTTCCCACAAGCTGCTGGGGACTCGAGAATGGTTTGTGATCCACCATACGGATTGCGGGATGGAGACCTTTACCGACGAGATCATGCGCGGGCTGCTGGCCAAGAGTCTCGAGACGGCGACCATCGATGCCGATGGTTGGCACGATACGGGTCAGGGTCCCGGGTCGACGGAGGGCGCATTTATCGACTGGTTGACTATTGCCGATCAGGTTGCGAGTGTCTGTGCCGATGTGCGCCGCATCAGGACGCATCCGCTGGTCCCGCGCACGATTCCCATCTATGGCTACATCTACGATGTGAGGACCGGTCGGCTCATCGAGGTTCCCGAAGCCATACGAATTGGGATGTAGGGGCGGGAAGGTTTTCGCCCCTAACACGCTGACCCGCGGCGCCTGGCGCGACGATCCTATCGATATTTCAGGACGCCATTTTTTTTCTTGACAGGTCGATGAGCCCAATTATATTAACGACTGTTTCATGATCGTATGTTGTGGGAGAAGGGTTGGAGGCGCAGATAGAGCGGGTGCGCAGATACCTGTAGCCGAATCAGGGGGGCGTAAACTGTTCGCGGTGTTCGTAAGGCTCGAAGCCGCATGGAACGTTGGGAAGGGGCGTGACGTATCGTAGCGTTGGTCACAAAGGGTAGCTGAGATGAGAATTGTATCCTGGTACAAAAGCGACAAGGTCGTCTACGAATCGGGAAAAGGGTCTATACGTGATGCGGTAGTCGAAGCGGTCAGGAAGGACATCCCCCTGATGAATGCCGACCTCAAGAGCGCCTACCTCCGGGACGCCGATCTCGCGGGTGCCATCCTCGGCGGTGCCGACCTCCGGGACGCCGATCTGGAGGGCGCCAACCTTCAGGGCGCCAATCTGCGCGATGCGAACCTGGCCGGCGCGAACCTGAGGAAGGCCAATCTCCGGGATGCCAACGTCGCAGGCACCAACTTTTCGGGCGCCGATTTTGATGATGCTGATCTCTTTCATGTCAAGTTTTGGGGGCGCGGCGGGTCAACAAGAATTAAGAGAGATCAGATCGACTCGTTCTTGAAGGCGTTAGGAATCACTATCGCCGAGGAGTAGCCGTCGCTTTTGAGGCGACCCACCCATACCTTGCTATGCGCGGGTTGCCACTGGGCGGTGCCGTCGGGGAGAGGAAGTGCGGTAAAATCCCCGAAGAGGTGCGGCGCCTCCCGGATCATGATTTCGGCTACCTTCCCGAGGACACTCCGAATGTCCACCTTTACCCCTCGATCTGTAAGACCTCAGCCAACCGCCGCTGCGCCGTCTCACCGATGCGTACCGCTTCTTCAAAGTGATATCCGGACGATCCACGAGTTGCTTGGCCATCGGGATGTGAACACGACGATGATCTACACTCACGTATTGAACCGGGGCGGACAAGGGGTCAATGGCCCGGCCGATCGGCGATAGCGCAGCCGAGATAGGCGGCGGGTTGTGACGGAGATAGGCCGCTGGGTACGACCGTGTTTGACGACCATAACATCCTTGACACGTCCAGCTCAGTGATGGATATTGGGGCCGATGCGGCTCTGAGTCAACTGGCAATTTCAGGAGATAGGCCGCTGGCGTTTGCAGCCCTCTAAGCGGCTCAATTAATAGTTCGGCTCCCGAACGATGAGTGTCATGACGTCAAACAATGAAGTCGTTTCAAGTGGAACTGTGTAGGCCATGATTGTGTTGCGCGACACCGTGACCATCTACGTTCCCCCGGCGCGAGTCTGAAGTTGGTTGAGGTAGGCCTTGGTGTCGGGAACCAAATTATCCTTAGACTCCGTCAATAAATAGAGAAATAGAACATTGGAATACAAAGTACTACTCACAGTTTTTGCCGCAGTTTTCATCGCCGAGCTCGGCGACAAAACTCAATTGGCCACAATGTTATTTGCTACGGATAAAGAAGTAAGCAAGCTCACTGTATTCATTGGTGCTTCTTTAGCATTAGTTGTGGCATCAGGCATAGGCGTTCTCGCTGGAGGCATTATTTCGCAATATATCGGTGAAAAGCCTCTGCACTACATTGCGGGGATTGGATTCATTGTTATTGGTATATGGACACTCGTGAAAGCATGAGCCTAACAAAGCAAATGCACTCGGACGGCAAAAAGCGCCGCTCCTTCGGCACTCCGCTTTTTGCCGCCGGTGATTTGCAGCGTTAGACCGACGAACCGTCCGTCCCTCTGGTGCGGCGGGATGTTGCCGTGACGGGTAGGATGGCGCGGGAGACTTGGCATGGTGGCAGTCCTGGACAAGAAGCGTGGGGCACTCGTCGCCGCGGCGGCAAGGCACGGCGTTGCCTGCCTCTATGTCTTTGGGTCGGCGCTTCGGGACGACTTCAGGCCAGGGGACAGCGACATCGACCTGCTCGTCGAGTTCAAGCCCATGGACCCGTACGCCCTCACGGACGCGTACTTCGACCTGCTCGACGAGCTTCGTGAGATCCTCGACACGCCCGTCGATCTCGTTATGGCTGATGCGCTCAAGAATCCGTACATCCGGGCGGACGTCGACCGGACAAAGCAGGTTCTGTATGCAGCGTGATGTCCGAGCCTACCTGTTCGACATCATCGAGTCTTGCGAGGCCATCTCGGCCGCGGTTGCCGGCCTCGATCTCGAGAGCTATCGGAGCAATCGGCTCGTGCGCTCTTCAGTGGAGCGCGAGTTCATAATCATCGGGGAAGCCACCAACGTTCTGTCGCGTCTCGCCCCGGACATCTTCGCGGAGCTCTCCCATGCCCGCCGCATTATCGACTTCCGCAATCAGCTAACTCATGAGTACCCGTCCATCAATGACAAGATCGTCTGGACAACCGCCACTCGTGACGTACCGGTTCTTCGCTCCCAATGTAAGCGCTTGCTCAACGAGCTTGAACCGCGAAGCGCGGTCTAACAGGCGGATCGAGCTGACTCACGCCAGTCGTTGAGCGAAGATAGATCATTGTTCGCAGCTCATCCGCAAGGACGTTAGACTTGCGAGGGTTAGATCGTGTACACTGATTGCGGAGGCAGAGACGATGATTCGAACGGTTGAAGCCGTGATCGATGAGCACGGGAATGTGCGGCTCCTCGAACCTATCCATCTTCAAGCTGCCCGGCGGGCACTCGTAACGATCCTGGAGGAACGTCCTATTTCGGGCGCGCCGGAAAGCGCGTTGCTGAGCGAGGCGGCGCTTGCCGAAGACTGGGACAAGCCCGAGGAGGACAAAGCGTGGTTGCACCTACAGCAGGTGCGGTAGTTCTCGTCCGTTTCCCCTTCTCCGACCTATCGCAGGTCAAGTTGCGGCCGGCCGTTGTGCTGGCCGACGCCGGCCGAGGTGACTGGATTCTGTGTCAGGTAACCAGCAAACCCTATGGCGATCCCCGTGCAATCCAACTTAAGGACGCCGACTTCACTGCGGGCTCATTGCGAGTCACGAGCTATGCTCGGCCGGGCAAGCTCTTCACCGCCAATCTCGACTTGATTGTGACGCAGGTCGGCACGCTCAAGTCGCATCCCTTCCAGCAGATCCTCGATGATGTAGTGGATCTCCTCCGTAGCGGACCCTCTCAGTGATGCACGGTACACGTGGCCGATCTACGTTGAGTACCGTCCTGGGCGCCACCTGGATCCTGCAAGCCGAGCAAGGGGTAATCCACCTCGTCGCCGAACACCTCTGGCAACCGCAAGTTCATACTGACCTCGTCACCGCTCCCAGCCGCAACTTTCATTGATGTTCGCCACTTCTTTGCCACTCATCTGCTATATATGACGATATACGTCTCAGACAGTTCGTCATTCCGGGCTTGACCCGGAATCCAGTACTTTTCTAGTCTCAGGGATGATACCGCCTTGAAGATGGCTCTAATATCCGCATAGTCCAGGAGTTGCTCGGTCACACCGACGTCAGTACTACGATGATCTACACCCATGTTTTGAATCGCGGCGGAAGAGGCGTCCAAAGCCCAGTTGATAAACTCGGATGTAGTGTGGGCAACTCGCCGGCGGAAAACCGGATAGGCTGACATAGGTGCAGTGTTTGCCATTGTCCGGATTCCCACAAATGTCTTGTTAAGTGCCGGAAAAGATTATAGAGTTGCGGTCAGCTTCAGGAACGGCTGATCGGGATAGGCTGACCAGCATACATAATAGTTAGGCGGCACCGGCCGCGAGCTAAGATTACAGCGAGGAGGGAGGGCCTAAATGCCTGCCACGAAACTGATCGTGATGTACCCGCCCCCGGCGGATGTCAAAACGTTCGAGCGGCTCTACAAAGACGAGCATGTTCCGATGGCCGTCGAGAAGCTCGAGGGCAAGACCAAGATTATCGCGACCAAGGTCCAGGCTTCGCCCCAGGGGAAGCCGGCATTCTACCGGATCGCAGAGATTCATTTCCCCTCGCTCGAGGCGCTGCAGGCTTGTGCGGCCTCTGCCGGCGGAAAAGAGACCCTGGCGCATGCTGCGAAGATTTCGACCGGGGGCCCACCCGTTGTCCTCATCGGCGAGGAGCAGATCTTTACCTTTTGAGCAGGTCCCCCGGAGGTGCCGCCTAACGAGCGAATGGACCTGGCGGCGCGGCGGGCTCCTCAAGCCTGGTGGGTTAGTCCATGCGGCGAGAGACGGTGGACATGGAGAGTTCCGGTGAGTAGCGCCGCGGGTCATTCGCAGAACCGTTCCGCCAGACGCGCGAAGACGGCGCGCCGGTGAACTCCACGTTAGACCTTCGACACGGGACTCGAAGGCGTCAACGATCGATCGAACATTCGGCCCGGAAAAGCGGAGCTGAGTCTTGCGGGAAGAAAGGTGTCTCGGATAGCAGGAGTTTGGGAACTGGTCAGTATCTTGGAGCGCACGGCCCATGGCTACCGGGGCAAAGAATAGATGGCGCTGGTTACACCTTGCTGTGAGCGGGCTGCCATTGGGCGGTGCCGTCGGGGAGAGGAACTGCGGTAAAATCCCCAAAGAGGTGCGGCGCCTCCCGGATCATGATCTCGGCTACCTTCCCGAAGACGCTCCGAATCTCCACTTCCGCCCCCGGGACCGTCCTGGCCTCGATCACCCACCGCAGCGTCCGGGCATTCGCCGTCCAGATCAGGGTCGTTGCGACCCCGTCCGGGGCGATGCGCCGCATGGCGGAGGTGAGGACCTTCTTCTCGTGAAACGGCCGCCCGTCGATCTGTAGGGCCTCTGCCAGTTGCGCCTGCGCCTTCTCGCCGTGCCTCACCGCCTCTTCGAAGATCGCGCGTGCCTCCGGATTGTCGCGGATCTCCGGCGGGAGCCACATCGGGATATCGGTCAGCCGCACGAAGCGCAGGCTCTCCTGGCTGATGGCCGTTCCGGCCCGGTGTCGCACCAACTCATGGGTCAGGACCCGGCTGACCTGGAAGAACGCGAAGGTCCAGTTGGCATGTTCCAGCACGCTGCCATGCTTCACGTTCAGGATATTGTCCAGATAGGCCCGGCTTCCCTCTCGGACCTTCGTGACATTCGGATTGAGACCGGGCGCAAACGAGCGATAGCAGGCCCGCCCCGCCACCTCGATCAGTTGCTCGGCCGCTGAGGGGGCATCGGTCGACCACTCGGGCGCGCCGACGGCTTCAAGATAGGCCGCGAGACCCTCAGCATCTATTGACGGTCTGGCCAGGAGAAAGACTTGCGGTTCCACTTCCTTCATGCCCACCCCCTTTATGTGTATACGGACACCGCCACTCTGTGCAGGTATGTGGAGCTTCCGGCCAATCGCTGATCGCTGACGGCTGATGGCTGGTAGTTTATGAAACCGTCCAGGTCTCGCCGGCGTGCAGAAGCTTTTCGAGGGTGCCTTTACCTTGTCGCTGGATGACCGCCTGGTGTTGTTCGGTCAGCAACTCGTCGTAGGTCGGTTCGCGGACGGCGCGCAGCACACCCACCGGCTGCGGAAACTCAGGGCCTTCGAGTCGCGAGAGCATGAAATGATAGCCCCCATCCTTTTGCCGTTCATCATGCACCAGGAGCCCCGATGGATTGCCGTCGATCTCCACAACCTCCGGCGACATATCGGGGCGCATCCGGATCCCCTTGTTTCGCTCTTTCCCAAATACCAGCGGCTTGCCGTGCTCCAGGATCAACAGGCGATCGCTCCGCACATCCTTATCCGTCACCGACTCCCACGTCCCGTCGTTAAAGACGTTGCAGTTCTGATAGAGCTCGACGAAGGCCGTACCCTTGTGTTCGGCCGCACGCCGCAGCACGTACTGCAGGTGTGGGCTGTCGATGTCGATCGAGCGCGCGACGAATGTGGCGGACGACCCGATTGCGACAGACAGCGGATTAAAGGGGCGATCGAGCGCACCGAACGGTGTCGACTTGGTCTTCATGCCCAGCTCGCTGGTCGGCGAGGTCTGGCCCTTTGTGAGACCGTAAATACGGTTGTTGAAGAGCAGAATCTTGAGATCGACATTACGCCGCATGGTATGAATCAAGTGGTTGCCGCCGATCGACAGGCCGTCGCCGTCGCCGGTAATCACCCAGACCATCAGATCGGGGCGCGTCATCTTGATGCCGGTTGCGATCGCCGGCGCCCGACCGTGGATCGAGTGGAACCCGTAGGTGTTCATATAGTAGGGGAACCGCGACGAGCAGCCGATTCCGGAGACGAAGACGATCTGCTCGCGCGGGATGCCAAGGTCGGGCATCACCCGCTGCAGGCTGGCCAGGATCGCATAGTCGCCGCAGCCGGGACACCAGCGGACATCCTGATCCGAAATGAAATCCTTGCGTGTCAGTTTGGGGGGCTGGTCGACACTGCATTGCGCCATTGTTATCGTGCCTCCGCGTGTGTACAAAGCTCGGCCTGCTCACGCGCACCTAACAGTTCTTCCGCCTGGGCCACGATCTCGGAGACCTTAAACGGCCTCCCCTGGACCTTGTGGAACCCGACCGCGTCAATCAGGAACTGCGCCCGCAGGATCGTCAGCAACTGTCCGAGGTTCATTTCCGCTACCAGTATCCGCCGGAAGTTCTTCAGGATGCGGCCGACGTTGGCCGGCATCGGGTTCAGGTAGCGCAGATGGAGGGCAGACACACGACAGCCGCGCCGGCGAAGGCTCTTGACCGCCTGCGTGATCGCGCCGTAGGTCGAGCCCCATCCCACTATGAGCAGATCGCCGGATGGGTCGCCGTAGGCCGTCGCTTCCGGAATCTCATCGACAACACGCGCGATCTTCTCGGCCCGCAGCCGAACCATCGTTTCATGGTTCTGCGGGTCGTACGAGACGTTGCCGACGACATCCTCTTTCTCCAGGCCGCCGATACGATGCTCCATGGCCGGCGTACCGGGGACGACCCATGGGCGCGCCAGTGTCTGGGGCTCGCGCAGATAGGGATAGAACCCCTTGGGGTCCGTCCTGAACGTCACCGGGATCGTCTGAAGCGAGGCTACTTCCGGGAGCTTCCAGGGCTCGGCGCCGTTGGCCAGGAAGCCGTCCGACAGGTAGATGACCGTACACATGTGGCGTATGGCAATCCTGGCGGCCTCAATGGCCATCCAGAAGCAGTCGCCCGGTGTCGCCGGGGCGACCACGACCACGGGACACTCGCCGTTCCGCCCGAAGACCGCCTGGAAGAGGTCGGCCTGTTCGGTCTTGGTTGGGAGGCCGGTGGATGGGCCGCCGCGCTGGACGTTGACAATGACCAGCGGCAGCTCGGTCATCACCGCCAGGCCGATCGCCTCGGTCTTGAGCGCCATGCCCGGACCGGAGGTGGTGGTCATACCAAGCGCGCCCGCGTATGCCGCCCCGATAGTCGCGGTGATCGCCGCGATCTCGTCCTCGGCCTGAAACGTGATGACGTTGTAGTGCGGATACATCGCCAGGGTGTGCAGGATATCGGAGGCCGGTGTAATCGGGTAGGTACCGCAAAAGAGGGGCAGCGATGCCAGTTGCGCCGCCGTGATCAGGCCGACGGCCGTGGCTTCGTTTCCGGTAATGTGGCGATAGGTGCCGGGTGCAATGATGGCGGGGGGCACGGCGTAGCGGGACGGAAACAGCTCGGCCGTCTCGCCGTAATAGTAGCCGGCCCGAAACGCCTTGATGTTGGCCTCGGCCAGCCGAGGGTTCTTCTGGAACTTGGCCCGGATGCTCCGTTCTTCGCGCTCCGTTGGGTGGTTGTAGAGCCAGAACATCAGGCCGAGGGCATAAAAGTTCTTGCAGCGTCCCACCTCTTTGGCCGACAGCCCCATGCCTTCCAACGCGAGAGCGACCTGCTTGGAGATGTCGATGGCGAAGACCTGGTATCCGGAGAGGCTGCCGTCCTCCAATGGGTGTGATTTATACCCGGCCTTCTCAAGGTTCGCCTGGGTGAATGTCCCGACATTGGCGATGATGATCCCGCCGCGCGGCAGGTCCGGCAGATTGATTCGCAGTGCGGCCGGATTCATCACGACCAGTACGTCGGGCTGATCGCCCGGTGTATACACCTCCTGGCTTGAGAAGTGAATCTGGTAGGCCGACACGCCTGCCAACGTGCCTGCTGGCGCCCGAATCTCGGCCGGATAGTCCGGAAAGGTCGCCAGGTCGCTCCCTTCCGCCGCAACGCTTTTAGTAAATTCGGTGCCGGTCAGTTGCATCCCATCGCCGGAATCGCCGGCAAACCGGACGACGACCGTCTCCAGTTCGCTTATCGGCCTGGGGCGGCCTACAGGCGCAGACTGGGTGCTCTCGATATCGCTCATCTGGGTCCTTTCGTGTAGAAGAGGGTCCCGCTGTTCACTAACCGCCGTGAAGCCCCCGTGCTGCAAGGCCGGGCTCGGGCGGGACGTTGAGGACGGCGGTGGGGAACAGCGAGACGATGAATCGGACAACGTCACGTATCGATACAACGCCTACGGGCTGGCCCTGTTTATTAAGCACCGGGATATGACGATAGCCGCCGACGTGCATCTTGTTGAGCGCATACGCGATCCCGTCATCCATCCCTACCGTCTCCGGATTGGGTGTCATCATCTGGCCGACAGGGCTGTCCAGGTCGAGCTGTCCGACCACCTTCTGCAGGATGTCGCGCTCGGTGAGGATACCGGCCAGCCGATTCCCTTCCATCACCAGCACGCAGCCGACGTGGGCCTCGTTCATCGCCGTCGCCGCGCCCCGTATAGTGGTATCGGGTCGGACATAGATCGGCTCACGGAATCCCAATCCCCGTATCGGCTCCGTTAAGATCGAACAGCATATCTTCTCGATATCTTCCTCTTCCTCGATATCTTCGTATGCATCCTCAAATTCGCTTGCTGCAATACCCATCCCGCTCAGCCTCCTGATCTTCATGCCGGAGTGCTCTCACACGTCGTGCGTCCCCTCTTTTCATTGCGCCGCTACCTCTTTTTTACGATAGCCGTGATCGAACCCGATGTCAAGGTGAAAGCCGGCACAGGGAAGGCATCTGAGGCCGCAAAACAGGCGGCTTTGCAGTTGACACTGTCTGACGGCTCGACTATACTAAAGATGGTACGACATGCGTCGAATTCATAGGTTACGAGCGTCGGTCCCGGTGATTGTCACCGTGCAGTAATAGAAATGGAGGAACGTTGGTTGAGCTGACGATCGATGGCAAACCGGTCCAGGTTCCAACCGGGGTATCGATTCTTGAGGCGGTCCTGCAGACCGGCGCCGAGATTCCACATTTTTGCTATCACCCGAAGCTGCGTGTGGTGGGCAGTTGTCGGATGTGCCAAGTCGAGGTTCAGGGAGCCCCGAAGCTGGTGATTTCGTGCGCCACCCCGGTTGCCGACGGGATGGAGGTATTTACGGCCTCCGAACGGGTGAAAAAGGCGAGGAATGCGGTACTCGAGTTTCTCCTCTTGAACCACCCGCTGGATTGCCCCGTGTGCGACAAGGGCGGCGAGTGCCCGCTTCAGAACTACACGCTCCGATATGGTCCCGGCGAAAGTCGCTTTATTGAACCGAAGATCCATCGGATCAAGCACCAGCCGATCGGTCCCTTCATCATCTTTGACGCCGAACGGTGTATTCTTTGCACCCGTTGTGTCCGGTTTTGTCAGGATGTGACGGGCACCTCCGAGCTGGGCGTGTTCGGCCGTGGCGATCGATCCGAGATCAGCCTCTTCCCAGGACGGAGCCTGGACAACGGATACTCGGGGAATGTGATCGATTTGTGCCCGGTGGGGGCGCTGACAAGCCGCGACTATCGGTTTACCGCCAGGCCGTGGGATTTGATCAAACAGGTTCCGACTGTGTGCGGGCTGTGCAGCGCCGGGTGCAACATCACGGCCGATGTCCGTCACAAGGAACCGGGCGCGCAGCTTCTCCGTATCCGTCCCAGGGTGAATGACGAGGTGAACGGTTACTGGATCTGCGACGAGGGCCGCTTCGGATTCCATTTCGCCCAGGACCCGGGCCGGATCGGGACGCCGCTCATACAGCGTCATGAAGGGCTGCAACCGGCGAGTTGGGACGAGGCGATCCGGCGTATTGCCGAGGACCTCGATCGCATCCTGCGAGAGCGGGGGCCTGAAGCCGTCGGCGTGATTGCGTCCGCACGACTGACCAACGAGGAGGCATTCCTCGTTCGGCAACTGTTCAGAGAACGGTTGGGCATTCCCAACATCGATTATCGGGTCCGGCGGTCTCAGGAGCCGGGCGGTGATGCGCCGGAAGATCACCTGCTTCGACGGACCGACAAGTATCCGAACTCGGTCGGGATGCGGACGCTGGGACTGCTTCCCCAGCCCGATGGGATGGGGACCAGGGAGATGCTCCACGCCGCAGCCGAGGGCCGGTTGGCCGCCTTGCTGGTGTTTGAAGAGGACCTCGTGGCTGCGTTGTCTGGAGAGTCGGCCGTTGCCGAGTCGCTCCAGAAACTGGATCTGCTGGTGGTCGTAGATTTGTTCTTGACAGCGACGGCAAAACTGGCGCATGTTGTTCTACCGGGACAGAGCTTTTTTGAAAAGACCGGGACGTTTACAAATTTTGCGGGACGGGTCCAGCGTCTGCAGCCGGCGCTGGACCCGTTCGGCAACGGCAGTCCGCTTATTGAGGTCCTCCAGCGCCTCGCAGGCCGGCTGGCGCTTCCCATTACCGAGGGGAACGCGAAAGCGGTGTGGAACGAGCTTGCCGGCGTGGTGCCGGCCTGCGCGGGTATCACGTACGAGCGTATTGGAGAGTTGGGGTCGCCGCTCACAGACACGGCGGCGGCAAGATAGCGACGGTAGAGAAGCGATCAGCTTTCAGCCGTTAGCGCTCAGCGAGAGCGCGGAAGGAAGACAATTAGACTGCAGTTACGGAATGCTGATGGCTGACGGCTGAGCGCTTACATGTAAAGGAGACAACGCATGGGGTTGTTCGACAACAGACAAGCCGAGCCCAACGTCATTACGACGACGGTTGAGTGGCTCTTTAACTGGGCGCGCAAATCGTCCCCCTGGCCGATGACCTTCGGTCTGGCCTGCTGCGCGATTGAGATGATGGCTACGGGCGCCTCTCGTTTCGACTTGGACCGACTGGGGGCGGGGGTCTTTCGTCCGTCACCGCGACAGTCCGACGTCATGATCGTCGCCGGGACCGTCACCGAGAAAATGGCGCCGCGCATCAAGACCCTGTACGAGCAGATGCCGGATCCCAAGTGGGTGATCGCCATGGGCGCGTGCGCCATTTCAGGTGGCCCGTTCTACTATGATGCGTACCATGTCGTCAAGGGTGTCGACCTGCTGGTTCCGGTCGACGTCTATGTCCCGGGCTGTCCGCCCACGCCTGAGGCGCTCATTTTCGGCATTCTGACGCTTCAGGATCAGATCGCCCGCGGCGAGCGAGCGAAACCAGGCGGCCGGCCGACCCTGCCCGAGCCCCTGGCGGCGGTGTAGGGAGGACGCGATGGGGAGCTATTTTTCAGATCTGTTCGGCGGCAGCGCGAGCATCCTGCGCTCCATGAAGGTGACGCTCAGGCACCTCTTTACCCGCGCCATTACCGTGCAATACCCCGATGAGCAGCGGACGCAGCCGTTGCGCGCGCTTAATCGGCACGTACTCAGGATCGACGAGACGACCGGGCAGCTTAAGTGTACCGCCTGCGAGGCCTGCGCCAGGATCTGTCCTACGCGCTGTATCGAGCTCACCGGGACCGGCAAAGGCAAGAACCGCCACCCGTCCGCCTTTCAGATCGACCACAACCTCTGCATGTATTGTAATCTGTGCGTTGAGGTCTGCCCCTTCGATGCCATTACGATGTGGACCCGAATCGGCGAACTCAGCGCGCCGGAACGCACCGGCCTGGTCTTTGATATCAAGGCCCTGACCGCAGAGCGCTTCTACCCCTCTCCGATGACCCCGGAAAAGCCGCTGCCGCCGGCCCCTGAACCTGAGAAGGCCCCGGAGCCGGAGAAGGTTGAGGCGGTCGCTGCGGCGCCCTCTGCCTGAGATGAGTACATCAACGGAAGAGGTGATCATTCTCGGGTCGGGTCCGGCGGGGCTGACGGCGGCCCTATATACCGCCCGCGCCAATCTGCATCCGCTGGTCATCGAAGGGAACGAGACGGGCGGACAGTTGGTCCTGACGACGCTGGTGGAGAACTATCCGGGATTTCCGGATGGGCTCATGGGGCCGGATCTGATCTCGCGGATGCGACAGCAGGCAGAGCGGTTCGGCGCGCGGTTCGGAAAGGGGGATGCCACGGCCGCAGACCTGCACAGCAGGCCGTTTACCCTCACTGTGGACAACGAGGTCCGTCAGACCAAGGCGCTGATCGTGGCGACCGGGGCGTCGGCCAATATGCTCGGGTTGGAATCCGAACGTAAGCTGCTGGGACATGGCGTCTCGACCTGCGCGACATGTGATGGGTTCTTCTTCAGGGATCAGCAGGTCGCGGTAGTCGGTGGGGGCGACTCGGCGGTAGAAGAGGCGCTCTTCCTGACGAAGTTTGCCACGAAGGTGACGCTGATTCATCGACGGGACAAGCTGCGGGCGTCCAAGATCATGCAGGAGCGGACCTTCGCGAATCCGAAGATTGAGATCTTGTGGAACCGGACCGTCGCAGAGATTCTTGATGTGTCGCAGGGGAAGGTGACCGGCATTGCCACCCGCCGTGACGGTTCGACGTCGGCGGAGACGCTTGCCTGCGACGGCGTATTTGTGGCGATCGGGCATTCCCCGAATACTAAATTGTTTGCTGGGCAATTGGAGATGGACGAACGGGGCTATATCATCACGCGCAACGGGACGATGACGAGTGTCCCCGGCGTTTTTGCGGCGGGTGATGTGCAGGATCATGTCTACAAGCAGGCGGTCACGGCAGCCGGATCGGGGTGTATGGCCGCCCTGGATGTCGAGCGGTATCTGGAAAGCTTGTAGGACGAGCTGTATGGGGCAGAATGCGACGCCCAACTCTCCCGTGTCATTGCGAGGCGAAGCCGAAGCAATCTCACAGTCCTTCGGGATAACAACAGTGAGATGGCCGCGCTCCCGTTGGTCGCTCGCAATGACAGGCTGTTAGGTGAAGGTCTCGTCGTAGACGTTGATAGGTAGGGGCCACAGGCACATCATGGGGCACTGTGAAGTGACGAGGGCAATCCGATGGCCATGAAACCGATGAAGGCGCTCCTCGACCTGGAGGCGGGGATGCGGATCGTGATGGACGCAGCCCCGCCGATAGAGCGGACCGACCAGGTGACGCTGCTGGAGGCGGTGGGCCGGGTCCTGGCCGAAGAGATCTGCGCATCGATGGATGTCCCGCCTTTTGCCCGAGCGGCCATGGACGGGTATGCCGTCAGGGCGGAGGATACGTTCGGCGCGGGCAACTTTTCACCCAGGATCCTGGAACTCATCGAGGTCATCCACGCCGGCGAGTCCGCCCGTCTCAGCGTTCGTCCGGGAAGCTGTATTCAAGTGGCGACGGGCGCCCCGATGCCCGAGGGCGCCGATGCCGTGGTGATGGTGGAGGATACGGAACTGGACGGGACCAATGCGAGGGTCTATAAGCCCGTCTACCCGCAGCAGCACGCCTCCCCGATGGGTGAGGACATCACAATCGGACGCGTCGTCCTGCAGCGAGGGATGCGTCTGGACCCGAGCAAGATCGGTGTGCTGGCCGCCCTTGGGTTCCAGAAGGTGACGGTCTACCAGAAGCCCTTGGTTGCGGTCATTCCGTCCGGCAACGAGATCCTGATGCCCGGGGAGGCGCTGACCCCCGGGAAGATCTACGATATCAATTCATATACGCTGTCTGCGCTCATCAGCGAGAACGGCGGGCTTCCGCACATCTTCCCTATCATGAAGGACACATTGGAATCGGCGATGGCGACCATCCGCGAGGCCTTGGCCTACGACCTGATTGTCCTGTCCGGGGGCAGCTCGGTCGGTGAGCGGGATATGATGGTCGAGGCGGTACAGCGGATGGGGGAGATAAAGTTTCACGGCATTGCCGTCAAGCCGGGCAAACCGACCCTGTGCGGCATCGTGGAAGGCCGGCTGTTGATCGGGATGCCGGGGTATCCCACGTCATGTCTGACCAACGGATATGGCATCCTGGCGCCCGCGCTTCGGAAAATGGCGAGGCTCGGCCGGGGCACGCTCGCCTCGCTGAAGGCCCCGATGGCCCGTCGTTACACCTCGACCATCGGTCGGCATCAATACCTGCCCGTCCGTCTCGACGGAGGGGAGGTCGTCCCGGTATTCAAGGAATCGGGCGCCATTACCTCGATGGCCGACGCCGAAGGGTATATCGAGATTCCTGCCAACGTGGACCTCCTTGAAAAGGGAGAAGTCGTGGAGGTTCTCCTGTTTTGACCACCCATCCGATTACCCGCGGCGTTCTGTCCGGGCCGTACTGTCTGGAGACGAGACCCTCATGGATCTGACGCTTATCAAGCAACTTGCCGTTCCTTCGTCCTCGAAGATCGTCCTGTTCGTCGCCGACGGGCTTGGGGGCCTGCCGAGAGAGGCCGATGGTCGGAGTGAAATGGAGATCGCAAGGCTCCCTAATCTCGA
The DNA here is from genome assembly GCA_003104975.1 of Candidatus Methylomirabilota bacterium. Classification (NCBI taxonomy): domain Bacteria; phylum Methylomirabilota (SeqCode); species Candidatus Methylomirabilota bacterium. The sequence continues at coordinate 526,096 of PQAM01000010.1, forward strand.
CGCCCTTGCCGCTCGTTCGCTCTGCGGTCTCATCGATATGGTGGGTCCGGGAATCATCCCCGGCAGCGGACCCGGCCACCTCGCCCTTTTTGGTTACGATCCGTTGACGTATCAGATCGGACGGGGGGTGCTCGAGGCGTGCGGCATCGACCTGGAACTTCGTCCGGGTGACGTCGCGAGTCGTGGCAACTTCTGCACACTTGACGGGGAGGGCAGGATTACGGACCGGCGCGCCGGTCGAATCACGACGGATGTCTGTGAACGTTTGTGTCGGCAACTCGACCGGATCCGGGTCGAGGGGGTAGAGATTATTGTACGGCCCGTCAAGGAGCATCGGTTCGTCGTCGTATTTCGGGGGGATGGGCTCTCGGATGCCTTGTGCGACTCCGATCCTCAGACCATCGATGCGCGACCGCTTGCGGTCACGGCGCTCAGCCATGAGGCCGAACGGACGGCAGCGCTGGTGAACCGGTTTCTGGAACAGGCGCGCGGCATCCTCAAGGCGGAGCAGCGGGCCAATATGATTCTCCTCAGGGGATTTGCTCTGCCGCCAAGGCTGCCGGCGTTTCCCGACCTGCTGGGGCTCCGTGCGGTAGCGATCACCTGTTATCCGATGTACCGCGGTCTCGCCAAACTTGTCGGCATGGAGGCGTTACCCTTCTGCGCCGATCTGGATGACGAACTCCGGACGTTGTCGGCCAACTGGGACCGGTACGATTTCTTCTACGTCCATTTCAAGGGGACCGATCGGGCCGGTGAGGACGGCGACTTTGACGCGAAGGTGGCCGCGCTGGAAGAGGCGGATCGGCGGATTCCCGATTTTCTTGCGCTTCACCCCGATGTCTTTATCGTGACCGGCGATCATTCGACCCCGGTCGTGCTGAAAAGCCATAGCTGGCATCCGGTCCCCTTTCTGCTGTGGTCGCGATGGTCTCGCCCGAGCGGGGTCGAGAGATTTACAGAGCGGGAGTGTGCGCGGGGACCGGTGGCACGAATGCACGCGATCGATCTCATCCCAATGGCCATGGCCAACGCCTTGCGATTCAAGAAATTCGGGGCCTGACACAGGTTTATCCGGAGCGCCTCCCACCATCCTCTCGCAGCACGAAGACGTTTCTATTCGCCGGGTCTGCGCCATGGTGAACGACGCAGCATTGAGGAGGAATGTATGTCAAGGGTCGGCCTGTACTGGCGCCTCCTCCAGGGTGTCGTGGAAAACCCGCGCTACTACTACTTCGTACTTCGGAGGAGCGCCTACGATAAGACCGCCAGACGGCTTGCGAACAATGACCTCCCCGACAAGGGAACCTTCTATCCTGTCAAGCTTAACCTGCGCATCATCTACGGTTGTAACCTCCGCTGCAGGATGTGCGGCCAGTGGGGCGACACCGGGACCTACTTCGGTTACGATACCGCCAGGCTCCAGCGCAAACTGAAGCTCGAGGTGATTGAGAGGGTCATTCAGGAACTCGTACCGCACGGCCTCAGGTACGTCGACATTGAGGGGGGCGAGACCTTTCTCTATCCGCACATCATCGAGCTCTTGCGGATATGCAAACGCCACCGTCTGTTCGTGAAGCCCGTCACCAACGGGACGCTCTTGACAAAGTATGCGGGAGAGTTGATCGATACGGGGATCGATGCGATCCACGTGTCGATCGACGGCGATGAGCACACCCACAACTTTGTGCGCCAAGCGGAGTGGGCATACAGCAAGACGCTGGAGGGGATGGAGGCGATCATTGTGGAGCGCGAGCGCCGCAACCGCCATAGGCCGCTTGTGCATGTGAGCTTCACCATGACGCGCCATAACAAGGGCCTGTCGCTCTACAAGCTCTGCGAGGAGCTGACCGGGAAAGGGTTGCTGGACGTTCTCTGTATCAAGTCGAATCCGATCTGGGTTCCTACGGACAAGGGCGAAGCCTATAACAAGATGATCGATCAGTATTTCGGCGTCGGTGACATCACGAGCTGGATGGGATTCGTTGAGGACTACGGAGATTTCGAGGAGGAGGCACGGGAGATCGCGCAGACGATCCGCCGGCTCAAGACCAAGGAATATGACTTTTTCGTTCATCACGTACCGTCGATCCCATTGCCGGAGGTTCCGAGGCTCTACGCGGACTACAACTGGAATCTCGGGCGCACGCATTGCCCAGTGCCCTACCTTGAGCCGACGATCGACGTTGACGGTCATGTCTATCCGTGTAACCTTTTCATAGACGAGCCGCTTTCGATGGGGAACGTCAACGAGCAACCGTTCCTCGATATCTGGTTCGGCGACAGGTACCAGACCTTCCGGCGGATGCTGTCGGAGCAAGGGGGGCTCCTGCCGATCTGCAACCGCTGCTGCCAGCTTACCGAACACTAGATGAGTCAGGAAACAGACAAGCGCGGCCTCAGAATCGTTCACGTTCTCCTGCCGCTCGCCGGCGTTGCGCTCTTCAGCTACCTGATCTACTCAGCGGGGCCGCGGGAGCTGTGGGGAGGGGTCGTACGCTTCGGCTTCGGGCTTGTCCTCTTTCTGGCGCTGGAGGGGGTGGGCGACGTTATGCGCGCCATAGCGACGCGCTACTGCTTCAGCCCGGACGGCCCGAAGGTGCCGCTCATGAACCTGCTGTATGTACGCTGTACCGCGGCGGCGTACAACTTTATCACGCCGACGTCCGGGTTTGGCGGCGACGTGGTCAAGGCGATGCTCCTGGAAAAGTACGTCCCGCGCAGCGAGGCGGCGAGAGCGGTGATCGTCGATAAGTTTACGTACGGTGTCGCGCAGTTTGGGATGGCCTTTCTGGGATCCGCGGTGATCCTGTGGTGGACGCCGCTGGACCGCGGTGTCAAGCTCACGTTCTGGGCTGCGAGCGCGCTCATGTGGGGCGGCTTCATCGGATTTCTGGTCTTTCAACGGCAGGGGTGGTTGGGCGGATTTCTCAGCCGCATCGTCGGGGTCGTTGCCGGGCGAAAGGCACGCGAGTGGATCGAGACCAACCTGTCCGAGTTGGACGGCCGGCTGCGCAGTCACTACGAGCAGCAGGGAAAGGCGCTGATCCTGTCGCTATTCTGGCACGCCCTGGCGTTCACAATGGGGATCGCGCAGGCCGGACTCTTCCTCTGGTATGTGTTCGGCGTAGACGACTGGGCGAAGGCGTCTGCGATCTGGTCCTTGGGGAGCTGGTTCGACTGCATGATCTTTATGGTTCCGGCTGGGCTCGGGACGCAGGAACTTACGCGAGCGCTGATCTTCGAGCGGGCGATCGGCTTTACCTTCAGTGAGGGTGTGGCGTTTTCGATGATCCTGCGAATCAACCAGATATTCTGGACGGCGGTCGGCCTGGGGACGCACGCGTTGGAGATAGCACTGCATCGGCGACGGCTTGGAAGCGCGCCCATCAGGACGGAATCAGACACTGGGCTGTAAGATACACTCGGTCGCAGATCGGCTGTGCCGTATGGAACCGGATGGGAATGCGGGCGCTCATCCTTATCGTGCGGGTGGGATGGATCTGATACCTCTTGCTATGGCCGACGCATTGCGATTCAAGAAGTGTGGGGCATGAGGCCAAAAACAGACGAGGGCGGCGAAATCACCGTTGAAATTGACACTCGCATAATAGTATTCTTACTATGGATAGCGTTGAGCAGTTGGTGCGACCGGGTAAAACGGCCGATGGCGGAGGGCTGACAACCGAACAGCCGCGAGAATTCTGATGGCAGCGACCCTTCCTCTCTACATGGATCATATGGCGACGACGCCCGTCGCCTCGGAGGTGTTCGAGGCGATGCGTCCGTACTTCTGCGAGCGGTTCGGCAATCCGGCCTCTCGGAGCCACTCGTTTGGGTGGGTGGCGGAGGAGGCGGTGGAGCAGGCCCGCGCCCAGGTTGCGCACCTGCTCGGCTGTAGGGCCGCAGAGATCGTCTGGACGAGCGGCGCCACCGAGGCGGACAATCTTGCGATCAAAGGGGTCGCGTCGGCCTACCGAGAGAAGGGCCGACACATCATCACCTCAACGACCGAGCATCATGCGGTTCTCGATACGTGTCGGCGGCTGGAACGGGAGGGCTGTCAGGTGACCTACCTTCCGGTAGATAATACCGGGCGGGTCGATCCGACCGACATCGAGCGAGCGATCAGAAAGGATACAATCCTGATCTCGATCATGGCGGCGAACAACGAGATCGGGACGCTGCAACCGGTCGCCGAAATCGGCCGGATCGCGAAGCGTCATGGGGTCCTGTTTCATACCGACGCCGCCCAGTACGTCGGGAAACTCCCGCTATCGGTGGACGACTGGCAGGTCGATCTCCTTTCGGCGTCAGCGCATAAGTGTTATGGTCCGAAGGGGGTGGGCGCGCTTTACGTGCGGATGACCAAGCCTCGCGTCACACTCATTCCACAGATGGACGGCGGCGGCCACGAGAAGGGGCGTCGCTCCGGGACGCTGAATGTCCCGGGGTGCGTCGGGTTCGGTGCCGCCTGTGCGCTTGCCGAACGCGAGCTTCAAACCGAGCCCGCGCGACTCCTTGCACTTCGCGAGCGGTTACGCAACGCGCTGTGGTCCGGCCTGGACTTTCTGCACCTCAACGGTCACCCCACCGACCGGCTTCCCGGCAATCTGAACATCTCGTTCGAGTTCGTTGAGGGCGAGTCGTTGCTGATGGCGCTGAAGGGAATCGCCGTCTCGTCGGGCTCTGCGTGCACCAGCGCCACGGTTGAGCCCTCATATGTGCTGCTGGCGATCGGACTGAATGCCGAACTCGCCCATGCCAGCATCCGTTTCGGACTGGGTCGGTCGAATAGCGAGGAAGAGGTGGACTACGTGGCCGCCCGCGTGATAGAGAATGTGAGCCGCCTGCGGGCGCTCTCGCCATTATACGAGATGGCGCTTGAGGGGATCGATGTGAAAGACACCCGGTGGAGTATTCGGGCGTGTTGAGAGAGAGATAGGATGAAAGAACTTCAGTTGACGAATACAGAGGGGCCGATCACCAAGGCGGAAGAAGAAGAATTCGAGCGGGGGCTCCTGTTGACGACCCTGGACAACCTGGTTAATTGGGCGAGGAAGTCATCGATCTGGCCGGCGAGCTTCGGACTGGCCTGCTGTGCCATTGAAATGATGGCCACGGGCGCCTCGCGATTCGATCTGGCTCGATTCGGGGCCGAGGTCTTTCGCGGATCGCCGCGTCAATCCGACCTGATGATTGTGGCCGGTCGTGTGAGCCGAAAGATGGCGCCGGTCCTCAGAAGGATCTACGATCAGATGCCTGAGCCGAAGTGGGTGATTGCCATGGGCGCGTGTGCGTCCTGCGGCGGGATCTTTAACACCTATACCATCGTTCAGGGCGTAGATCAGATCGTTCCGGTTGATGTCTATGTGCCGGGCTGCCCGCCCAGACCGGAGCAGTTAATTCACGGGATCATGCTGCTGCAGGAAAAGATCGCGAAGGAGCGGCCGAGCAAGCAGGGTCTTTTTCACCTGCCCTGGAAACGGGCGGCATAAGGTCGTTGCGTGTGGCACGTGAGGGGTGGCTATGATGATCGCCGAGATCTTGAAGGGGATGGCGACGACATTCAAGCATATCTTCCGGAAGCCGGTGACGGTCTCCTATCCGGAAGAGCGGCTGCCGCTGGCGCCTCGCTACCGCGGCCTGCACATGCTTGTGGTGGGCGACGATGGGATGGAGCGGTGCGTAGGATGCGAATTATGTGCGGTCGCCTGTCCGGCCGACGCGATCTATGTGGAGGCGGCTGAAAATACCGAGCAGGAGCGCCACTCCAAAGGTGAGCGCTATGCGAAGGTGTACAAGATTCACATGCTGCGGTGTATCTTTTGCGGCTACTGCGAAGAGGCCTGCCCTGAGGAGGCGATTGTGCTGGGCAAACAGTACGAGATCGCATCCTACGAGCGGGGAGAGTTTGTGTACGGAAAGGAGCGTTTGATGACGCCGCTGGCTGAGGCGCTGAAGCAGCGGCCTGATCTTCACCCCGACTGGTAGCGGGATCGAAGCGGGTGAGGAAGGTCACGGCGCGCGACGTTCGCGGCCGGCTGCGCTGCGCATTCGGGATGCGAGAAGGTGGCGCCGCCCCGTCCGAGGCGGCAGGTATCTGTGTGACGCGTTCGCAACTTAACGGAGGGAGGGCATGGTAATCAGGCACGAAACGTTTACGGTAGCGACGGAGGATCGGCTCCAGTTCATGGACCTGACAAAGCGTGTGCGAGATCTGATCCAGGGGCATAGGATCAAGCAGGGGTTGGTCGTCCTCAACTCTCTTCACACGACGACGGCGCTGTTCATCAATGAGTGGCAAGAGGCCCTGCTGCACGACATCCAGGATCTGCTGAACCGGCTGGTCGGACAGGGAGACGGCTATCGCCATAACGATCCATCGTACTCTGATTGCGATCGGAGCAACGCCGACTCGCACCTTCGTTCGCTCCTGCTTGGCCGGCAGCTTTCGGTTCCGGTCGTAGATGGGGAGATGAACCTCGGAACCTTTGAGTCCATTATCTTTGCCGAGCTGGACGGACCGAGGGAGCGGCAGATTCAACTCCAGATACTGACTGCGAAAGAGGGTTGATGCCGGATCCTGCCTATCTGCGCTTCGTGCCCAGACAGGCTGAAGGGGCGAGACAATGAGCACGGCTGCCCCGGGGATTACTGAATTTGAGGAGGGTTGGCATTCTCGGAAGGGACGGGCCATCCGCGAGGTCGTCTTTGGGATGCACGATGGTCTGATCACCACCATCGGGTTCCTATCGGGGGTCAATGCGGCAAATGCGAGTTGGCGTATCATCATCGTCGCTGGGCTGGCGGAGGCGGTTGCCCAGACCCTGTCAATGGGATTCGGCGGCTATCTGTCCACCAAATCGGAACGGGAGTTTTACCAACGGGAGATCGTTCGGGAACGGTTAGAGATCGAGACCGCGCCGGAGAGGGAACGCGATGAGATGCGTGAAATCTATCGGAGCAAAGGCTTTTCGGATCGTGAGGTCGAGCTGGTCGTGGCTCGGATGACGGCCGACCGGGACGTCTGGCTCAAGGCGATGATGATGGAGGAGTTGGGACTGATTGAGGATCGATTCGACAACCCCGCAAAGGTCGGCCTGCTGATCGGGGTTTCGTCGCTTATCGGAGCGTTTTTACCGATCCTGCCATACTTCTTTCTCGAACTGAGATGGGCGTTTGTGGCGTCGATCGGCGTGGCCGCGTCGGCCCTGTTTGTCACCGGGGCAGGGAAAACCGTCCTCACCAAAAAGACCTGGTGGAAGAGCGGGTTGGAGATGATGGGGATCGGGCTCCTGGTCTCGGTTGCGGGTTACGGCATCGGGTACGTCTTAGGCGCCCTCTGGTACTGATATGGCTATGCATCGGATTGTTCGGTATCGCGGCGGTTCATTCGAGACGGTCGAGATCCCGGTGGTAGGAGAGCAACCCCTCACGATCTTCGTCAACGGGCATGAACTCGCGACATTGCTCTGTACGCCGGTCAAGCTCGACGGACTGGTCCTGGGATTTCTCAGTTTTGAGGGGATCATCCGCTCGCTCGATGAGGTGCGATCGTTTGAGGTGTTTGCCGAGGAGGGGGTGGCGGATGTCAGGCTGACTCAGAAATTTACCCCCCCGCATCGGCGCATCCTGACCTCCGGGTGCACCGGAGGGATCACGTTCGGCATGCCGATGGAGGGAGTCACGGGGTTCCCTGAAGACGCGACCCTGCATCCGGAGCAACCGTTCGATCTCATGAAACAGTTGTATGCTGAGGCGTATCTCTACCGGGAGTCGCGTGGTATTCACGCCGCGGCCCTGAGCGATGGCAAGCGATTGTTGTTGGTTGCTGAGGACGTCGGCCGTCATAACGCACTGGACAAAATTCACGGTGAAGCGTTGCTGCAAGGGATTTCCACCGCCGGGCGAATCCTCCTATCTACCGGTCGGATCTCGTCCGAGATGCTCCGCAAAGGGGCCCACATGCGGACCCCATTCGTTATCTCTCGTACCTCACCCACCGGCCTCGCTATTGCCGCGGCCAAGCGCTTCGGCATCACCGTGATCGGCTACTGCCGTAGCGAAGGATTCAATGTGTACAGCCATCCGGAACGTTTGCTGCCGCAGCAGGTGTCACTCATGGCCGCCAGCCACTAATCACGCCTCACTCGTCTCATGTCCCTGATCGATCTACACGCTCACTCGACCGCTTCAGACGGCGTACGTTCTCCCCAAGACCTTGTTGGTCTTGCGAAAGCGTCAGATATTGCCGTCCTGGCCGTCACCGATCACGATACGCTCGAGGGGTTGCCGGCGGCCATAGCTGAAGGGGAACGGGTGGGACTGCAGATCGTCGCAGGCGTCGAAATCACCGCCCATGCGGAGGAGCTTGAGGTTCACATCCTTGGTCATTTCATTGATCCGTCCGATCACCAACTGGCCGAATTTTTGACCTCCTCCCGCAGTGATCGAATCAGGAGGGTGCATCGGATGATCGAAAAGCTCTGGACTCTCGGTCTCCCGCTTGACGTCGGTGAGGTCGTCAAGCTGGCGCCGGGCTATTCGGTCGGACGCCCCCATGTGGCACAGGCGATGATCCAACGCGGGTATGTGACGTCGTTGAAGGATGCCTTCGACCGGTATCTGACATCCGGCAAGCCCGCCTATGTGGAACGATCCCGGATTCCTGCTTCTATGGCGATACGTTCGATCAAGGCGGCTGGAGGTCTCGCATCTCTGGCGCACCCTGGAGATTACCACCGCGACGAGATCGTTCCCTTCCTTGTGCAGCACGGCCTTGACGGCCTTGAGGTGTATCATCCGGAGCATGACACGGAATCGGTATTCCGGTATGAGCGTATGCGTCTGGAATACGGCCTGGTGGCGGTCGGCGGCTCCGACTATCACGGCACCGGCGGCCTTCGCTCGATAGGGCTCGGGAGGCCGGCCCTGCCGGAGGCGCGGTTCGACGAGTTGGTCGCCGCATGTTCCGCTGCCCGCACCCACCCTCTTCGAACTGAGGTGGGATGACCCCGCAGATGCGCGAGTTTTTCGTCAAGACGACGCACAAGTATCAGGTGGTCGATATCACATCGAGAGTTCGGGAGATCGTGGCGCAGGACGGTCTGGAGGAAGGGCTGTGTTGTGTTTTTGTGCCGCATGCGACCGCGGCGGTCACCATCAACGAGAATGCCGATCCCAACATCGGCGACGATCTTCAAGAGGCGTTAGGAAAGCTGATCCCGGAGGGGGTGTGGCGTCACGATCGGATCGACGACAATGCGGCGGCCCACATCAAGGCGACCATCCTCGGCCCGAGCGAGACGGTGCCGGTCAAGCACGGGCGGTTGGTGTTGGGCACCTGGCAGAGCATTATGCTCGTAGAGTTTGACGGCCCGCGCGAGCGGCGGATCATCGTCCAGGTCAGCTAAGCGGTCCGGTGCTGCGTTGCGCCACGATGACCGGCTGGGCTACTGGGGGAAGAACTTGTAGATGAAGAAGCCGTGCTCGGGCTTCTCCTGGACAAATTTCATGGCCGAGATAAGAAGTTCCTGGTTGCCATCCCCGTCGATGTCTCCCACTGCTACGTCAGGGGTGTTCATATGGGTCGTGGCCCTGAGCTCAACCGTCGGCTGGGCCTCCATTCCTGTTGGCAGCTTGACCTCGTAGATCTCGTGTCCGCGAATGAAGAGGAGGTGGGGCCGCCCCAGCGCGCGCACGAGGACAAGCCTATTGCCCATGCATTCCTCAAACGGGAGGACAGACTGGGCCAACGCTCTCATGCCCTTGATCTTTACATCATACCCGTAGACCTCGAATTGGCACTTCTTGTGGGGCTCGTCGTAGGTGGACGTCCCGTCTCCAAGGATCAGCAGTTCGTCACGCCCATCGCCATCCAGGTCCAAAGGGACGAGGCTCTGCACATCGTACTTGAGGTGGATCTTGGAACCCTGACGAAAGCCCTTACCCTCCCATGTGAAGAATACCACGTCGTCGAAAGCATATTCGGGGTCCTCCGGCATCCACCACGCCGCATCAATGGCCAGAGTTGTCAGCTTCGGGTCCACAAGCTTCCCGGCAACGAGAGCTTGGGGCTGGGCATCGAGGGGCACGCGAAACGTCTTCCGCTTCCACTGCTCCCCTTCTTTTTGAACCACTAGAAAGGCTCCTGCGGCTTTCTCCGGATCCTCGAAAATAGGGGCATAGTAAATGAGCTCGCCTTTCGAGTTGCGATCGATATCGGCGACCACGAGTGCACTTAAGCTAACATTTCCCTCTTCGAGCATTCCAGTTTCTCTGAATGCCGCTAGGCTCCAGGTATAGAGATGTAGCTCAGTGAGACCGGCTCGCTGAGGGTTTCGGCTTTCAACGACGAGCACATCGGACTTCTCACCCTCCAGTCTGCCAGCGGCGAGGGTGCGGGTAAAGAGGTGGAGATTAGGGGCCAGAGTTTCCGAGAGGAAAAACGCTAGCTTAAGGGCGTCTCGTTGCGGCGCGGGAGGATAGGTCTCTGCCGCGCTTACTGTTCCCAAAAAGATCAGACCGATCGCGGCAACGGCGATAATAAGTGGACGCATGATTGTCACTGCTCCAAAATGTTTGGGAAGTGGAAGTCAGAAACTCGTATGTAATCACGCCACTGACCATGGACGTGGGTAAGTTTCGGGGCGCAGTAGCTATAAGTTGCCCCTCCGTAGAGCTTCGCTCTTCTCGCAATTTCAACGCAATCGTCTCGTTTTCCTGGACCCCCTCCCTCATCCAGAATCGGTGACCAATCCACGGCCCAACCGTACTGGTGGAGGCTGTGATCTTTGGACCCTCGGTCCTTTTTGAGGGACTCATTGTACTGAGGGGTGCGGTAGGTGCTGGAACGATTATTCGCAAGTCGGTAGGCGGTATCTCTCTGTCGGGTCTGGCGCACCCAATCCGCATAAGCCGTCTGCGTGGCGGCCTCTCCAGCCGGCAGCTCGGGCTTGAGAGGGATGCGATCGCCTACGAAGTCTTCTCGCGCAGGGACCTTGATGGCGTGGTCCACATATTGCTGGCGAACGGGGTCTGGGCTGCGCTCTGTCACGGTGACCGGGGTGGCGTCCCAGGTGTTCCCAAAGATGGTCACCTTCGCCATGAAGGTATAGGAAAGTGGCCCCGGCCTTCCGTCCTTCCCGTGAGGGGGCACATCAATCTGGGGCGTCCACGTTTCTCCCTGGCCGGTCAGGGTCGTCGATGGGCCACTGGTGGGATCAGCCGGCAGCTCCCAGCTAATCCCAGACGCGAACTGCGTATGGATGCGATCCGGCGAGATCGTCGCCGATGCCGTGAGGTTCGCCACCCGTGTCTCAGTCTCCGTGATAAACATCCAGGTTGCCTGGGGCTGGACGATGGTTAGCGTGGGGGCGATGATCGCGATGGTGTGACTGGCCGAACATGGGGGACCTTTCGGGTTCAGATAATTGACGCTGATGGTCACCGTCTCCGGGCTGCTCCCTGTGTATGTGAAGGTGCCGGAAGCTCCCAAGGGGCTGAGGCCATGGGTCAGTGACCAGTCAAAGGACCCTCCTGGAACGGTGGCCGTTGCGGTCAGTGTGATGGTCTCGCCCACCACCGCCTCCGATGGCCCACTAACCGTGACGGTGCAGACCCAGGCATGGACAGGAGATTCCCACAGGACCAGCAGCACCCACCCCACGAAGAGACTTGCGGCGCGCGCCCTCATCGCGGCCTGACCCCTGTCGAACTCCCATCGCTTACGCTCTTCAGCCGCTTGGCAGCCTCCTTTTTCCAGACACCATCTCCACCGTCACCCACGGATTGATAGAGCTGAACGGCCTGATCCATGTGGCCGAGTCCTTCGTGAGCCCGACTCAGCTCATAGGTGGCGTAATCGTGATCTTTGTGCTTGGGATACCGGAACCGAAACTCCTCGTAGATCACCGCAGCCTCCGCGTGCCGCCCCTGATCCTGGCGAGTCTTGCCGAGCCAGAGATACGACTGGGAGGTGATCTGCTCAATGGCACTCTTGAGCCCGGGATCACGAGCCTGCCCTCTCAAGGTTTCGAACTCCGAGGCGATGGCGGCCGCCGCTTGTTCCACTACGTCGTAGCGGCCAACGGCATGTCCATGCCGCTCCATCTCGTAGTACGCCTTCATGGCCTCATAGCTTCCTGGCTGGGTCTCGATCACCTGATTGGCGAGGGCCAAGGCCGACGCAAAGGTTGCCTGGGCCAAAGCATGCTTCCCCTTCCAGTGGAGGTCTCGAGCAAAGTTCATCTGGCTGCGGTAGTCGGCAATGCCGTTGACAATGTCGGCGATCTGTTTGAGCTCCTCCTCAGCCAGCTCTTTCCGTCCCGCGGCCCAGTGGCAGCTCACAATCCGCTGGTAGGCCTTTTGCACATAGAAGAGGTTTTGAGGGTAGCGCTCGATGTAGGCCCGGTAGTGGCGAATGGCTGCCTCACAATCCCGGGCGGCCATGGCCTTTCGACCGAGGAGGAAGAGGGCCTTCTTGGCAAAAGCATCATCACCCGGACGCTCAGCAATCCACTGGAGTAGGGCCTTGCCTGCCTCCACGTCTTCGTATTTGAGGTAGATCACGGCCAGGTCGTAGGTGTCTTTGGTCTCGAACGCTCGGGTCGGATAATGGCGTTGGAGGTGGCCGATAAGCTGTGCCTGAGCCTCACGCTCGCCGTGTTTCTCATAGGAGGCTAACAGCTTCGAAGCCGCCCGAAGCGCCACCTTGATCTCCTCAGGGCGTTGTGAGGTGGCGTGTTCGCTGACGATACGTGCGAGGAGCTGACGTCCGTCCGCCTCGGCGCCGTACTCCAGGTACATATGCGCCAGCCGCTCGAGGTCTTTCAAGTCACACTCCGGGGTGGGGTAGGTCGCTTTGAGGTAACTGACGACCCGCTGAATCTCCTCGGTCTGCCCCTGGACTTGGTAGACTCTCAAGAGCTTCTGATAGATCGAGATCGAGGTCTTGATCTGCTGAGAAAATAGTGAGAGGCACTGCTGGTAGCGCGTGATCGCCTGAGCGTAGTTCTTGTCCCTCTCGGCGCTGAGGCCTTGCGTGAGGCACTCCTTTTCCCCGGCGGGCGCCTCCGAGACCAGAAGGGGTATGCTCAGGAGGAGCAGGGCAAGGCTCAGTCCCACCTGTGCTCTTCGCGCCGTCATGGCGTAGCTTCTGGGGTGACAGGTGAGGACGACATCTGCCTGACGAACTCCGTCACGATCTGGCCCAATCGTCCCTCAAAGCGTCGGAGCGAGTCCACGTACTCGTCCCCGGCCTGATCGCCTGCCCGGTCGGTGATGAGACGGATGAGGAGAAATGGCACGCCATGGGCTTCACAGGCCTGGGCCACAGCCGCCCCGGTCATATCCACGGCCTTGGCGCCGAAGCGTTTGACCAGCCACTCCTTCTTCGGCTCGGAGGCGATGAACTGGTCGCCGGAGACAAGAGGCCCCTCCACGACATGAAATCCTCCATTCCGCTCTGAGAGTCGCAAGGCTGCCTCTCGTGCAAGGGTAGTGAACTTTCGCTGAGCCGCTGAGGAATCTTTTGTTCTCGACCCCTCGTTATCTCGCCCCTCCCAGATCAGCCCGTACGGCTTCATGGTGCCGGTATCGTGCTCCAAGGCCGATTGGGCGATCAGGATATCGCCCGGCTCAAGCGCATTATCAAGGGCCCCGGCAGTCCCGAGGGAGATGACCCTGTCCATGGGGAAGTGCTGGAGGAGCATCTGGGTGGTTATGGCATTCTGGATCTTCCCCCTGGGCGATCGGATGATCACCACCGGAACAGCGCCAATCCTCCCTGAGTAGAACTCTCGCCCATTCCTCACCACGACCCCTTCCCCTTCCATCGCCTTTCGGACCACCTTGAGGTCGGCTGTGCGGGCTACGATGATCCCCAGGGCGGCCTGCGCCACGACCGGCAGCACAAGCGCGTGGAGGACGACGATCAGGCAGAGCGCCTTCCCCTTGAACGGCATGATCCGCCTTTAAATCCTCCACTCCACACGCTTGAGCATGTCAAGCAGTTGCACCCCGGCCCTGGGATTTACCATGCGCGCGAGACTCACGCGCCCGCAGAGCGAACGCCTGAAGGCCTCCATGGCGAACCCGTCAGGGTCTTGGAGCCCCTTCTCAGTGAGGGCCCACCGAATCCGCTGGGTCTCCAAGTCCGCGGTGAGGCAGTTGTGGATGACGGCCCGGAGCTTTTTCAGTTCCTGGCGAGGAAGGTTGGGTTTCTCATTGACGATCACGCCGGTGACCTGCTGTCGGCTCCCCTTGCGCATGACCCGGATCTTCTCCTCGTGAACCTCAAACCCTTCCTCCCGGATGATTTCCTTGAAGAACGGAAGGCGCCGGACGATCCCCCCGTCCTCGCTGGAGATGGTCATGTCATCTGCATAGCGGCTGTAGCGAAAGTTGAGCTGGTCCCCGAGGCGAGACAGTCTCAGATCGAGCCTCCGGCAGATCAGGTTAGAGAGAATCGGGCTCGTCGGTGCGCCGGTTGGAATAACATCGTGATAGGTGGTAAGCTGTGTCAACAGCAGCGCTACACCGTGAGGATAGCCGAGGGAGCCCAAGCACCCCAGAACCCGCTCGAAGGTGATGCTGGGGAAGAAGTCCTTCACATCCAGGTTGATGACGACCTGCCTGTCGAGGTGGAGCCGGGCGTTCGTCAGGATGGAGCGCTCTCCCCTGAAGCCGTGGGCGTCGGGATGGAGCTTGACCCGCTCCAGCAGTGCCGCGATTCGCTGCTGGATCTCCTTGAGCGGAGGTCTTGGGGCTTGGATCTTTCGCCTCTGGCCGTTTGCTTTGGGGATGGAGAAGACGTCGTAGTATCTGTCGGTACAAGTGGCGAGATCCGAGAGCTCGTTTTCGGAGACCTCTAAAAGTTTGGCGAGATGGGTACGAGTCAGGATGGGGATAAGCCCCCGTTGGACCATGGCCTCGGCGTAGGTGCTGAGAAAACTCAGGGCCCGGGGATCCAAGTGGCGGTTGGCTTCCAGGAGGGCCCTGACGGCCTTCCTCCGGCTTCCAGGTAGGTCGGCATCCTCGCTGTAGAAGGTGACCTTGTCCCCCTGCTGGAGGCGGATCCGGGCATAAGCGGCCAAGAGGTCTACCAATTCAGGTTCAACCCCGGCCCTCAGGTTGACCTGGATCAGGTTTCTGATGAAGGCCTCTTTGTCCTCATCCCATCGAGCCATGGCGCCCTTGCTCGAAAAAGTGAACCGGGGTCCCTTTTACTGAGACTCCTGAGCACGTAGCCGTCACGGCTACGTGCGCTGGCATGCATCGTGCGCGTCCCGCGTAGCGCGAGACCCTGCCGGATGGCAGATCTAAAAGAGGGCCCCGGTTCACATCCTGACCAACGAGAGGGAAAGGTACGGCTTAGGAGAGGTTTTGAGGTACGCCATGTTTGGGAAGGGGATCTGGCAGCACGCCGGGATTTCCCCTCTTCCGCTCAGGCATCCGTCGCATCGCCTCTCCTTTTTCTCGCACGCGATGTCGTACACGAGCCGCTGCAGATGGATCCCGCAATTTGCGCAGTAGGTCCGATATTCTCGGGGGAGTGGACGATGGAGGCTTCCACACTTCCGGCAGCGCAATCCCTCTTCGGCCCACCCCTTCTCGGCGCCAAGACCGAGACCAATGATTACTGAGGCCTTGAGGGTGACTCCCATAAACCCTCGCCGAGAGATCTCTCTTACCATCTTCCACCCGCCCCCCTCGGACCTTACGCACTGAGCCGGATCGCCTCCTCACCCTCGTCTGTCAGCCGCTCTGGACGAAAAGATGAATATTGCTGTATAAATCAAAATCATAGGAAATTGTCAAGAAAAAAAGCATATACGGTAGAAATATGATCAAATATGATTAACTCTCACTTTTGTGATAGAAGAGCAGTATACATAGTTCTGGCATTCAACAGCTCAAGTCAAGCGAAATAACGCCGCAGATGCGCGAGTTCTCCGTCAAGACGACGCACAAATTGCAGGTGGTCGATATCACGTCGAGGGTTCGGGAGATTGCGGCACAGGACGGTCTGGAGGAGGGGCTGTGCACGGTCTTTGTCCCGCACGCGACGGCGCCGTCACCATCAACGAAAATGCCGATCCCAACATCGGCCTGGATCTCCAGGACGCGCTGGTGAAGCTGATTCCGGAGGGGGTTTGGCGCCACGACCGGATCGACGACAACGCGGCGGCCCACATCAAGGCGACCATCCTCGGCCCGAGTGAAACGGTGCCGGTGAAAAACGGAAAGCTGATGTTGGGGACCTGGCAGAGCATCATGTTCATGGAGTTCGACGGCCCCCGCGAGCGCCGCGTCATCGTCCAGGTCCGGTGAAGACGGTGTTGCCGCGGCGGACAATGCCGCCAAACGTCTTACCTATCAGTTGCTGAGAGATCCGAACGGCGGCAGGGGCGGGTCATGCCGTGTCCACGAAGGTTGCAACCGGCACTTTCTCCTGCTTGGTCAACTCGCGCCAGTGTAGCCGCATTCGCTCGAGTTCCTTGAGCGTCTCAGCAGTGAGATAGCTCTCGCCGCAGCTCAAACAACTGACAACGGGCACGTTACGTACGAGGAAGCTGGAGCTGCCCCTGCCGACGGTCTGTGTCAGGCGTCGGACCTTCGCACCGTTCTTACCGCAGATATCACACTTCATATCATCGTATACTACCATTCTATCCGCGTGGCATCAGGTCGAGGGTCGTCACGATATGTGGAATTCTCTAGTCATTCTACGGGGTTGTCAACGAAATTTCAGAAGAGCCCACGGGGGCGGTGCCGCCATGCCTGGCGGTGTGCTCATGGGCGTGAAAGTCTGTTGGGAGACCGCGCCACTCACTGACTCGTCATTGCGGGCGACCGGAGGGAGCGCGGCAATCTCAGCGTTTTTCAGATTGCGGAGAACGGTGAGATTGCTTCGTCGCGGCGCTCCTCGCAATGACCGACACGGGAGACTTTTGGAACAATGATGCGGACGGGAATAGGGGAGTGTTGGCCTGGGCATGATGATTCAACCCCCTAAGGCATAACTGGGTTGACATTGAGCGGTGCTAGTACCATAATGGTTCCATATTGTAACCGTTAAGGAGGCTCAACATGCCAGCGATTACCGTCAAAAATATTCCTCCTGATCTATACGAACTGCTCAAACGGTCGGCTGCGGCCAACCGGCGCAGCATCAATAGTGAAGTGATTACCTGTATCGAGCGTGTGGTGCGGGGCCGGAAGATCAACACTGAGGCTCTGCTCGCGCGCGCACGAGAGCTGCGCCGGCAAACCAGGCGTCATCCAATCGCTGACAGTACATTCAAGGCAGCCAAACTTGTGGGCCGCCCGTGATCGTCGTCGACACAAATATAATCGGCTATTTGTACCTGGAAAGCGTGCATTCGGCGCAGGTTGAACGAGTCCTGCTGAAAGAGGGGGATTGGGCCGCGCCGTTGCTGTGGCGGAGTGAGTTTCGAAATGTGCTCGCCCTGTATATTCGCAAGCGATGGTTGTCGTTAGAGGAGAGTGGGCAGATCATGAGTGAAGCGCTTAGCTTCATGGATGGTAACGAGTACCATGTTGACTCTGAACACGTGCTGAAGTTGGTTGCTGCGAGTTCGTGTTCGGCCTACGATTGCGAGTTTGTAGCGCTTGCCCAGGACCTCGGGATTACCTTGGTGACGGTCGACCAGCAGATCCTGCGTGACTTCCCCGAGGTGGCCGTGTCGTTACTGGGCTTTATCGGTACCTAGGCTTAGCTGTGAGAGGGCTGATACGGCATTATTCCGAGCCCTCAGAACAAGTCAAGGAAGCTTGACAGACGGCTCCAGTCGTGATACAAGGACACACAGCGCGCTAGTCGTCTGCCTGCCAATACGGCACCCGATCAATCACGTTTGCGGGCTCAAGCGAGGCATGTGTGCTCCAACCGATCGAGACAACACCGCTTCTGTCGCTTCCCGAGATTGTCGGCTCACCCAAGCCGCCATGGCTGAAGGTCAGGGCCCCCGGCTCACCTAATTACCTTCGGTTGAAGCGGCTCCTTCGCGAGCATCAGCTTCACACCATCTGCGAAGAGGCGTTGTGTCCCAATATCGGCGAGTGTTGGCAGCAGCTTACGGCGACGTTCCTTATTCTGGGCGAGGTCTGCACCCGTAACTGCGGTTTCTGCGCGGCCGCGCATGGAAAGCCGACGGAACTGGATCTGGCCGAGCCGGAGCGTGTGGCCAAGGCGATTTCCGAGTTGGGGCTGGCCCATGTGGTCATCACCTCGGTCAATCGCGATGATCTGGCCGACGGCGGCGCGAGCATCTTTGCGGCAGTCATGCGTCGCATTCGGGAACGTTTGCCCGATTGCAGCGTCGAACTGCTGGTTCCCGATTTCCGTAGTAATGAGGCAGCCCTGCGAACCGTCGTCGAGGCCGCGCCGGCGATTCTCAGCCACAACGTGGAAACAGTTCCCCGATTGTACCGGGAGGTGCGTCCAGGATCGGACTATGAACAGTCGCTCAATCTGTTGGCCAGGGCGAGGCGCATGGCGCCTACGTTGGCGACCAAGTCCGGGGTGATTGTGGGATTCGGTGAGTCGTGGGCAGAACTGCTCAGGACAATGGCGGACCTTCGGGCGGTGGATTGTGACATCCTGACGCTGGGCCAATACCTGCGTCCGAGTCCGATGCACCTGCCGATTAGAAAATATTATACCCCGGAGGAGTTCACGGAACTGAAAGTGATTGGTGACGAGATGGGGTTTAAATATGTGGAATCCGGACCGTTGGTTCGGAGTTCATACCATGCGCGCGGCCAGGCTGAGGAGGTCAGCCGGAAGCGCGAGCGCGGGGGGACTGAGTGATGCACAAGTTAGAGCGCAAGGAGCTGGTAGAGCTGCTCCGGATGATGCTCCTGATGCGTCGATTCGAGGAGAAGTGCGCCGAGATGTACGCGATGGGAAAGATCGGCGGCTTTCTCCATCTGTATATCGGCCAGGAGGCGGTGGCGACAGGGGCGATCTCCGTCCTGCGGCCGGACGACTACGTCATTGCCAGCTATCGGGAACATGGTCACGCCCTGGCCAAGGGGTGCGATCCCGGTAAAATCATGGCGGAGTTGTTTGGACGGGCAGACGGCCTCTGTAAAGGCAAGGGCGGATCGATGCACCTGTTCGACAAGGCGCGCAACTTCCTGGGCGGCCACGCGATCGTGGCCGGACAGATTCCGATCGGGACCGGCGCCGCCTTTGCGAGCCAGTACGAGGGGAAGGATCAGGTGACGCTCTGCTTCTTTGGGGACGCCGCCGTGAACCAGGGGGTATTTCATGAGGCGCTCAATCTGGCGTCCCTGTGGCACCTGCCGATCGTCTATATCTGCGAGAACAACCGCTACGGCATGGGGACCGCCGTAGAGCGCGCGACCACAGTGAGCGAACTGTATCGGCGGGCTGAGGCCTATGGGATACCCGGAGAGGCGGTCGATGGGATGGACGTCCTGGCCGTTCGGGAATGTGTGGGCGCGGCGGTTGAACGGGCGCGCCGAGAGCATCTTCCCTCCTTTATTGAGGCGAAGACCTACCGATTCCGTGGGCACTCGACGGCGGATCCGGGGACCTATCGAACGAAAGAAGAGGTCGAGCGCGAAAAACAACGGGACCCCGTCTTCCTGTTTCGGGATCGTCTGATGGCCGACGCGGTGATGAAGGAGTCGGATTGGAAAGCGCTGGAGAAGGAGGTTCGAGTCATCGTAGAGGAGTCGGTTCGGTATGCCGACGCCTCCCCGGAGCCGCCACTCGAGTGGCTGTGCACCGACGTCTACGTCTCCGAGCGCTGAGGGAGGAAACAAAGTTATGGCGATCATTACCTATCGAGAGGCCCTGAACCAGGCACTCCGCGAAGAGATGCGCCGGGACCCTCGTGTATTCCTGATGGGGGAGGAGGTCGGCCTCTACCAGGGGGCCTATAAGGTCAGCCAGGGTCTGCTCGAAGAGTTCGGTTCCAAGCGGGTGATCGATACCCCGATCAGCGAGGCCGGGTTTACCGGCGTCGGGATCGGCGCGGCCATGGTCGGCCTGCGGCCTATTGTGGAGATGATGACCTTTAACTTCGCGCTGGTGGCAATCGATCAGATCGTTAATCAAGCCGCGAAGATCCTCTATATGTCCGGCGGGCAGTACAATGTCCCGATGGTCATTCGCGGGCCAGGCGGCCCCGCCCATCAACTGGCGGCCCAGCACTCTCAGAGCATGGAGTCATATTTCTATCATGTTCCGGGTCTCAAGATCGTGCGTCCCGGGACCCCCAAGGATGCCAAGGGACTGCTCAAGAGCTCGATTCGGGATGATGATCCTGTCATCTTCATCGAGTCGGAACTGCTGTACGGGACCAAGGGCGAGGTACCCGACGGTGACTACACTATCCCGCTTGGGGTCGGGGAGATCAAGCGCGAGGGACGCGATGTGACTATCATCGCTTACTCCACAATGCTGCTGCTGGCCTTACAGACAGCCGAAGAGTTGGAGCGTGAGGGGATCTCGGTTGAGGTCGTTGATCCGCGTACGCTCCGCCCCCTAGATATTGATCTTATCATCGAGTCGGTCAAAAAGACGAATCGAGCAGTGGTCATGGAGTCGGGCGCCGGATTCGCCGGGATCGGGTCGGGGATCGGCGCGATCATTTCCGAGCAGGCCTTCGATTATCTGGATGCACCGGTCGAGCGGGTCACCGGCGCGAATGCCCCGACACCGTACGCCAAAAATCTTGAGCGCGCCAAGATTCCGAGTAAGGAACGACTGATTGCGGCGGTCAAAAAGGTCCTCGCCATTTAGACAGGGTAAAGAGTTCAGGGAACAGACGGATGAAGGTGAGTCGTTTTCGTTTCCATGTTGTCCTGTTCCTCTCATTCCCTACACCCTACACCCTACACGCTATTATACCCTAGATCTGCAGAGGAGGGAGACGACGCGACGATGGCTATTACCGTGGTCATGCCCCGGTTGAGCGACACCATGGAGGAGGGAAAGATCCTTCGATGGCTGAAGAAGGAAGGGGACCGGGTTGAGGGCGGCGAGATCATCGCGGAGGTCCAGACCGACAAGGCCGATATTGAGATGGAGGCCTTCGGATCCGGTATCCTTCGGAGGATACTTGTCGGGGCCGGCCAGTCGGCGCCGGTCGGCCAGCCCATCGGGGTGATAGCCGAGGCGGACGAGGATATTGCGGCGCTGGTGCCGTCTGGTGTGTCATCTATGCCTGCCGCCATATCGACTCAGCCGACCATGCCCGCGCCGACCGGTCCCGCTCTGGAGACGGCGGGACGGATCAAGGCCTCACCCTTGGCACGGAAGCTCGCAAAGGCCCAGGGGATCGATCTGTCGATGCTCAGGGGATCCGGTCCCGGCGGGCGGATCGTCCGTCGCGATCTGGCTGTTGCGACACCAACATCCGTAACGGCTGGTCAGCAGGCGCCATCAATTGTATCGGCGCCGGCAGCTTTAGAGTCGGCCGTGGCGATCGGCGCTCCGTCGGCGGAATTTGAGGATCGTCCGCTGTCTCCGATGCGCCGGGCGATCGCGAAGCGCGTTGCCCAGAGCATGGCCACCGTCCCTCATTTCTATCTGACGGTCGAGGTGGCCATGGAAAAGGCGGCGGAGTTGCGCGACGCGATGGCGATCCAGATGCCCGATCTCAAGGTAACCTTCACCGATATTATCATCAGGGCGGTAGCGATGGCGCTGGGACGACATCCAAAGATGAACGTCTCGTTTATGGACGACCGGATTCGCGCCTATTCGCAGATCCATATCGGCATTGCGGTGGCGCTTGAGGAGGGGCTGATCAACCCCATATTGCGCGACTGCGGCGGCAAAAGCCTGGTACAGATTGCCAAAGAGGCGAAGGGTCTGGCCGAGCGGGCCAGGGCGCAGAAGTTGAGGCCGGAAGAGTACGTCGGGGCGACCTTTACCGTCTCAAACCTGGGCATGTATGAGATCGATGAGTTTACCGCGATCATCAACCCGCCGGAGGCCGCCATTCTCGCCGTCGGACGAATTCAGGGCAAGCCGGTCGTCGTGGACGGCGTCGTGCAGATCGGCCAGCGGATGCGAATGACATTGTCGTGCGATCATCGAGCGGTGGATGGGGCAACAGGGGCCGTATTCCTCCAAGAGGTGAAGCGGCTGCTTGAGCAACCGTTGCACCTCGTTCTCTAACATATTGGTCATTCAGTCTATTCGGTCGTTCAGTCAGATAGACCAGATAGACCGGACAGACTCAACAGACCAGAAGGACCATCATGGGGGATGAGCGTACATTTGATCTGGCGGTCATCGGGGCAGGCCCCGGCGGCTATGTCGCGGCGATACGCGCCGCGCAGCTTGGGATGCGGGTCGCCCTCATCGAGCGGGATCGCCTGGGCGGAACGTGTCTGAATTGGGGGTGTATCCCGACGAAGGCACTGCTTCAGAACGCGCACGTGCTATCGCTCATGCGCCGCGCCGGGGAGTTCGGTATCTACGCGGACAATCTCCGGGCAGACTTCGGGGCGGCCGTCAAGCGCAGCCGCGAGAAGGCAGAGCGACTGTCCAAGGGGATTGAATTCCTAACGCGTAAAAATAAGATCGGTGTCTTCCCCGGAGAGGCCCGTCTTGTCGGGGCTAAGCAACTGGAGATTGCGGATCGAGAGGGTAAGACGAGCGGTGCGATCCGCGCCGAGCGGATCCTCCTGGCGACCGGGTCGAGATCCAGGCTGCTGCCGAACGTCACGGTCGATGGGAAGATCGTGCTGACGAGTACCGAGGCGATGCTGCTGGATCACGCCCCGGCATCGATGATTATCATCGGTGCCGGGGCCATCGGCGTCGAGTTTGCGGACATCTATCAGGCGTATGGAACGGCTGTGACACTGGTCGAACTGCTGCCGACGATCCTGCCGTATGAGGATGAAGAGATCACCGCGCTGCTCCGCCGCGCCCTGATCAAGAAAGGGATGACGATTCACACCAGCACCAGCGTTGAGCAGGTGAGCGTCGAGGCCGGACAGGCCAGGGTCAGGATATCGAGCAATGGGAAGAGCCAAGAGCTTCTTGGCGAGACGGTCCTGGTGGCGGTCGGCAGGATGCCGAACTCCGAGGTGGGCGGCCTGAACGAGCTGGGTGTCGCCACGAAGAACGGATTTGTTGCGATCGATGAGTGGATGGAGTCGAGCGTTGCCGGGATCTACGCCATCGGCGATCTCGCGGGCGCGCCGCTTCTGGCCCATAAGGCCTCCCACGATGGGATCGTTGCGGTCGAAAAGATGGCCAAACTTGATGATGTGACGCCGGTCGATCCGCGGAGAATCCCGAGCTGCACCTATTGCGACCCGCAGGTCGCCGGCATCGGTCTGACCGAGGCAAAGGCAAAGGCAAACGGGTATACGGTACGTGTCGGACGATTTCCCTTCAGCGCCAGCGGAATGGCGACGACGCTCGGCGAGACCGAGGGGATGGTGAAAATTGTCGCTGATGCCGAACATGGCGAGATTCTGGGCGTGCATATCATGGGCGCCCATGCGACTGAATTGATCGCCGAGGCCGGTCTGGCGATTACCATGGAGGCTACCCCAGAGGAGATCGCCAGATCGATCCATGCCCACCCGACGCTTGGTGAGGCAATGGGGGAAGCCGCGCTTGCCGTTCTCGGCCGGTCCCTTCACATGTAGTGGCAGGGGATAGGGTATAGGGGTTGGGGATTAGACAATGGGATCGAGAAGCTCTTTTTGTTGTTCCCTAACACCCAATCCCCAATTCCTAACCCCCGGTATCGTCCATGCGTACGTGTAGCCTGATCGACCTCGGACGCGTACCCTATGCTGACGCACTCACGCTGCAGCGACGGTTAGCGACCCTTCGGGCCGAAGGGTCGCTGGGTGATATCCTGCTGCTTGTCGAACATCCACCGGTTGTTACCCTCGGACGAGCCGGACAGAAAGCGCACCTCCGTTGCCCGGAATCAATCCTCGCCGGGCTGGGGATTGAGTTTTTTGAGGTCGAGCGCGGGGGCGACATTACCTATCACGGTCCTGGACAGTTAATAGGCTACCCGATCCTCAATCTGACCGATCACGGCCGCGACGTACATCGATACCTTCGCCGGCTCGAAGAGGTCCTGACCACGACCTTAGGCCGGTTCAAGATTACCGCCGGTCGCTCATCTGGCCGAACGGGCGTCTGGGTCGGCGAGCGCAAGATCGCCTCGTTGGGCATTCATATCGGTCGTTGGATCACCCGCCACGGCTTTGCCCTGAACGTCGATATGGATCTGACGCCGTTCGGTCTGATCGTTCCGTGCGGGATCCAGGATGTCGCAATGACCAGTATGGCGCAGGAGCTGAGCCGTCCGATCTCGATGTGTAAGGTGACCGACACATTGGTCGAATGTTTTGAGACGGAGTTCGGGGTGTCGGTGCTCCCCATATCGTTGACGGAGCTGATGAGCGCAGAACCCATTCACGGAGAACTCGGTATCAGTGAGACGGCAGCCCTCGTTGGGGGTGTACAGTGATCAATCCTCTGCCTCCATCCCGTGGGACGATCCTGGTCGTAGACGACCAGGAGGTCAACTCCGCTCTGATTGAAACGATTCTAGCCCCTCAGGGCTATGAGATCATCTCAGCGACCGATGGGAAACGCGCCCTTGAATTGGTGGCCACCCGGCCGCCCGATCTGATTCTGCTCGATGTGATCATGCCGGGGATGAGCGGGTTTGAGGTCTGCACCCGGCTGAAGGAGGACGAGCGAACCCGCCTGATTCCCATCGTGATGGTGACCTCGCTTAGCGATCTGCCGGACAGAATCCGTGGCATCGAGGTCGGGGCCGACGATTTTTTGAGCAAACCGTTTCATCCGGCGGAGTTGAGCGCGCGGGTCCGCTCTCTGCTCAGGGTCAAGCAGTTTACTGATGAATTGGAAGATGCGGAGGACGTATTGTGCGCGCTGGCCCTCAGCGTTGAGGCTAAGGATGCGTACACCGATGGCCACTGTGAGCGATTAGCGCGCTACTCAGTAGCCCTCGGACGAAGCCTTGGCCTGCCCAAGGACCAACTCAGAGCGCTGCATAGGGGAGGCTATCTGCACGACGTCGGGAAGATCGCCGTCCCGGAGTCGATCCTGAATAAGACGACGGAATTGACGGAAGAGGAGTCGCGGATCATACGGGAACATCCGATCATCGGAGAGCGGATCTGCAAGCCGCTCAAGTCGTTGAAATTTGTCCTCCCCATCATTCGTCACCATCATGAACGGTGGGATGGCCGCGGGTATCCCGACGGCTTGGCGCGAGAGAAGATTCCGCTGGCCGCCCGGATCATTCAGACGGTTGACATCTATGATGCGCTGATGACGGCCCGGCCCTACAAGCCGTCCCTTGATCTGCATCAGGCCGTTATGATCATGCGGCAGGCAGCGCAGGAGGGCTCGTGCGATCGTCGATTAATTGAGCAGTTTATCGGCTTGCTGCAGTCGGGCCAGAATCTGGTGGGTTTAGAGAAGGCAAGACCCAGATCGCTATAGTTTGACACTCGTTCGGCCCCTTTTAAGTTGTCCCTCCACGGACGTTCTGCTACACTATACTTGTATTGAAAACCGGGTGTGAATCGCTATCTGACCTCATGTTCGCCATCTGCGTGAATCCGCCGTTTGGCCGCGCCGTCCCGTATGAGACCGCATACGGCGGCGCCGAACCTCCAGGGCTATGGGCTTCCAATGGCGATCGCTGACGGAACGGGGGGACTTCATGGGGTCGTGCTGGCCGTCGAGACTACAGGCCTGATCAAGTGGTACGGCGCACATCCGGCCCTACGCGGCGTAAATCTGCAGATCGGTCAGGGCGAGATCCTCGCGCTGTTTGGCCCGAATGGAGCAGGGAAGAGCACCCTGCTGAGAATTCTTACCGGGCTGGTCCGACCGACCGCCGGATCAGTACGGGTGACCGGACTGGAGGTCGGCAAGTGTGGCGACGGCGTCAGGCGGGCGATCGGGGTGCTGACCCACGGTCACCAGCTCTATGAGACCTTGACCGCTCGAGAAAATCTGCAGTTTGCGGCGACCATGCTCGGACTGGATCGGCCGGCCGAGCGGGTGGCCAAGGTGCTGGCAAAGGTCGGACTGGAGACGGCGGCAGACGGTCGGGTCAAGACCTTTTCCAGTGGGATGAAGCGGCGCCTGGCCCTCGCGAAGCTGATGCTGCGCGAACCGAAGGTGATGCTCCTGGACGAGCCGTTTACCAATCTCGACCTACAGGCGGCGAAGCTGTTGGAAGAGTTTCTTCTCGCCTCAAAGGCTGCCGGGGTGACGACCGTATTGGCCACCCATGATCTGACGATGGGGTTTACTATGGCGGATCGTGTGGCGGTGTTGCAACAGGGGCGGCTGGTCTTTGATGCGAGACGGGACGAGGTGAGTCTGGAGTCGTTGCGTTCGCTCTTTTCGATCCACGGCGAATTATGGGGGGGCGAATGATCTTCGCTCGGCGGGTTGCGGCGATCGCGTGGAAGGACCTGATTGCGGAGTGGCGCGATCGAGAGAGCATGACCGCCATGTGTTTTTTTGCGTTTCTGGTGCTGTTCCTCTTCAACTTTGCGCTCGGAGGGGATCAGACGCTGATCCGTGGCGCCTCATCCGGCCTGTTGTGGCTGGCCTTTACATTCACTGCTGTGCTCGGTCTCGCTCGATCGGTTCAGGGCGAAATGACGAATGACTGCCTCGACGGCCTGCTGCTGTATCCGGCCGAGCGGGAGGCCATCTTCCTGGGGAAGCTGTGCGGCAGCTTCATCGTCATCATGCTGGTCGAGCTGATCAGCTTTCCCGTCTTTGCTGTCCTCTACAACATGGATATCTGGTCGCAACTTCCCAAACTGCTGTTGATCGCCGTGCCGGCGACGTTCGGATTTGCAACGGCGGGAACGTTGTTGTCGACGATGACGGTGGGTCTGAGGGCGCGAGAGGCGATGCTGCCGTTTCTGCTGTTTCCTCTGACTATCCCCCTGATCCTGGCAGCGGTCAGAGGGACAGAGATCGTCCTGCGAGGCGAGGTATTCGAGCTGGCGATGCCTTGGCTCAAGCTGACCGGAGCATTCGATGTCTTGTTTCTTGTGGGGTCGCTGCTGACGTTCGAACTGCTGATTGAGGAATGACAAATTGGTACGAAGTCTAAAGTATATGGTTCAGCCGTCACCCTATACCCTAAACCCTGGACCCTATACCCTGGTTTTAAGGTGCACGGTTCGATGAGCGGACAGGGGTGGGAGCGTACGCTGGGTATCTTGGCGGTCTTTGGCGTGGCGGCGGGGCTGTACACCGCATTCGTCTACGCGCCGCCCGATGCGGTGCAGGGAGAGGTACAGCGGCTGATGTACCTGCACGTCCCGCTGATTCTGGTCGGCTATCTGGCGTTTTTTGTGGTCTTCGTCACAAGTATTCTGTATCTATGGCGTCGTCATCGGGGGTATGACGCAATTGCGCACTCCTCCGCAGAGATCGGTGTAATTTTTACAGCCTTGTCAATTGCCATCGGTTCTATATGGGGCCGGCCGACGTGGGGAGCCTGGTGGACTTGGGACGCGCGGTTGACGACGACGGCGATCCTGCTGCTGGTCTTTCTCGGCTATTTGATGCTTCGGACGCTGGTAGAGGATCCGTCGAGAGGCGCAACGTTCAGTGCAGTACTCGGGATTCTCGGTTTCCTCGACATCCCGATCATTCACATGTCGGTCGTGTGGTGGCGTACGTTGCATCAGCCGGCGTCGATCCTCAAGCCGGGTCTGTCAACGGTGGCCCCGGATATGCAGATGGCGCTGTACACGAATCTCGTCGCCTTCGGGTTACTCTACGGGTACCTCCTGGTGAAGCGATTGCGGATCGAGGAGACGAGGGAAGAGTTGCTCAGGCTACAAATGGAACGACTCGGGTGAATCCATGGGGTTATGTTCTGGCTGGATATACACTGACAGCCGTCAGTGTACTCCTGTATCTCATATCGCTTGGCTGGCGGAAGAGGGCGGTGGACGTGCAGTGTGAGGCCCTCAAACGCCGGCAGAAGGACGCGGCAGGATGACGAAGAGGACGAAACTACTGTTGGGGGGAGGTCTCATCATAGTGGCTCTCGCGTACTTGATCAACAGCGGGATCCGTGAGGCGAGCGTGTACTACATCACACCGTCCGAACTGAAGGCGAAGGGTAAGGCGGTCTCCGATCAATCGTTCCGCCTGGGCGGAATGGTGGTGCCGGGGTCGCTTCACTGGGAGCCGCAGACGCTCAAACTCACGTTTCGATTAACCGACGGCAAGGAGGAGGTCGCGGTCGAACATATCGGTTCTCCGCCCGATCTTTTTAAGGAGGGCGCCGGCGCCGTGGTCGAGGGAAAGTGCACGGCTGATGGTCCCTTTCGATCAAGCATGATCATGGCCAAGCACTCGGAGGAGTATACCCCCCCGAAGGACGGCGAAGGCTCGGCCAAGCATATCCACCGACCGTTGGCCGCGCCGCAGGGCGTACAATAATGATTGCGACGCTCGGTCGATTCAGTCTCTGGTTGGCCCTCGCCCTTGCGGTCTACGGGGCGGTCGTGTCGATCCTTGGCGCGCGGCGGCAGCGGGCGTCTTTGATCGAGAGCGGCCAAGGGGCCGTCGTATCGGTGTTCGGCCTGAGTACGTTTGCGGTTCTGCTGATGGAGGCCGGGCTGGTCGGGCGCGACTTCAGCCTTGAGTACGTGGCCAGAAACGGCAGCACCGACACGCCGCTGTTCTTTGAGATCATCGCGTTGTGGGGGGCGCTTGAGGGCTCCATCCTGCTCTGGATCTGGCTATTGGCGCTCATGAGCCTGATCGCGGTGTGGCTTGAGCGAAAGCGGCAGCGTGAATTGATCCCCTATGTGACGGCGATCCTGTTGTGCATCTCGGCGTTCTTTCTCTTCCTGGCCGCCGTTCCGGCCAGCCCATTTACGACCATCTTCCCGCCGCCGCCGGATGGACGCGGACCGAATCCGCTCCTGCAAAACCACCCGCTGATGGCCGTTCACCCGCCCGGGTTGTACGCCGGCTATGTCGGCTGGTCGATTCCCTATGCCTTCGGGATGGCCGCATTGATCACCGGCCGACTCGGCGAGACCTGGATCAGGACCGTGCGTCGCTGGTCGCTGGCATCCTGGGGCTTTCTCACGATCGGCATCATCGTCGGCGGACGGTGGTCCTACGCGGTGCTGGGCTGGGGCGGGTATTGGGCCTGGGACCCGGTAGAAAACGCCTCGCTGCTCCCCTGGCTGACCGGGACGGCGTTTCTGCATACGGTGATGATCCAAGAGCGACGCAAGATGCTGAAGTTCTGGAATGTCGCATTGGTGATCCTCACCTTCGCGCTGACCATCTTCGGGACCTTTCTCACGCGAAGCGGCATCCTGTCGTCGGTTCACACCTTTTCCAACTCGTCGGTCGGGCCGTTATTCCTGATCTTTATCGGCGTCATTCTGTTGATCTCCTTCGCGCTGCTGGTCTATCGGAGCGACAGGCTGCAGGCGGAGGGTGATCTTGACTCGTTGGTATCCCGCGAGAGCGCGTTTCTGGTGAACAATCTGCTGTTGCTGGGGTTCGCCTTTTCGGTTCTGCTCGGTACGCTGTTCCCCCTGCTGTCTGAGGCGGTTCGCGGGGTGAAGGTCAGCGTCGGCGAGCCGTTCTTCAACACCGTAAACATTCCGATCGGTCTGGCGCTGATCTTTTTGATGGCGATCGGACCGCTGATTGCCTGGCGACATGCCTCGCTGGAGAGTCTGCGTCGGACCTTTGCTGTGCCGTTATACCTGGCGCTCCTCGGTACGGGAATCTCCTGGTTCTTTGGGGTTCGAGGGTTATACCCGCTACTCGCCTTCGCGCTCAGTCTCTTCACCGTCACCACCGTCTTTCAGGAGTTTGGTCGGGGCGTCATCGCGCGGCGACGAAATACGGGTGAGGGTTATCTCATGGCGCTTTCGAAACTGACCAGCCGGGGGCGACGGCGCTACGGCGGGTTGATCGTTCATCTGGGGGTAGCGTTCCTGGTGGTCGGCATTACCGCCTCGTCGTTCTTCAAGTTGGAGCAGGAGGTCACACTGAAGCAGGGCGAGTCGCTTCAACTCGGTCGGTACCAGGTACGGTTTGACGAACTGAGCGCTTGGCAAGAGCCGCACCGCTTTGTGGTGCAGGGCAATTTTACAATCTTTAACGCGAACCAGAAGGTGGGCGAGATGCGACCCGCCAAGCGGTTCTATCCGTCCGAGCAACAGCCGATCGGGACGGTCGACATTCGCTCGACCATGCGGGAAGATCTGTATCTGGTCCTGTCGTCGTTTACCCAGGACGGCACGTCGGCGACGGTGAAGGCATTGGTTCGCCCGCTGGTCATGTGGATCTGGGTCGGGGGGTGGGTGATGGTCCTCGGCTCGCTGATCGCGATCTGGCCGGATCGGCGACGGGCTGTCGTGGCCGAGGCAACCTCGGAGTACGCGGTATGGCAACCTGGAAGAAGCTGAGTCTGCTCCTCAGTATCGTCCCGATCCTCCTCTTACTCGCCTACGGCTTCAAAACCAATCCGAGAGAGGTGCCGTCCCCGCTGGTGGGGCGTCAGGCGCCCCCGTTTGCCATGGCTGCGTTCGATGGGAGTAGCCACACGTTGGAGCAACACCGCGGGAGCCCCGTCGTACTCAACTTCTGGGCGTCCTGGTGCTTCCCGGCCTGTTACGAGGAGGCGCCTCACCTGGAGGCGGCCTGGCAAAGTTATCGGGATCGAGGGGTGGTGGTCATCGGTGTGGATATCCAGGATCGGGATGCCGATGCGAAGGTATTCATTGATCGATTCAAGCTCAGCTTTCCAAACGGTCCTGATGTACAGGGTAAGGTATCGATCGACTATGGCGTCTACGGGGTTCCGGAGACCTTCTTCATCAATCGCGACGGTACGATTCATTACAAGCACGTCGGCGCCCTCGATGCGAAGATCCTGAAGGCGAAGATTGAGGAAATGCTATAAAGACAGGGTGGGAGGGGGTAGGGTGTGGGGTATAGGATACAGGGTGGCAAAGGCGGGGGTTGTCAAACCCTTTACCCTAAACCCTATACCCTGCTTTTGAGGGGGGTAGGGTAACAAATGCAGAACGGGAAGCGCGGAAAGCAATCTCTGGTTCCGACCCTGCTGCTGATGGTGTTCGGGATATGGGTATCTGTTGCGAATGCCGGGAGCGTGGAGGAGCAGACGCTTCGGTTGGCGGCAGAGTTGCGTTGTCCCGTCTGCCAGAATCTCTCGGTGGCCGACTCGCCGTCGGAGATGGCGACCCAGATGCGAGAGGTGATCCACGAGAAGTTAAAGAACGGCGAGAGTCCGGAGCAGATTCGCGATTATTTTGTCAGTCGTTACGGGGAGTGGATCCTGTTGTCGCCCGCGCGCCAGGGGTTCAACTGGCTGGCCTGGCTGCTGCCGTTTGTCGCCATCGTCGGCGGGTTTGGGATCGTTGTGCTGACCATCTCCCGCTCAATCCGGAGAGGCCGTCAGTCGCATGGCGAACCGCCCCCTCCTTCCGATCCGCGATATGCCGGCCGACTCGAATCGGAACTCAAGGAGTGGGAACGATGAAAGAACGTTCACCGTTCACCGTTCAAGGTTCAATGTGCAACGTGTACCGTGCAACGTTCAACGTCGAACGGTCCAATCTTGAACCTTGAACTGTACCACCTTGAGCGTTGAACTCCCATTATGGTTATTTTAATTATCATCCTACTGTTCTTACTTGCCCTTTTGCCGGTGCTTATTCCGTTCTTCAAATCGCGTGCCGTTGCGGTCGAGGTGGAGTCGGCCGATCTGCAGGAACTCCTGGACGAGAAGCAGATGATCTACGCCGCCATCAAGGAGCTCGATTTCGACCGCCAAGCAGGGAAGCTCAGCCTGGAAGACTATGAGCAGGCGCGTCACAGCTATGAACTGAGAGCGATCGCCATCCTTCAAGCAATCGACCGAGTGGGTGGCCGACAGGACGATCAAAAGACACAGTCACCCAGGAAACGTCGTCGATGAGTCGTCTGATGGAGTCCCGGCTGGCGGCCTCCGATCTGGACAAGATCTATCTGAAGATCCGGGACGGCGTTCGCCTGGACATCTCTGACGGATTGGCCCTCTATCGGACGCCTGATCTGACCTCGGTGGGATTTCTGGCCAACCTGGTCCGGGAGCGGCTGAGCGGCAACCTCACCTATTTCGTTCGCAACCTCCATATCAATTATACGAATATCTGTAACAAGGGATGCAAGTTCTGCTCGTTTTATGCGACAGCCGGCGACCCGCGCGCGTATACGCTGAGCATCGAAGAGATTCGGGATCAGATCCGGAAACACGCGGATGTTGCGATTCGAGAGATCCACATCGTGGCGGGGATCAACCCGAGGCTTCCGTACCAGTACTATCTCGATCTCGTGAAGGCCGTCAAAGCTGCGAGACCGGGCGTTCAGGTTAAGGCCTTTACGATGATCGAGCTGGCACAGATCCAGCGTGTGGCCGGTAGGTCGATGACGGAGATGCTGACCGATCTGAAGGAGGCCGGACTCGATTGTTGTCCGGGCGGCGGGGCAGAGGTATTCAGCGACCGCGTCCACGAAGAGCTGTTCCGGGCCAAGCTGGACAACGAGGGGTGGTTCGACGTCACCAGGGCCGTACATCGGGCCGGGATTCCATCGAACGTGACGATGCTCTACGGCCACATCGAAACCATCGAGGAAAAGGTGGCGCACCTGCTGCATATTCGCGAGCTGCAGGATGAAACCGGCGGCTTCATGTGCTTCGTCCCGCTGGCGTTCGATCCGACCGGCACCGAGCTCAGCCATCTGCCGACCACGACCGGGTATGCCAACCTGCGGGAGATTGCGATCGCTCGGCTGCTTCTGGACAATATCCCTCACGTGAAGGCGTTCTGGATCATGACCACCCCGGCGGTGGCACAGCTCGCGCTCTGGTACGGCGCGGACGACCTTGATGGGACGGTGACGCACTATGAGATTACCCATGCGCTGGGGGATAACTCCCACCATCAGGAACTTCGCCATGACCAGTTGCTCACCATGATCCGTGAAACAGGCCGGCAGCCGGTCGAGCGCGATGCGCTCTACAACCGTGTTTCTATAAGCTAAGAGATGAGTCCGACGATCTTTCGGGAGAAAGGCTATCGGTTCTTTTTCTTCTCGCGCGAGGAACCACGGATGCATGTGCATGCGATTTGTGCGGATGGTGAGGCGAAGTACTGGCTGGAACCGGAGATCGAGTTGGGCAAGAATCATCGCCTCTCTCATGCTCAGTTAAAGGAGATCGAACAGCTAATCGGGGCGCATCACGATGAGATCCAAACCGCTTGGAAAAAGCACTTCACCCGTTGAGGTTACAAACATTTCCAGCCACGGGATATGGCTTCTGACCCCGGAGAGAGAACTGTTTTTATCCTATGAGGACTTCCCGTGGTTCAAAGATGCCCCTATTGGCAAGGTCCTTACTGTTGAGGAACCGATGCTCGGCCATTTCTACTGGCCGGATCTGGATATCGATCTTACGATCGAGATGATAGACCACCCGGATCGATTTCCATTGAAGGCGAAGTGACGAAGGACAGACGATTCGGACGGATCTTAGAGACAATGCATGTGAGACGCGTACGGCATGACTGAGTGGAACAGAAAAATCGAGGCGATCGGGGAGAAGGTTGAGGCGGGGGAGCGGCTGACCTTCGATGAGGGGGTCGAGCTGTTCGAGCGGGCGACACTGCTCGAGCTATCCGCCATGGCCGATTGCGTGCGCCGGCGCCTGCATCCCGATCCGGTCGTAACCTATGTCATCGGCCGCACCATCAACTATACCAACATCTGCTGGGTCCAATGTGCGTTCTGCGCGTTCTACCGGCTGCCGACCTCTCCGGAAGGTTATCTCCTGTCTAAGGATGAAATCTTTCAGAAGATTGAGGAACTGATCGAACTGGACGGGACAGAGGTCCTGCTTCAAGGGGGGTTGAATCCCAGTCTGAAGATCGACTACTACGAGGATCTGTTCGCCTCCATTAAGGCCCGCTATTCGGTCGATCTGCACGCGTTATCAACGGTTGAGATCAGTTATATTTCAAATAGTTCCAAACTATCCATCATGGAGATCTTGAAGCGACTCAAGGCGGCCGGTCTCGACTCGATCCCTGGAGCCGGCGCCGAGCTGTTAGTTGATGAGGTGAGGCAGCGTGTGTCGCCGCTGAAAGAGAGCGCATCCGATTGGCTGAACGTGATGCGGACCGCCCACGAACTTGGGATACCCAGCACGGCGACGATGATGTATGGGGTAGGCGAGGCGCTGGCCCAGCGGGTCGAACACCTCATGAAGATTCGAGACCTGCAAGATCATACCGGTGGTTTTACGGCCTTTATCCCATGGAGCTACCAACCAAACGGTGATGCATTCGGAGGTTATGCCGGCAGCGGCTACGGCTATCTTCGGACCGTCGCCGTTTCGAGGATTGTGCTGGACAATGTCAAGCATATCCAGGCCGCCTGGCTGACGATGGGTCCCAAGGTGGGGCAGCTTTCGTTACAATATGGGGTCGATGATTTCGGCAGCACCGTCCTCGAGGAGAATGTGGTGAGGACGCATGCAACGCGGCAACTGATGTCTTTCGAAGAGATTCGACGCAACGTACGGGATGCCGGCTTTGTGCCAACGCGCCGCACGACACGGTATCAGCTTCTGGAGTAGTTCCTGGTCGTGAGTCTGGTACTTATCTCGCTGTAACGAATGACCGTTCCGTCGGCATGGTAACTGTAAAGAGCGGCATAGGGATGATCAGTCGAATCGCGCTCGGCCAAGGGCTGAGCTTGAGCGATCTGTGGCAAAGACTTCGCCAGGTCTTGAAAGGGCGGTACATCGAGATCTGGAGCGATGTCTTCGAGCCGGGGATCTTCTGGATTGCGGCCGAGGCACGGCACGCCCTGGAAGAGGTCGGAATCACGTTTACGGTTTTGGCCGAGATCTCAAGCGATCGCATTCCAATCTACTACCCCCGCCATCTACAGCCAGGTCTCAAGGACCTGCCGAGTGAGGATTCGGTCAGGGCGCGCGTACTGGCGGGCCATGGTATTGGCGTGGTACTGTGCTTCATCGGTGATGGGCAGCGGATGCCGCCCGAGGAACCGATTGGTGTTCAGGACGCACTCTTTTACCTGAGCAGGCCCGGGGCGGGGTATTATTATCTGTGGAGGCTCTTTCGTTCGAAGGAAGAAGCCGAGCACCATGTTGCCCAGACGCTCAAGGATGATGAGGATGCGAGGGAGTGGGCAGCCTCTCTCCCGGTGACGGTGTATAGCGAGTTGCTGCGGCAAACAGAGAAGGGGAATGAGCCTCACGTCGGACGTGACATCTGGAAGACCGGCGAGACAAAGACAGACCGCAGGGATTGAATATGGGTACGGTCGTACAGAAACTCGACGACTATCGATGGCTGCTCCCGCAGGACTATAAACCCGGGATGCGGGTTCCCGGGATCATCTACGCCGATGAGGCCCTGATGGAGGCCATCATGAAGGACCTCTCTCTGGAACAGGTGGCGAACGGCGCCTTCCTGCCGGGGATCGTCAAGGCCTCCTTTGCCATGCCCGACATTCACCAGGGGTACGGCCTGCCGGTCGGCGGTGTAGTGGCGACCAACATCAGGGATGGCGTCCTCTCCCCCGGCGCCGTCGGCTACGACATCAACTGCGGGGTCCGCCTGCTTCGAACCGAGTTGACACAGGCGGATGTGCAACCGAGGCTGAAGGAACTGGTTGTGGCCCTGTTTCGTGAGATTCCGACAGGGGTCGGCTCGCGGGGCCGGATCCGCTTAAGCCAGAAAGCGGCGGAGGAGCCGCTGCTGAAAGGTGCGGCGTGGGCCGTGAAGCAGGGGTACGGCGAGTCGGCGGATCTCGCGCACATCGAATCCGGCGGGTGTCTTTCGGATGCCGATCCGGAGGCGGTGAGCCATAAGGCGTTTGAGCGGGGGAGCAGCCAGCTCGGGACGCTGGGTTCAGGCAATCATTTCCTGGAGGTACAGAGCGTCGCCGAGATCTACGATCCTCATGCTGCCGGAGTCCTCGGTCTGTTCGAGGGGCAGGTAACGATACTGATCCACACCGGCTCCAGGGGCCTGGGCCATCAGGTCTGCACCGACTATCTGGTCGAGATGGAGCGGGCCATTGTCAAGTACGGGATCGAACTGCCGGATCGGCAGCTCGCCTGCACCCCATGGAATTCACCCGAGGCCAAGGCGTATCTGGGCGCGATGCGGGCCGCCGCCAACTTCGCCTGGACGAATCGGCAGTGTCTGGCGCATTGGACGAAGGAGGTGTTGCTGAGGGTCTTAAACATCTCTCCCAGGACATTGGGGCTCGCAACGGTCTATGACGTGGCCCATAATATCGTCAAGGTCGAGGAGCACGAGGTAGAGGGCAAACGGATGAAGCTGGCGGTCCACCGCAAGGGCGCGACCCGGGCCTTCCCGCCCGGACATCCCGAGTTGCCCGCCCACTACCAGGCAATCGGCCAGCCTGTGCTGATCCCTGGCGATATGGGTCGCGCCTCATTTGTCCTGGTCGGCACGGGCGCCATGCAGCAGACCTTCGGGAGCACCTGCCACGGTGCCGGACGGGTGATGAGCCGACATGCGGCGATTCGAGCGGCGAAGGGCAGGGCCATCCATCGCGAGTTGGAGGACCAGGGGATTATCGTGAAGGCATCGGGACGAGAGTCGCTGGCCGAGGAGATGCCTGAGGCCTATAAGGACGCCATGCAGGTCGTGACGGTTGTGCACCGTGCGGGCCTCTCCAGGATGGTGGCGCGCCTCCGCCCCATGGGCGTCATCAAGGGATAAGAGCCCCAACGCAACAGACGCAACGATGCAACCAACGCAACAGACGCTATAGACGCGATCGACACGAAAGACGCACATGACTGAATGGCTAAGCCTGTTGTTGGGACTGTGGATTGGAGCCGTCCTGGGATGGTTCATCAGCATCGCCCGAACCAAGGCCGGGGTGAACGCCATCCTGCGAGAGCGGGAGGCGCGAGCGGCCGCCGCAGAGGCGCGGGTCGAGGAGGTCCGGCAACAGCTTGCCTCGGCAAGAAACGACTTCGAGACGCTGCGCGAGGATTTGCGACAGGCGGAAACAGCGCGGGTTGCCGCCGAAACCCGGGTGATCGAGACCGGAAAGAACCTCGCCGAGCAGAAAACCCTCCTCGACGAGGCGAAGAGCAGGCTATCCGATACGTTCAAATCGCTGGCGGCGGAGGCGCTCGCGGGCAACAACGCAGGGTTCCTCGTCCTGGCTGAGGAGAGGTTCAGGGCGCTGAAGGATGAAGCGGCGGTTGATCTGGAGAGTCGAAAACAGGCCATCGCGACGATCATTCAGCCGCTCAGCGACACCCTCGTGGCCTATCAGCAGGAGACCAGGGCGCTCGAAGACAGGCGGCTGAGAGAGTATAGTACAGTAGGCGAACAGCTTCGCGCCGTCGCGCAGGGTCAGACGATCTTGCAGGGTGAGACCGCCAAACTTGTCAATGCCCTGCGGTCGCCACAGGTACGCGGCCGATGGGGGGAGATCGCGCTGCGCAAGACGGCCGAACTCGCCGGTATGTCGCCCCACTGCGATTTTGTGGAGCAGGCGACCGTGACGACCGAGGAGGGACGCGTGCGTCCCGATATGGTGGTCAAGCTACCGGCCGGACGCGAGGTGGTGGTCGATTCGAAGGTTCCCCTCGGCGGATTTCTTGAGGCGCTCGAAGCCAAAACTGACGAGGATCGTGAAGGGGCGCTTGTGAAGCATGCGGCGCAGGTGCGCCAACATGTAACGAAACTGGCCTCCAAAGAGTACTGGGATCAGTTCGCGGCTGCTCCCGAGTTCGTTGTCCTCTTCATCCCGAACGACTCCTTCCTCGCCGCGGCCGCCGAAAAGGATCCGGCGCTGGTCGAATCGGCCCTCTCAAAGAAGGTTGTGATTGCCACACCCACGACCTTTATTGCCCTGCTTCGGGCGATTGCCTACGGATGGCGACAGGAGCAGCTCACCGAAAATGCCCAGCGGATCAGCGCATTGGGGCAGGAGCTGTCGGATCGGATGGGAACGCTTGCCGAGCACCTGATCAGGGTGGGAGGGGCCATGGGGAAGGCGGTGGATTCATATAACGCCGCGGTCGCCTCGCTCGAGACCCGCGTCTTTTCTACGGCGAGAAAATTTCAGACGCTTGGGGCTGTGGGCAAGAAAGAGATCCAGGAGCTCCAGCCGATTGATCAGAAGCCGCGCGCCTTGACCGCCATCGACGCAACAGACGCGATAGACGCGCCGACGCAATAGACGCAATCAAGAGGAGGCTGATATGAGTGTACGGATGACTCACGGCAATGGAGACTGCGTCACACAGATGTCCTACGCCCGCAAAGGGGTGATGACGCCCGAAATGGCCTACGTCGCCGAACGGGAAGGACTCGACGCCGAGGTAATCCGGGCCGAGGTCGCCCGCGGCCGACTCATTATTCCTGCCAATATTCATCACGTCAGCCTCGAACCAATGGGGATCGGGACCGTCGCGACCGTCAAGATTAACGCCAACATCGGCAACTCCGCCCTGATCTCCGACATCGAGGAGGAGCTGCGGAAACTGAAGCTGGCGATACAGTACGGAGCCGATACGGTGATGGACCTGAGCACGGGTGGGCGTATCGACGATATCCGCAGGACGATCATCGCAGCCAGCCCGGTTCCAGTCGGGACCGTCCCGCTCTATCAGGCGGTCGCCGCGGTCAATCAGGTCGAGGATCTGAGCGCCGACGATATGATCGACATAATTGCGCACCAGGCCCAGCAGGGTGTGGACTATATGACGATTCATGCCGGCGTCTTGCTCGAGCACCTGCCGCTGGTCCAGTCTCGAATCACCGGGATCGTCAGCCGAGGCGGCGCCCTCATGGCGCGATGGATGCTGGCCCATAACGCACAGAATCCGCTCTATACCCATTTCGATCAGCTCTGTCGGATCTTCCGAAAATACGACGTCAGCTTCAGCTTGGGCGACGGCCTGAGGCCGGGTTGTACCGCCGACGCCTCGGATGCGGCCCAGTTTGCCGAGCTTCGGACCTTGGGCGAACTGACGAAGATCGCCTGGGCGCACGATGTCCAGGTGATGATCGAGGGGCCCGGGCATGTCCCGATGGATCAGATCGAAATGAACGTCCGGATGGAGCAGGAGATCTGTCAGGAGGCGCCGTTTTACACGCTTGGCCCGCTGGTGACCGACATTGCGCCGGGATACGATCACATTACCTCCGCGATCGGCGCGGCGATGGTCGGCTGGTACGGCGCCTCGCTGCTCTGTTATGTGACGCCGAAAGAGCACCTCGGTCTGCCTACGCCGGAGGACGTCAAACAAGGATGTATCGCGTACAAGATTGCTGCGCATGCTGCCGATATCGCGCGCGGGCGGAAAGGTTCGCGCGACCGGGACGATGCGCTGTCCCGCGCCCGATTCAACTTCGACTGGGAACGGCAGTTTGCGCTGGCGATCGATCCTGAGACGGCACGCCGAATGCACGATGAGAGCCTGCCCAACGAGGCATTCAAGCGCGCCGAATTCTGCTCGATGTGCGGTCCGAAGTTCTGCTCGATGCACATCTCGTCGCATCTTGACGAGCCGTCGGCCGCCCGCGAGTCAGCGTGACCGTTGGAGGAGGACATCACGCATATGACCAGCACGAAGTCTAAAGGGCCGACCTTCTGGGGCGGCTGCTACGGTTTCGCCTGGATGGCGCTGATGCTGGTCCTTTTTGCCTGGATGCTGGTGGGCTACGGCGACGTCTGGGGGGTCAGGGGCGTGCTTGGGGCGACCGCGTTGCTGCCGCTCTCGACGCTGGCCTATCCGGTAATCGCCTGGTACTGCACCGGCGCGTTCCCATGGGTATGGACGCTCGGGTTGCTGGCCGCGATTGGAATGGGTAAAGTCATTCTGTCGGATTGAGCAGGTGTCCATGATGAAACAGCCGGGATATGATGCGATCGTGATGGTCGCCACCAGCGAAATCGACTCGAACCTCTACTATGCAACTCGGTTCGCCGCACCAGATCCGTTTATCTTTGTCCAGACTGAGACAGAAAAGATCGTTGTGATGAGCGATCTGGAGATCGATCGGGCCAGGAGTGAGGCAAGGGTCGAGACGGTTCTTTCGTATAGCGCCTATGAGCAGCGAGCGAGACAGAAGGGTGTCGAGATACCGTCTTTGCTGGTTGTGCTGGACCTGGTGCTGCGGGATCGTGGTGTGCGCTCCCTGCTGGTCCCCGGTAATTTGGGTATCGAGTATGCCGACGGTCTGCGGGCCAGAGGTTACGCAATCGCCGTCAAACGCGAACCGTTTTTCGAGATGCGACTGGTGAAGCGCGACGAAGAGGTCGAGGCGATTACCGCGACCCAGCGCGCGATCGAACAGGCCGTGCATGCGGCCATCTCGGCGATCGGCGCAGCCAGGGTGGGGAATGACGAGCTGCTGTACCTGGACGGCCGGGTGTTGACGGCCGAGGCGCTGAAGAAGATCATGCACGCAACGTTAATGGAGCACGAGTGTGTGGCGCAACATACCATCGTGGCGCCCGGTCTGCAGGGGGTCGATCCCCATCATCATGGACATGGACCTATCAGGGCGCACGAATCGATCGTCATCGACGTCTTCCCGAGATCCGAACAGAGCCGGTACTTCGCCGACATGAGTCGGA
Organism: Candidatus Methylomirabilota bacterium; assembly: GCA_003104975.1. Classification (NCBI taxonomy): domain Bacteria; phylum Methylomirabilota (SeqCode); species Candidatus Methylomirabilota bacterium. The sequence goes on from PQAM01000010.1 coordinate 566,876, forward strand.
CCGTCGTCAAGGGGAAGGCATCACCCAAGCTTCGGGCGATGTACAAAGCGGTCCTCAATGCCCAGGAACGCGGGATAGAGCTCATCAGGGACGGAGCCGACGGGAGCGCCATTCATAGCCAGGTAAATGCCGTCTTGGAAAAGGACGGATTTTATACCGGGATGACAACCGGTCGTATGCAAGGCTTTTTTCACGGGACGGGTCACGGGATCGGCCTCGATATTCACGAACCTCCTCGTATCAATAAGACGGGCGCCGTTCTGCGAACCGGCCATGTGGTCACCGTTGAACCCGGGCTCTACTACCTTGACGCAGGGGCCATTCGAGTTGAAGACCTCGTGGTTGTTACGACAATGGGGTGTCGAAATCTGACCCGCTTTCCAAAGGGGATCGACATGTTTGAGATCGACTGATGTCGCCTGTAGCGCTTCCGGTATTTCAGACGATCCAGGAAGCGGTCGTCGGCAGTGTGTTCTGCCTGAGCTTTTTGCATTCGCCACCCATCCGACGAGGCTTTTTCCAGACCTGCGTGCTGGTTCTGCTGAGCGCGCTCGGTGTCATGATCTGGGTTAAGCCAACACCGATCTCGTTCGTATTGTGCGGGCTGCTCGTCCTGTATGCCGGGGCCTTCTGGATGCCGAACGAGCGGTGGTCGAGGCGGATACTCTGGTTGAGCCTCGCGGTCGGAGGGGTCGGGGCACTGATCCCCGCTCTGCCGTCGACTCAGGAATCGGTCGGTGTCGCCGAAACAGTATTCCATATTGCCGGTACCATGACGTCAGCGCTTCTCTTGGGTTCATCCCTGACCGGTATGTTGCTCGGCCACTATTACCTGAGAGATCCCCGCCTGCCCGTCGCACTGATCCGTCGGCTGGCCATCCTCTTTCTGGCATCTGCGGCGCTCCAGGCCCTGTTGCTGATCGTCACGCTTGGGTCGCTCCACCTCTTTGGCGGAGCCGAGGGAACAGCGAGGATCGGACTGCTTTCGACCTCCTTTCTGGCGGAATTTCTGAGCCGTATAGGGGTTGGAATCCTGGGTTCGTTCATCCTGGCGTGCGTGATCTGGGACACCTTGAGCATTCCGAACGTCCAGTCCGCAACCGGTTTTCTGTACATCGCGGTTGTGACCAGCTCTATCGGAGAGTTTCTTGGACGATTTTTGCGGTACTCGACGCTCATCCCGTTGTAAAGCGGACGACTATTTCTTTCCGGATCGTGAGGTTTCTTCCTTGTAGAGTCGTTTAGGAGGTGCTATATTACAACTAGAATTGATGATGAAGGCGGCGTCATGCAAAAGTCATTGGCTCAGGACATTTTGGATATTCTATTCTGCGATCCGAGCACACGCCGGGCGCATAAGGATGCGCTCAGCGACTGGATCCTCGATAGTCAGCCCCACGACTCCCCGCTCGACGGCATTGCAATGATTCAATTCCTCGCCGAACACCACCCGGAAATTCTTGCGCGGCTGAAGATCAACACACACGTCAAGGAAGAAATCGCCCGCGTCCTGGATGCTATCGGCCACAAGTAGTGTGGTGACCCCAGCCATTGGTCCTCAGCCGCCGCCTGTTCTGTCCACACCCAACAGCAGATCACCGAGACCCTGCCCCACGCTGGACGATGAGACGTGATCTACGTGATCGGCGACATTCACGGTTGTCTGCACCCTCTGCGTCGTCTTATCGCACAACTTCGTCCGGGCGATGATGACGACGTCGTGTTTCTTGGCGATTATGTGGATCGAGGACCGAATTCGCGCGGGGTCATCGATTACCTGCTGACCCTCCGCGGACGCTACACCTTCCTCATGGGCAACCATGAACGGATGTTCCTCGACTTTCTTCAGGGCAAAGAGCGGGCGCTGTTTCTGTACAACGGCGGGACCGCGACCCTCGACAGCTACGGCGGGCTCCGCGGGATTCCCGCAACGCATCTGGCGTTTCTGGAACGGTTACGACCGTACCATGAGAACCAGGAGTATTTTTTCGTCCATGCGGGGATCAGGCCGGAGGTTCCGTTGCACGAGCAGGACGAGCGCGACCTCCTGTGGATCCGCGACGACTTTTATGCTTACTCGGGCCGGTTTCCCAAGACTGTCGTATTCGGCCACACCCCGATGCGCGAGGTGCTGATGGAGGAGGACCGAATCGGCATCGACACCGCCTGTGTCTATGGTAACAAGCTGACCTGCCTGATCCTTCCCTCGCGTGAAGTCATCCAGGTATCGAATCACCTCGACAGGTGATTGTGGATTGCCTGACCAATCCCTTATAACTGCGTAATCGAGTCACGCAACCTTTCAACAGATCGAATAGTCTTATACGTTGTTGCCATTCATCCTTCATTTCCATGGTGTTTAAGATATCTCGTATTCTGATACGGAATTATTCTTGACAGTTATGTGTGAATTGCTAGTATACATTAGAGTTTGCGTCAAGCGAGCCGTGGACGATCCATGGGCTCAAATCCAATCCTTGGCGGAGTACCGACTTCCACGAATCTTTGTAGGGCGATACGGATGGGAACGCCAAGATGGTACGCGTTGCGTACCCGCTCTCGACACGAGAAGCGGGTGTCGGCCCAGGTGGATAGCCGGGGTATCGAAGTGTTTCTTCCGCTTATCGGACGGCGGAACCGCTGGAAGGATCGGACGGTGAAGGTTGAACTCCCCCTCTTTCCCGGCTATTGTTTCGCGCACTTTGCCTGGAACGATCGATTGCAGGTCCTGACCGCCCCCGGTGTCGTGGAGGTGCTGGGAGTAGGGGGTCAGGGCGTTCCGGTTGCCGAGACCGAAATCGAGAACGTGCGCCGTCTGGTCACCAGCACCCTGCGGGTCGATCCGTATCCCTTCCTGGAGCCGGGCAGGGCTGTTGAGGTACGGCGCGGCCCCCTCAAGGGTCTTCGCGGATTCCTGGTCCGAAAGGCCGCCAAGGCTCGTCTCGTCATCGCCGTCAGTCTGATTCGTCAGGGCGCATCGGTCGAGATCGACGCCGATGACGTCGTGCCGGTATAATACGTTTCGGATATGCCCCACGATCGTGACGCCTCCACGATCAGGACCTCATCGTCGGCAGACCGCCCCGCGCTCGCACCCTGGAAGGTCGTTCAGCTTCGATACGCCCTCATGGCCGATCGCATCATTGAGGTCGGTCTGTACGGCCTGATCGTCCTCACACCCCTGGCCTTCGGCGCCGTCGAGCGTTGGTCGATCGGCCTCGCAGAGTTTGCGATCTTCGCCATCGCACTGGTATGGGGACTCGCCATGGTCAGCGCCGGCGAGATCCGTATCGAGCGTACGGCACTGAGCCTCTGTTGGCTCATGGTCCTCGCCTATGGGCTGTGGCAGGCCGTCCCGCTTCCGCCCAATTTCATCCGCGTCATCTCACCCAAGGCCGCGGCCCTCTATCAGCAGGTAGAATTCAACGGCGAACCTGGAGCCTCGTGGCACACCCTGTCGCTGGTGCCCGACGCGACCCGACAGGCGCTTGTGAGGCTTCTGGCCTTGGCGCTCGTGTTCTGGATCGTCGTCAACCACCTGCAGACCCGCGAGCAGATCGACCGTATCGTTCGGGTCATCATGATGACAGGTTTCGGGCTTGCGCTTTTCGGGATTCTTCAGCATTTCTCCGGGAACGGCAAACTGTACTGGGTACGCGAGTTGACCCATGGCGGCAGTCTGTTCGGTCCCTACGTCAATCGTAATCACTTCAGCGGCTACATGGAGATGGTGATCCCGCTCGCAATCGGCTATATCGTGGCGAACCGGCGACCCGGCTTCGATGAGAGGGGAGACTGGCGAAGCCGGTTGCTCCACTGGGGAACGCCGCAGGCGAGTCGATCGTTACTGGCGTTTTTTAGCGGACTGATCATGGTCGTGGCCCTGCTGCTGACCGGATCACGGGCCGGGTTATTCAGCTTCTTCTGTTCTATGCTGTTTATCGCCTTTCTACTCTCGGTTGGGCGCTTACACAGCCGGCGACTGTGGGGGATGCCGGCCTCGTTTGTGGCGTTGGGGCTGACCTATGCCCTCTGGCTCAACCCGGACCGCGTCCTGAAGACATTCGCGATTCTTTGGGTGGGGACCGACGATGCCTCATTTCAGGGACGGCTCCTCGTCTGGGAGGATACACTGCGTCTGGGCCACGATTTTCGCTGGAGCGGCACCGGCCTGGACACCTATATCTGGGCCTTTCCGCCGTACAAGCAACCGCTGATCGGGCAGGCTGTCTATGATTATGCCCACAACGACTATCTGCAGGCGTACGCCGAAGGGGGACTGCCTCTGATGGCGATCCTGGCCTTGGCACTGCTCTGGGGCGGGACCCAGTTGCTGAACGCCTGGTCTCAACATGAGCGATCGCATACGCGGGGAATCGGACTTGGGCTGTTGGCCGGGCTTGTGGCGATGTTGATCCACAGTGTCTATGACTTCAACCTCCACATCCTGGCCAATGCCATTCTTTTCGTCCTCCTGTCTGCGGTAGCGTCCCGCGTCCTCCTGCTCAGCCGTCCGTCCGCCCGTATGTCACACACGGTCGGCCGGCACGGGCCTCGTTAATAGTTGATGGCTACGATCTTCAGTCGTTCGCTTTCCCGCCGGATCTTCCATTCGATACGCCCGGATACCGTGGTCGCCTTCGCAGAGTGAGCGCCGTTCCTCGCTGAGATGAGATACTGGGCGGTCACTGTAGCCTGCTCGTCCTTGATCTCGACCTGCACGTTCTTCAGCCGATAGATGATCTGGTCTCGTCCGGCAAATCCTTTGATGTAGGCGTTACGGATGGCCTGATAATCCAGGGTTCCCTTTTCGCGCACCCGGGTTGAGAGGACGGCCATGACGCGCTCTACGTCCGCCTTTTCGTAGGCGTCCACATACTCGTCCAGCAGGGCATCGATCTCCTGCCGATCCAGGGCCTTGGGCTCGGGCGTTATAGGCGGGAGCGCCTGGGCGAGTTGAACGGAATGGTCGAGTGGCTGCGCCGAGATAGTCGGGTCGTCAGAGGAGCCGGGGCCGCTCGCGTGGGCGTCAAGCGGCAGAGGGTCTTGAGACACACGCGTGGGACGTCGTTCCGATTGATGATCCGAAGGAGTGGTGAGGGACGAAGGCCGCGAAGCGACTTGGCCGAGGCGCAGCTTCACAGGATGACGTTTCGCCGTGGGGACGACGGGCGGAAGGCCGACTGCGGCGACGGGCGGAACGGTTCGGAGATAGAGTTGCGGTCTCGGCGCATCACGATCGGAGAGCGCCAACAGAAGCAGTCCGGCTGCCGCGATTGAGGAGACCGTTACCAGCACCGGTATGCGACGACCCGTCGGCCGCGAGGGTTGGGGCGATGCGGCAGGGGGCGCAGACGAACCAGGAGGCATCCCGATTGACGTACATTGCTCTCGCGCCAGAAACTCGCGTCGTCTTCGCTCATCGTAGGCGTGTCGCCGCGCCGGGTCCTTCAAGACGTGGTAGGCTTCGTTCAGACGGGCGGCCTGCCGCGTGAACCACTCGCTGTTCTCCGGGTGGCGATCAGGATGATACACGGTCAGGCGGCTGAGCCACGCCTCTTTGATCTCGTCGTTCGTTGCAGTCGGGGCGACGCCCAGGATGGTATAGGGGTCGTCTGTGCCGGGGGAATCGAGGCAGGCGAGCAGAAAGGCCGCCCGTGAGGCGATTTCGTGCGGCGCAAGTCCCCGACGCTCCGCCACCTGACGGATCATCAGCCACAGGGCCGATCGCTCGCCTTTGGTGATCTCGGCGAGGAGCGTAATAAGTTGTCGCTTATCCGGACAAATCGTCGATGTGTCGGGGATCGGATTGCCGCCGGCCAATGCCTCCATCAGTTGACGATTGCCTGCATTGTCCTGGTCGGAATCCCTTGGGCTTTGCTTTGTTGGTGGCATTTTTACCCTGAACTCGAACCTCGAAGGTTGGATGCGAAGCCTTAGGGTACCCTCGCCAGCGAAACGTTGTCAATCCATGCCACCCCGGAGATCGGAGGGAGATACGGGGGAGGAGGGGCCTTACGAACTCTCAGGGTGACAATCTCGATACCGTCGGAGGCGCGAAATTGTGCGGTAACAGCGGTCCAGCCTTTAGTTCCTGTAATAGCGTCGGTTGTCACCAACGCGTGGCCATCCGGATCGATGACCTCAACGGCGATCCCTGTAGGGTCGGTCAGGCCGTCGGTCCTGATCTGAGCCTGGAGCGCGTACGTGGCATCAGGCCGTATCGGAACGAGTTGCGACACGTATGAAAAGTCGGCGCGGCTTTTAGTGAAGATCAGCCGGAGCGAACGCCGTCCTGTGTAAGCCGTGAAGGGATCGATCGACGCCGCGACCCCGGAGACGCCTCGAATCCGCCAGTCGAAGCCCCTGCCCACAGTCGCGTTCCATTCGAAGCTTCCGTTGGACACGAGATTCGATTGAGCCTTGGCGTCGGCGAACCCCATCCGCTGCACGGCGGCGGTCCACAGTTGGTGCGCCGAGTCAAGCCGACCGGCCTGCATCAAGAGATCGACCACCCGGAGTTGGAGGTACGGGTCGATCGGCTCTGCCGTACGAGGCGCCAGGTCGGCGAGCCGTATCCAGACGGCCAGCGCCTGATCGTTCAGATTGCGGTCGAGTAGGTAATTCGCATAGCGCGTATAGTGGGCGACAGTCGGTAGAATGAAGGTGTCCAGCATCTCTTCTGAGGTCAGCAGTGTGCGCGCCAGTTCGTACCCTTTTGCAAGGTCTGACGGATTCTCGGAGGCCGACAGCAATCCGGTCAAGGCGTCCAGCGTCCTGGACGGCTGTTCCTGATCAAGATAGGCGACGGCGGTTTCCCAAAGAAGCGCGGTGTTGCTCTGGCCGAGTTGTGCGGCGAGGCGGAGGGCGCGGTCGGACTCCGATAGCCGCCCCAGGGCCGCGTAGAGCTTTCCGAGGTGCAGCCAGACGACGCCATCGAGCGGATTGTCGCGCAGGATTGACTGATAGGCGGCGAGGGCTGCGGGGTAATCCCGAAGCCGCAGACTATAGTGGTGCAGGGCGGCAATCATGGCGCGGATGCGGTGGTTGGCGGGGTCGAGCGAAAGCGCCCGACTGGCGGTCTCGCGCGTCGGGTCTCGACTCAACGACCTTTCAGCGAGCCATGGCCGCAGCGCCGCCCACGAGGCAGCGAGAAAGACGAGCGCAATCGTGCCGGCGACGATAATTTGCGCCGATCGCGCGTGCAGGCGAATGACCATTCGGAGGTCGCTCCCGGAGTGGGGTTAGACAGGCCGATCGCCGTTTCCCGCGTTCGTCGGCTGCGACTCGACGGGCGCGTGAGCCTGTACAGTAGATGCCGGATCGGGCACGGTGTCCGGGGCCGCGTATTGGTAGTAGTGGCTGTAATGGTAGCGATAGTAGTACGGATAGCCGTTGCCGCGAATGTCGATATTATTCAGGACGGCGCCCAAAACCGGCGCGTTCAACTCAATCAGGTTTTTGAAGGACCGTTGAATCATGTCGCGCGGCGTCCGCCCGCCGTGGACTACCAGGATCACACCCTTGACCACTGTCGAAAGAATCAGCGCGTCGGCGACACTGAAGATCGGAGGCGAGTCTACGACAATGTAGTCAAATCGTTGGGACAGTAGGTCGATGGTTTCCCTCATCCGTGGAGACGCCAGTAGTTCTGCGGGATTTACGGGAATGGTTCCCGCCGGAATACAATAGAGATTTGAGACGGTGGTCCGCTTGATGACCGACACCAGGTCCGCATTCCCGGTCAGGTAATCTGAGAGTCCGGCCTTCAGAGGAATCTCGAGGTGCGAATGGCAACTCGGTCGACGCATGTCGCCGTCGATGAGGAGCACGCCGCCCCCCAACTGTGCCAGGGTAATAGCCGTATTAATGGACAGTCCGGTCTTGCCTTCTGAGGGTTGAGCGCTGGTAAACAGGATCGATTTTGGAGGCGAGCCTGGAGATGAAAAGAGGAGCGAGGTGCGAAGCGTGCGGAACGCCTCTGCCAATGCGGAGCGCAGATCGCTGTGCGCAACCGTGGCAAAGGCCGGTGCGCCGTTGTGATTCCCGTTATTGCCGTTACGTGACAGCCTGCCCCGTCTTTGTTTGGGCAGGGCTGAGGCCAGCGACGGGATCAGCGCCAGGCTTGGGATCCCGAGGGTCCGTTCAAGCGCGTCCGGTTGTTTCACGGTATTATCCAAATAGTCAAAGAAAAAGGCCATGCCGACGGCCACCGTCAATCCGAGGACGATCCCGAGCACAATATTGCGGGTCTTATTCGGACTGAACGGCGTCGTCGGCGCCTCGGCGGTATCGACGATCTGGACGTTGCTTGCCGCGAGACCCTGGGAGACCCCCGCCTGCTTCTGGCGCTCGAGAATCCCGCTGTAAATCTGGCGATTCGTGTCGACGTCGCGCTTCAGGATGTCGTACCGGATCAGTTCCTGGTTCAATCCGATGGCCAGATGTTTCTGCTCGTTGACCGCCGCCTGGAGAAGCTGCTCCTTCTTGACCGCCGCCTCATACTCCTGCTTAATGGCGTCGACGATTCGAGCGATTTCCACCTCGATCTGACGCTTGATCTGGTCCATACTTTCGCGAAGCCGGACCATCTTGGGATAGCCCGGTTTATAGGTCTCGCCCAGCCGACGGTACTCGGAGTCTAACTTATAGTACTCAGTCTTGAGGTTGGAGATCATCGAGTTTTCCAGGACCGCAGGGATCGAATCGAACCGCAACTTCTGGCTCTGGCGATACAGGGCCTCCTTGGCGATCCGCTCACCCTGGGCCTTGGTCAGCGCCTCGCTCAAATCGGCCAGCTTTGTCGTGACGATATCTTTTTTCTCTCCGACGGTCAGAATCTGTTTCTGTTTTACGAATTCGTGCAGGGCGGCCTCCGATTGTTCAAGTTTATCCTGCACGTCTTGAAGCTGTTTCGACAACCACTCCCCGGCCTGGGCAGTGGCGTTGTATTTCAGGTCGAGACTATGATCGATGAAGCCCTTCGCCCAGGCGTTGGCCAGGAGTGAGGAGAGCGCGGGAGACGGGGTGGTAAAGGAGATCTTGACCAGGTTCGTGGTCCGCACCGGTTCTATGGTCAGCATCCGGAGCAGTACGTCGATCTTACGAACCATGACCTGTTCCTCGGTCGGTCCGACAGGCGGCTCCGGTTGGGAGACCGGATCGGCCGTCGGCAAAGATTTTGAGGTGCGCGATCCAGAGAGCATGTCGGTGATCCACGCAAGCCAGACGCCTGCAAGCTCGCCGGAATCGGTCGGCCCAGGATCCAAGGCGATCGAATGGCCGTTTGCGGTCAGTGTCTCGATGACCCGCTTTGCCAGGCTTCGGCTCTGCAGCAGCTTCTGCTGGGTGCCCATGAATTCCGGACCGTAGTTCTGGTGTCCGGGCGACCCGATTTCCTGGAAGGAGAGGATCTGCGGCCGCTCATAATCGATCTTGAGGGTGGCGGTCGCTCGATAGGTCGGGGTCAGGCTGAAGGTGTAGATCGTTGCGGTCGTGACGATAATGGCGAAAAAGGTCAGGACCATCCACCGGTGCTTCAGGATAATTCGCCAGTAATCGCGGAGGTGCGTCTCTTCGTCCTGCTGCAGATAATAGCGTTGCAGCAAAAGCTCGCGAGGCGTGGGCGGCTTACCCTCTGATTTGACCAGCGCATCCATGCGCGAGTATTATCCTTTTTCGTGATCGGCGGTCGGCGCGAACCGTTCTTTGGCGATCATTGATAGGATCGAGACTAGAAGGCCATCCCGGCATTAAATCCGAAGCGGATGATCGTCTTGACAAAGTCCACGGCGCCATACAGGACGGCCTTAGGGCCGCTGGTTCCGACAAACACGACATCGTTTTTTTGAACGGCGAGCGCAGGCTTGCCCTCCCGCCTTAACTGTTGAAGGTCGACGTGAATCACCTCGGTTTGTGGCCCGTTAAACCGTAACACCTCGATATTACTCAGGTCGGCCTCATCCTTCAGCGCCTCCCCGAAATAGATGGCCTGGTCGACGGTCAGTTTCCCTTTGAGCGGATAGGGACCCGGCTTTTTTACGGCGCCACCGAGCAGGAATTCGCCCGACTTCGGGACGCTGATGACGTCTCCGGAGTCGATCCGGATATTCAGGCCGGGGTTGCGTCCGGCCAGCAGTTCATCGAGATCGATTGTCAGCAGATCCCCAGAGCTGCCGGCGTCGGTTCCCGGGCTGCCGTGTTTTCGCAGAACGTAGACCATGCGGTCGGCCTCTTTGGTGAGGCCGCCGGACTGAGCCAGCATATCGGTGAGCGTCCGTCCGTCGTTCACCTCATAGATGCCTGCCTTATTGACCTCTCCCAGAACGGCGGCACGCTGACTGCGGTACTCCTCGATGAAGACGCTCACTTGGGGATCGTAAAGATATTCGGCGCCGTACAGGTCGGCCAATTTACCTTCAAGTTGACGTGCGGTCAGGCCTTTGACCCTGACGATATCGATGAGGGGCAGACGAATGAACCCCTCTGCCCCTACCCGGATCTTGATCTTGTCGACTTCGCTCAGGTCCAGGACCGAGATGACGAGGAGATCCCCTGGGCCGATGGTATAGTCTCCGGTCGAGCTATTGTCGTGCGCCGCGGTGCCGATAATCCTGCTGTTGAGCGCAACGCTGCCTTCCGATTCGGCGGATCGAGAGATAGACGCCATCACCATGAGGGTTTCTTTGGTGGGGCCGGCCGATGTGCAGCCGGCGGTCAGAATTCCCAAGCTGATATAGATGTACGCTCGTCTCATTATGGACCGTTTAATCTGTGTGGTCTGCCGGATCGTTTCGTCTCCCGACCGTCCGGATAGCCTAAACGGCCGAACGGACTCACTACGGAGTTGAGGGACTCGCCTTGCCATTATTGCCCGATTCGCTCACCCCAAGCCCTACGCCCAGCCCAATGGCGCCAAGCCCAACGAGGACCCCAGTAACTGTCTCTGCCCGGGTGCCCGATCCCGTCTCTACAACCGGGGCCTCCTCCGTTTCAGTGTTCCCGGTGTCGGTACCGGTGGAACCGGTTTCGTCGGCCGCGTCACCTGGAATCGCCTGTGCCAGCAGGACGCCAAAATCGTGATCAGGAGCGCCAACCTGGGGTATATAGACGCTTTGTCCGGCCTTTACAACGTGGATGCCGGGATCATTCGCGGACCTGGCAAGCATCCCGCCCTGTTCGAGACTCAGGCGGGACCCGCCGCGCGCGTTGACGACGATGGTCCCTACCGAGTCAGAGGTGGACAACGTTGTCGAGTTCGCCTTGAGAACGGCCGGGCGATTTCCCGCACTGCCGGGTTCGGTCTGATAGCGGACGCTTGGCGTAATGAAGACTGAACCGGATGAGTTGGGTATCCTGAAGAGAACCTGGCCAACGGCAATTTTCACCACAGGCGCAGTTCGTGATCCGGCCAACCCGATAAGTGTTTGCGGCCGCAGTTCGAGCTGGGTCCCATCCTTCAGCAGCAACGATGCGGTACCCTTTCCGGACCGCAGCATGGTCCCGCCATATATCGGGCTGGAGGACGCAGGCAGCGTCGTCCACTGCCGGCCATCGATGGCTACCTGAGCGTCCTGTAATCCGGTTGCCAACCCCAGTGTCGGCTCCGCCGCCCGTGCGGATGGCGGGATGACTGCGGCCAGATTCCAGGCCAGAAAACTGATGAGAGTTACCTGCGCCGGACGGGTGAGGAAGAGACGGTTATGGCAGGTCGTGCGCATTATTTGCCCTCCTTCGCCAAGCAGGTTGCCCCGGTAGGACCGTTGATATACATTCGCATTTTACGCCTCTATGCCGGCTACTGACGCCGCAGTTTGGATCGTTACTAAAGATGACGTATTCTTCATTTGAAGATATATAAAACTCGATTACACCAATGTCAAGTATATTTTAGCAGCGAACCAATAAATCTGATGAGTGTTTATCTGTTAATGTAATTAGAATGATATATATACTGGGTGAATCTATGTTGAGCTGACTAACGATATGTCGATGTTCACAAGCTGCACAGGGGCGGCCTATCCTTTCCCGTTGCGTGGCCATCATGGGAATACGCTTCGGCGCCCAGGATTTATATTGACAGCGCTCTGAGGGCTCACTACAGTAGTTCCTGGGGTGATAGGGTGTAAATGGCCGTTACATGCGGGTTTATGGGCTTACGTGATGAAGGACCGGCTGCTGCATAAGGTGCAAGAGACGATCGACCGGCATCGGATGGTGACGGTCGGGGAGAGGATCGTCATTGCGGTCTCCGGCGGCATTGATTCGATGGTCATGCTCCATCTTCTGATGCGCCTTCGAGAGCGATATGCCGTCGTACTCCATGTCGCCCATCTCGACCACGATCTTCGCGGGGCAGAATCGGCCGCGGCTGCCGACTTCGTGCGAAACTATTGTGAGACCCATCAGATTCCAGCGACGATGACCAGGGCTGACGGCAGGATGTTGCGAGACCGCAGATTCGACTCGCTGCAGGCCGCGGCTCGCACACTTCGCTACCGGTTTCTCGAGGAGGTGGGGGATAGGCAGCGGGCCGCCAGAATCGCCCTAGGCCATCATCGTGACGATCAGGCGGAGACCGTCCTGATGAACCTGCTTCGAGGATCGGGCGTGCGAGGGCTTGGCGGAATCCCGCCGGTGAGGGGCCGGATCGTCCGTCCATTGATTGATTGCGAACGGGAGGAGATCGAGCAGTACGCGCGGAAAGAGCGGATTCCTTATGTCGAGGATTCGTCAAACCGCAGTCTTGCCTATCGTCGGAATCGAATCCGACTGGGACTGTTGCCGGAGTTGGCCAAACGATACAATCCGCGCATTATGTACGCCCTGGCAAATGCGGCAACGATCTTCGAGGCCGAAGACGCGTTGTTGAACGAGATGGTGGAAAAAGAGTTTCACGCCTTGGTGATCTCGCAATCGTCTCAAGAGGTGGCGCTGTCGATTCCCTCCATGGCGGGCCTTCCCAGCGCCCTGAGATGGCGCGTTATCCGTCGATCCGCAGAAGCGTTGGGTGCAGGCCGTTCGGGGCTGACCTTTCAACAGACTCTGGCTGTCGATCGGCTGCTGGAAGCGCCGGGCGGCGTCGTTCACGCGCCGGGCGGATTGCGCGTGAGGCGAGCCGACGAGGGCCTGATCTTCGCGATTGAGAGGGCTCGGGTGCGGGACCGCATCGCCGCCTGTTCCCTGGTCGTGCCCGGATTGACGGTCATTCCGACCGCTTCGCTCAGCCTCCACAGTGAGATGCTGGAACAGGGGGCGGTGGTCCGGCCTACTGGCGATACCCGGATTGCCCTGCTTGACGGCGACCGTACCGGGACTGCCTTGCATGTCAGGGGATGGGAAGCGGGCGACCGATTTGTTCCCTTCGGGATGAGTGGTCGCAAGAAGCTCCAGGACTTTTTTGTAGACGCCAAGGTGCCGCGCGAAGACCGCGGGCGGATCCCGTTGGTGGTGTCTGGCGGTCAGATCGTCTGGGTTGTGGGTTTTCGCACCGACGAACGTTTCAGGGTGACCGCTGCGACGCGGCGTATCCTTCGGGTTTGTGCAGTTACTACAGGTGACGACGGACGGTAATCACATGATCGCACGCCCGTGCTAATCCGCACATTCGTCCGTCGTTGGTCCGAACGTCCCCGCTCCCGTCGTGAAATCCCCCCAACGCCCCTTTTGAAAAGGGGGCGTTGGGGGGATTTCACTGGGCGTTACAACTTTCATGCCCACGGGCGCGCCGCCAGCGCATGGAGCAGCGGTTAGACGGACGATCATCGTGTATTGCGTTGAAGACGTACAAGCGATTTGATATAGTAAGTTACGAATGCCATCCGTCGTACCCACTGACATGTCGCGTGAGGAAGAGAGATCGATGGGAGGAGGTACAAGGTTGAGCCCGTTCTTCAAGAATCTGGCGCTGTGGCTTGTCATCGGACTTATTATGGTACTGGTCTTCAACATTTTCAGCCAGAACCAGCCACAGGAAAAGGAGATGATCTTCAGCGACTTTATGACCAAGGCGGCCAAGGGTGAGGTCGTGGAGGTGATCGTGAAGGGTCCGGACATCAAAGGGAAGCTCACCACGGGCGAAAACTTCCGGACGTACGCCGCCGACGATAAGGATATGATTTCCGAGCTGCGACAGAAAGGGGTTCGGATTATTGCGAAACCGGTCGACGAGAATCCTTGGTACATTACTATCTTGCTCTCATGGCTACCGATGCTGCTGTTCATCGGCGTCTGGATCTTCTTTATGCGTCAGATGCAGGGTGGGGGGGTGAAGGCCCTCTCGTTCGGCAAGAGCCGGGCTCGCCTGCTGTCCGACAAGCAAAACAAGGTGACCTTTGCCGATGTGGCCGGTGCGGACGAGGCCAAGGAGGAACTGCGGGAGATCATTGAGTTTCTGAAGGACCCGCCGAAGTTTCAGAAACTGGGCGGGAGGATTCCCAAGGGTGTGTTGCTCATGGGCCCCCCGGGTACGGGGAAGACGCTGTTGGCGCGCGCTATCGCAGGCGAGGCGAATGCGCCGTTCTTCAGTATCTCGGGTTCGGATTTTGTCGAAATGTTCGTCGGTGTCGGCGCCTCACGCGTACGCGACCTCTTTGATCAGGGGAAGAAGCATGCCCCGTGTATTATTTTTATGGATGAGATCGACGCGGTAGGGAGGCATCGGGGGGCCGGTCTGGGCGGCGGTCACGACGAGCGGGAGCAGACGCTGAATCAACTCCTGGTTGAAATGGACGGCTTCGAATCGAATGACGGGGTGATTCTGGTTGCAGCAACCAACCGCCCCGATGTCCTGGACCCGGCATTGCTTCGACCGGGGCGGTTTGATCGCCAGGTCGTGGTGGCGAGACCTGATCTGAAGGGCCGCGAAGGGATCCTGCGCGTTCATACGAAAAAGATCCCGATAGACGCCGATGTCGATCTCTCGCTCCTGGCTCGCGGGACCCCCGGTTTTTCCGGAGCCGATTTAGCCAACCTGGTCAATGAGGCGGCCCTGCTGGCCGCCCGGCAAAATAAGAAAACGGTCTGCATGGTGGACTTCGAGAACGCCAAAGACAAGGTGCTTATGGGCGTAGAGCGCAAGAGCATCGTGATCAGCGAACAGGAGCGGAAGGTGACCGCCTATCATGAGGCCGGACATACGCTGGTGGCGAAGGTTCTCCCTGGGACCGACCCGATTCACAAGGTGACGATCATCCCGCGTGGTAGAGCGCTGGGTATGACCCAGCAGTTGCCCGTCGACGAGAAGCACAACTACGCAAAAGAGTACCTCCTCAATGAAATTGCCATCATGATGGGCGGTCGCGTTGCGGAGGAGTTGGTTATCGGGCAGATTACCACCGGGGCCGGCAACGATATCGAGCGGGCCACCGATCTGGCGAGGAAGATGGTGTGCGAGTGGGGGATGAGTGAAAAGCTCGGTCCGCTGACATTCGGTAAGCGCGAAGAGATGATCTTCCTGGGCCGCGAGATTGCCCAACACCAGGACTATAGCGAGCATACGGCAGTAGAGATCGATCGAGAGGTCAAGCAGATCGTTGTGACCAACTATGAAAAGGCCAAGACGCTGATTATGGAGCGAATCGGCATTCTGCACGCCCTGGCCAAGGCGCTGCTGGAAACCGAGGTGCTTGATGGTTTTCAGATCGATGCGATCGTGAACGGATCCGCCGCCCCGGCCCAGGCGCGCGTCTGATGCCCGGGCGGGAACGCCTGAACAATCATCGTCTGCAGTGTGTGACCTCAAGTTCTCGCCTGTCCTCTGTGCCGGCTTGTACGTCGAATCACGCACTCAATGATGCGATGGCGCAATTGACGCCACAGACGCGATGACGCAATCGACGCAGGGAAGTTTTCGCTGCCGGGATCATCTGTTGAATGTGCAAGATAAGACCCGGATCGTGGCGGTATTGAACATTACTCCCGATTCATTTTCTGATGGCGGGCGTTTTCTCGATGCCGAGACAGCCATCGACCAGGCCATGCGGATGGTGGAGGAGGGCGCCGATATTCTGGAGTTGGGCGGCGAATCGACCCGTCCGGGCGCCGCCCCTGTCCCAGTGGAAGAAGAGTTGCGTCGGATCGTTCCGGTGCTGCGGGACCTGCGACCGAAGCTGAGCATTCCGGTATCGGTGGATACCTATAAACCCGAGGTGGCGCGAATCGCCCTGGAAGAAGGGGCGGATATTATTAACGACGTGTACGGTGTACGGGGTGAGGGGCATCTGGCGGCGGTGGTAGCCGAGCAGCGGGCCGGTCTGGTGATCATGCACATGAAAGGGACCCCTCAGGACATGCAGATCGAGCCGCGCTATGACGATGTGGTGGGGGAGGTCTCGGACTTCCTGGCGGAGCGTATCACCTTTGCTGAACGGGCGGGCGTTCACCCGCAGTCCATCATTGTCGATCCCGGCTTGGGATTCGGAAAGCGGTCGCAGGACAATCTCGCCCTTTTGCGGCATCTGGGGGAGTTGCATCGTTTGGGAAAGCCGATCATGATCGGACCATCGCGCAAGTCGCTGGTCGGCGATGTGCTGAAGCTGCCGGTTGAGGAACGCCAGCACGGGACCGCAGCCTGCGTCGCTGCGGCGGTGCTGCAAGGGGCAGCCTTTGTCCGGGTGCATGAGATCCGGCCCTGCGCGCAGCTTGTCCGGATGTTGGACGCCATCAGGAGGGCGTAGTAGTTATGTGGTCCACGATTGCCCAATTTGGGTGGATTGACGCCGTCGATGTGCTGATCGTGGCGTTTGTCGCCTATCAGCTTCTCCTGATGTTCAAGGGGACGCGGGCGCTGCAGATGATCCTCGGTCTCGCGCTTGTCTACCTGGCATCCCGCATTGCGTTGAAAGGCGGTTTGTTGACCGTCAACTGGGTCTTGCAGAACTCGCTGGGTGTCTGGTTCCTCATGGTCATCATTCTCTTTCAACCGGAGCTTCGACGGGCACTCGCGACGTTCGGCCTGCGTTCTCGGCTGCTTCGCGCCTTTACCAAACGCGAAGAGGCCTACATGATCGACGAGATTGTCCGATCCGCGGCCTCCATGGCGGCGAAAAAGATCGGCGCGATCATTGTCGTAGAGCGGGAGACCAAACTGTCCGACTATATCGATTCCGGCGTGTCGCTTGACGCGCGTGTGTCGAGGCGATTGTTGGAATCGATCTTTTGCCAGGGTTCGCCGCTGCATGACGGCGCGGTGGTGATCCAGGGCGGGCGCGTCGCCGCCGCGTCGTGTCTGCTGCCCTTAACGCTGGCCGCCGATGTGAGCAGGGAGTTGGGAACCCGTCATCGCGCGGCCATCGGCCTGACGGAGGAAACCGATGCCATCGCCATCGTTGTTTCAGAGGAGATGGGGAGCGTCTCGCTCGTTCACGCGGGGGCCATCAGCCAGGGTCTTGATGCGCAGAGGCTGCGGCGTCGACTCGTCGAACTGCTGGGACCGCCCGGTGTGGGCGGCCCGGGTGCGAAGTCGAAAAGCGAGGTCGTCGCATCTTCGGTCGTCAGAGGCTAGGCGCCGAACGTGGCATATTGACCGCACGGCTTGACCTGTCGGATATACCGGCCCTTGCGTGGGGCGCCGCGCATCCGACGGTCGCGAAAGGATGATGGCGAAAGGACTCTTCGATAATCTCGGGCTGAAGCTGGCGTCTCTGGCGCTTGCTTTCGCCTTGTGGATGGTCGTCTCCGGAGAACAGAGAGACGAACGAACGGTCAATGCCCCGATCTCGCTGACGCGACTGCCGAACAATACGACGCTCGTGAACGGTCCCGGAGAGTTCGTCACCGTCCAGTTGCGGGGCCCGAAAAGTCTGATCTCCGGACTGTCGCCTGATGAGGTGGACGTCAATCTCGATCTGTCAACCTTGAAGGAAGGCGAGAATCTCGTGGCCGTCAAAACCGACCAGATTGATGTTCCGCGCGGCGTTGAGGTCGTCCAGGTCTCGCCGAAGTGGGTCCGGCTGGTGCTGGAATCGATCTCGGAGCGGGTGGTGCGGGTAGCGGCCAGGGTAGAAGGGAATCCGGCTGCCGGGTACTATCTGAAGCGGGCCTCGGCACATCCCGATCGTGTCCGATTGGTGGGGCCGAAGAGCGAGGTCAATCGTCTGGACAGGGTGTATACCTCGACCGTCAGCATTGAAGGCCGATCGCATGACTTCGGCGCCATGACCTCGCTTGAGCCGGTGGGGAAGTCGATCAGGATGCAGGGGCCGGACCGTGTGCGGGTGTCGGTCGAGATCAGAATGAATCCCAAACCCTCGGCTTCATAAGATAACGACTGCGGCTACAGACCAGGAAAAGAAAGAAGGCGGGTGGTGCGAAAACTGTTCGGTACCGATGGGATTCGCGGTGTGGCCAATAAAGAGCCGATGACCCCGGAGACCATGGTGAAGGTTGGGCGGGCGGCCGCTCATCTGTTAAGGGGATCGACAGAACGACCGACGATCGTCATCGGAAAGGATACGCGGCTGACAGGCTATATGTTGGAGACGGCTTTGACCGCCGGTATCACCTCGATGGGGGTCGATGTGTTGCTGGTCGGTCCGCTGCCGACGCCGGGCATCGCGTTCATCACCCGGAGCCTCCGGGCCGATGCCGGGGTGGTAATCTCGGCCTCTCACAACCCGTACGAGGACAATGGGATCAAGTTTTTCTCCTGCGATGGCCTGAAGTTGCCGGATGCGATGGAGCGGCAGATCGAGGTGTTGGTCTGCAATGGAGAAATCGACGGGATCAGGGCGGTTCCGAACGAGATCGGCAAGGCTTATCGGATAGAGGATGCCGTCGGCCGCTATATCGAATTTGCCAAGAACACCCTCCCCAAGGGTATGACGTTGAAGGGGATGCGGGTCGTGGTTGACTGCGGCAACGGTGCGGCCTACAAGGTGTCGCCGACCATTCTGCGGGAGTTGAACGCGGAGGTCGTATCGCTGAACGTGCAACCCGACGGTACCAATATCAATAAGGGGTGTGGGTCGTTGCATCCCGAGGGGCTGCGGCGGGCAGTGGTACAGCACAAGGCCCATATCGGATTTGCCCATGACGGGGATGCAGACCGGGTCCTGTGTGTGGACGAACAGGGCGAGTTGGCGGATGGGGATCATATTCTCGCCCTCTGCGCCCTCGATCTGAAGCGGGAGGGTCGCCTGTACGACGATACGATTGTTGCGACGGTAATGAGCAATATCGGCCTGGAACTGGCGATGCAGGAGGCCGGAATCAAGGTCGTACGAACCGCGGTGGGCGATCGGTATGTGCTGGAAGAGATGCTGGCCAAGCGATACATGTTGGGGGGTGAGCAGTCCGGACATATCATCTTCCTTGAACATCATACGACCGGAGACGGAATCGTCACCGCCCTGCAGGTGCTGGCCACCATGCGGCGTTGTGGAAAGCCGCTTTCGGAGCTGAAGACATGTATGACGTCGTACCCGCAGGTTTTGATCAACGTGCCTGTCTGGCGTCGGACTGCCGTTGAAGAACTGCCACTGGTCCAGGAGGCGATTCGAGCGGCAGAGGCGGGGATGAGGGGCAAGGGACGGATCCTGGTTCGGCTGTCCGGTACGGAGCCGGTGGCCCGTGTGATGGTGGAGGGCGAGGAACTCACGAAGATCGAGCGCGTGGCGCGAACGATCGCGATGGTCATCGAGAGAGAACTGAGTTGAAGGCGAGTTCAACGTTCAAGGTTAGGGGCACGAGGGGTGACGGATGGTTGGATTGTGTGTGAATGTCGATCACATCGCGACGATCAGGCAGGCGAGACGGGGCGAGGAGCCTGATCCGGTGCAGGCGGCGCTGATGGTCGAGTTGGCCGGCGCATCCGGAATCACCGTGCACCTGCGCGAGGACCGTCGGCATATTCAGGACCGGGATGTCGAGTTGCTTCGGCGAGTGGTGAAGACGAAGCTGAATCTGGAGATGGCCGTGACGGAAGAGATGATCCGGATTGCCTCGGCGCTCAAGCCGGAGATGGCGACGCTCGTTCCGGAACGACGTGAAGAGTTGACGACTGAGGGAGGGTTGGACGTCCACGGGCGCATCGATGAGGTAAGCCAGGCGGTGCGCCGCCTGCGGGAGGGCGGCATCTCCGTCAGCCTTTTCATCGATCCTGAATCCCATCAGGTCTCGGCTGCAGCGCAGGCCGGCGCCGACTTTGTCGAGCTGCATACCGGATCCTATGCCGAGGCGAAAGACCCGAAGGGTCAACAGGCCGAGTTGACGCGCCTCATCCGGTCGGCGCATACGGGACGGGAGCTGGGTCTTCGCATTCATGCGGGGCACGGTCTGGACTATCGCAATATCGGATCGGTTGCGGTCATTCCCGAGGTGGAAGAGCTGAGTATCGGGCACAGTATTATCGCGAGAGCCGTTCTCGTCGGTCTGGAGCGAGCAGTACGCGAGATGCGGGCAGCCATGGAGATAAGGCAGGGTGTAGGGTGTAGGGTGTAGGGTGTTGGAAAAAGCTAAGGCTCTCCCCTTGTCTAGACCCTATGTCCTTTGCTTGCGCAAGGCATCGGATTCCAGGAATGAACACTGGTGTGCGATGCGTCGTCGATGGCAGGCACAGCACGGACAGCGCAGCCTGCCAGCGCCGATTCGAGCCGGACAGGGACGTCCGGCGAGATTAAGCGGAGCATACTAGTGTTCATTCCATGGCACTCCAAGGTGCGGGAATGGTGATCGGGATCGGAATTGACCTGGTTCAGATCGATCGATTTGAGCGAGCCGTCGCGCGTTACGGCGCCCGTCTGTTGGATCGCCTGTTCACGCCGTCGGAGCGGGCACACATCAGGCGCTACCGGTCGCCGGGTCGACACCTGGCGGTCCGCTTCGCCGCGAAGGAGGCGGCGTTCAAGGCGCTTCGAACCGGATGGGGGCAGGGGGTCGTCTGGCAGGATGTAGAGGTCGTCGGGGGTGGAAACGAACCATCCGGTCTGGCCCTTTCGGGCCGCGCAAAAGACGTAGCGGATGGTCTTGGGATCATGCAGATGCTGGTCACGCTGACGCATGAGGGTGACTACGCGATGGCATGCGTCGTGGCCACGGACGGCCGATAGAGAGCACCTGACGAGGAGGACGCGATGGCCGTGAATGTGGTAACGGCAGAGCAGATGCGACAACTCGATCGACGGGCGACGGAGGAGTACGCCATCCCGTCGCTGCTGCTGATGGAAAATGCCGGACTCCAGGCCGTCCTGGAGCTGGAGCGGGCATTTCCGCATCTGTCGCATCGCCGTATTGCCGTCGTCAGCGGAAAGGGCAATAACGGCGGCGACGGCTTCGTCGTCGCTCGCCACCTCGTGAACCGGGGATTCGCGGTCGACGTGGTGCTGCTGGCTCGATCATCCGAGATCAGGGGAGATGCCCGGACGAATCTCGATATCATTCGAACGCTCGACATGCCGATCCATGAGGTTACGAGCAGTCAGGAGCTCGAGGCTGGCAGAGGGACGATCGAGCGGGCCGATCTGGTGGTGGACGCCATCCTGGGAACCGGGACGACCGGACCCGCAAAAGGCATCTTCGGGGAAGCCATCGAGCTGCTCAACCGGTCCGGCAGACCGATCGTGGCCCTCGATATCCCCTCGGGTCTGAACAGCGATGAAGGGGTCATCCCTGGTCCGAGCATTCATGCGCTCTTGACCGTCACCTTTGGCCTGCCGAAGCGGGCGCTTATCCTCTATCCCGCAGCCGCTTGCGCCGGTCGGGTGGTGACGGTCAATATCGGTCTGCCTCGGCCGCTGCTCACCGATCCACTGCTTGATGTCTCCCTGGTCCAGGCCGAGGATCTGGTACGCGCGCTTCCACCGCGCGACCCGAACGCCCATAAGGGGACCTACGGTCATGTCCTGGTCCTGGCCGGCTCGCCGGGCAAGACCGGGGCGGCGGCGATGTGCGCGTTGTCGGCGCTTCGAATCGGCGCGGGATTGGTTACGTTGGGACTGCCGGAGAGCCTCAACGATGCCATGGAGGCAAAGCTGACCGAGGTGATGACCGAACCGCTGCCTGAGACCGGCGAGCGTACGGTGTCGTTCGCTGCACTGGAAAGGGTCCTGGATCTCGCGAAGGGTAAGCGGGTCGTAGCGATCGGTCCCGGCCTGTCCATTCATCCTGAGACCGCTGAGTTGGTCCGAGCCGTTGTCCAGACCGTCGGGACGCAGGTCGTCGTCGATGCCGACGGCATCACTGCCCTCGGACCGAACCTGGAAACGCTGCGCACTGTCTCGCCCCCGCCGATCCTCACCCCCCATCCCGGAGAACTGGCCCGCCTGCTCGGCATTGATCGGGATGAAATCGTTCGAAACCGGATTCCGATTGCGCAAAAGGTCGCGACGAGTCTCGGCGTCTATCTGGTCTTGAAGGGCGCCCGGACCCTGGTCGCGAATCCGGATGGCCGGGTGGCGATCAACATGACGGGAAATGCCGGGATGGCGACGGGCGGGACCGGCGACGTGCTGACCGGGCTGATCGGGGGTCTTCTGGCACAGGGTGTCGATGTCGACTTGGCTGCGAAGGCTGCTGTGTATCTGCACGGCCTCGCCGGGGATCTGGCGGCTGAGGCGGTCGGTCAGGAGGCGATGGTGGCGTCGGATCTGATGACACAGATTCCGGAGGCTATCCGCCGACTGAAAGCGGCCGCGCAACCAACGGTGAAATAACAGGTCCGGCGTGAGCCCATCCCGCACCTCGACGATCGTGTATCGTTCCGCCTCGCCGGAGCAGACGCGCGCGCTGGGCGAGGCCGTGGGCCGACTTGCGAATGCGGGGGATGTGATCGCCCTTATCGGCGAACTGGGCGCAGGCAAGACCCTCTTTGTCGGTGGGCTGGCCCGCGGACTGGGCGTCGACGAGGCGACCTGCATCAGCAGTCCGACCTTTACCCTCGTACACCGATACCAGGGCCGGATCCCCCTCTATCATATCGACCTCTACCGTATTGAGACCCCGGAGGCGATGGCCGGTCTGGGGTTGGATGAATATCTGCGGGGGGAGGGCGTGACGGCGATCGAGTGGGCCGAGCATGGATGGGCGTACTTGCCGGACGAACTGCTGACGTTCAGATTTCAATACACCGGATCGGACACGCGGACAATAGAGATCGTCGCGGTCGGCGATCGGTATGTCGGATTGGCCCGGGAGCTGATGGGAAATGCGGCGATGGCCTCATGAATCGCCGTCAGGTCGTGGCCTGGACCCTCTACGATTTCGCCAACTCATCCTTCGCAGCGGTGATCGCGGCGACCATCTATGCGACCTACTATGCTCAGGTCGTCGTCGGTAACGACCGCGGCGAGGGCGACCTGTGGTGGGGACGTCTGATCGCCACGTCGATGGCTATCGTGGCGATCACCTCCCCGATAGTGGGGGGTATGGCCGACCGAGCCGGCATTCGCAAGCGCCTCTTCTGTGTCGTCACCTACCTCAGCGTCGCCGCAACGGCCTTGATGGCGACGGTAGAGCAGGGGATGGTGCTCCGGGGCTTTGTGCTGGGGGTCATCGGCACCGTAGGATTTGAGGGTGCGCTGGTCTTCTACAACGCCTATTTGTCGGATATTGCGCCTCCGCAGTGGCAGGGGCGCGTCTCGGCCTACGGCTTTGCGGTCGGCTATGCCGGCTCGATTGTCGCCCTGCTTGCTGCGCTTCCGTTCGCCAAGGCGGGCGCCCTTCACTGGTGCTTCGTGGTGACCGCTGCGCTCTTTGGACTCTTTGCTCTGCCGTCCTTTATTGTCCTGCCGGAGGATCGACCCGGCCGGGTCGGCATCGGCGAGGCGGTCCGCGAGAGCGTGTCGGGTACACTTCGGACGGTCCGAGACGTCCTTACGTTTCGTGAACTGCGGCGGTTTCTCGGAGCCTATCTGTTGTACGAGGATGGCGTCAATACCGTGATCTTTTTTTCCTCGATATTCGCGGCCAGGACACTCGGCTTCGACATGGCACAGTTGATCGGTCTGTACCTTCTCGTTCAGGCGACGGCCTTGGTCGGGGCGTTCGCATGGGGCAAGCCCACTGATCGGCTCGGCCCAAAGGTCGTTGTGGTCTGCATGTTGGTGCTCTGGATCGGCGTGGTGACCGCCGCCTACTTTGTCCAGGCTCAGTGGCAGTTTTACCTGGTTGCGGCCGTGGCAGGCTCGGGTCTCGGCGCCATCCAGGCCGCGAGTCGGACCTTCATGGCCGGCCTGATCCCAAAGGGACGCGAGGGGGAGTTCTTCGGCTGTTACGCGCTGTGCGGGAAGAGCGCCTCTATCCTTGGGCCGCTGGTCTTTGGCGCGATCTCGTACGCCTTGGCGGGTAACCAGCGCGCGGCGATTCTTGCCGTCGGTCTGTTCTTTCTCACGGGCCTGATCCTGCTGCTGCGCGTGCAGGCCGGGGGGCCGACAGGGCGGCCGAGGAAGGCGATCGGCGGCGTCGGGTGGGCCGACTTGTAATGCTGCGGAGACCCTTGCCGGATGGCCCGGTCTGTAGTATCGTCACACTGCTATGCTGGTAATGGGAATCGAGACCTCGACAATGCAAGGCGGGGTTGCCCTCGTCTCAGCGGCGGGGGTCATCTGCGAGTACACGCTGAACGTCAAAGCGACCCACAGCGAGCGGTTACTCCCCCTGATCGACCGGGCCTTACAGGATGCCGGGGTCGGGCTAGGGCAGGTTGAGGGACTCGCCGTGGCCGTTGGACCGGGATCGTTTACCGGGTTACGAATCGGGTTAAGTACCGTGAAGGGACTGGCGATAGCCGGGGGCCAACCACTGGTTGGCGTCTCGACGCTTGAGGCCATGGCATGGACCCTTCCGTTTTGCACCTACCAGATCTGTCCCATCCTCGACGCCAGGAAAGGCGAAATCTATTTCGCACGGTTTCGTCACCAAGGGGATCGACTGATTCGGCTGACCGACGATGCGGCGACGGCGTCGGATAGCGTCTGGAGCGGTATCGGCGAGCCGACTGTCTTTGTGGGAGATGGGTTGGCAGTCTATGCAGACCTGCTGCGAGCCCGGTTGAAGGAGCTGGCGCTCTTCCCGCCCCTTGCGGGCCGAGGGGGTCGCGCCGCCGCAGTGGCAGAGCTCGGACGCCGGCGTCTCCTGGACGGCCATCGGGATGATCCGGCAGGACTGATCCCTCAATATTTGCGGCCGTCCGAGGCGGAGTTGAAACGTCTGGGCGGGCTTGCCCCGGCCGCGTCCTAGCGTCAAGAGGTTCATTCCCACGGTGGCGATAAATAAGACCAGACTTACTGTGACGTGCGATGTCATGCGCAAAGAGGACCTGCCTGACGTGCTGGTCATTGAGAGCCTCTCGTTCGCCGAACCGTGGACTGACGAGATGTTCGTCCACGAGTTGGATTCCGAAAGGTTCGCCGCATCGCTTGTGGCGAGGGCAGACCAAGGGACAGGGGAGCGGATCGTCGGATTTCTGTGCGCATGGATTTTCAGCGGAGAATTGCACATCAACAATCTTGCGGTGCACCCGCGCTATCGCGGCCGCGGGGTCGCGTCTCAACTGATGGATGCGATCCTGACGTGCGCCTACGCCAAACATGTGACGGTAGGCTACCTGGAGGTCAGGGCGTCGAATGAGGCGGCTGCTGCGCTGTATCAGTCGTACGGCTTTCAACCGATCGGCCGTCGTCGTAACTACTATGAGCATCCGCGGGAAGACGCGATCGTGATGCGCCGACAGCCGTTCTGATCCGGTGAGAAGCGGCCGCACAATCCGCTTCAACCCTCTGCGACAATAGGCTATAGTGGAGAGGATAACGGAATGGCGAGCGTTGAGTGGGAATAGTGGGGAAGGGGGCGCAGATGATCGATAAGGAATTGCTGGAGATCTTGGCCTGTCCCGCATGTAAGGCCGAGGTGGTGCTGGATGAGCCCGCCTCACGGATTGTGTGTACGGCGTGCGGACGGCGCTATCCTATACGGGACGGCATCCCCGTGATGCTGATCGACGAGGCGGAGGCCGGGCCTCCGTCGAAGCCGTAAGGCAGATGGCGATGTCCAAGGTCAGGGTCAGATTCGCGCCGAGCCCGACGGGTTATCTGCATGTCGGCGGGGCCAGGACGGCGCTCTATAATTGGCTGTTCGCGCGGCATGAGAACGGCGACTTCATCCTGCGCATTGAGGATACGGATCCGGAGCGGTCGACGGACGAGTCGACGACGACGATACTTGAGTCGCTCCGGTGGCTTGGTCTGGACTGGGATGAGGGACCGGAGGTGGGTGGGCCGGTCGGACCGTACCGACAGGCCGATCGTCTGAAGCTGTATCACGACTACGCACAGCGCCTGCTGGACGAGGGGAAGGCCTACTACTGTACCTGTACGCCGGACGAACTGGAGGCGAGGCGCAAGGCGGCGCTGGCGGCCGGTACTTCCCCGAAATATGACGGGCGCTGTCGCCGGCGAGGCAATGATCGGTCGGGTGTGGGCGACAATGGTGTGGTCGTCCGGCTGCTGGTCGGAGAGGAGGGGAGCATCGAGATCGCGGATTTCGTTCACGGCCCCATCCGATTCGAGACCGGCGATCTGGACGATTTCATCCTCCTGCGCTCCGATGGGATGCCGACCTACAATTTTGCGGTGGTGGTCGATGACGTGTTGATGGGCATCACGCACGTCGTCAGGGGCGACGACCATATCTCGAATACGCCACGCCAGATCGTCCTGTATGAGGCGCTGGGTCTTCCCATCCCGCACTTTGCCCACATCCCGATGATCTTGGGGCCCGATCGCGCCCGTCTCTCGAAACGGCACGGCGCCACCTCGGTGATGATCTACCGGCAGATGGGGTATCTGCCGGAAGCGATGGTGAATTACCTCGCGCGGCTTGGCTGGTCGTACGGCGACCAGGAGATCTTCACTCAGGAAGAGTTGATTCGATACTTCAGCCTTGATCGGGTGGGGAAGACCCCCGCGGTCTTCGATCCGGTCAAACTCGAATGGCTGAACGGCCAGTATATCAAGCGTGCCGATGTGCAGCGACTGACGACGCTGCTCCAACCCTTCTGGGAAGCGGCCGGCGTCAGTCGGGACGAACTGACGACAATAGATGCAGCGCAACTGCAACGGGTGGTCTCCCTGTTTCAAGAGCGAGCGAGGACCTTGACAGAACTTGCGTCTTCGTCCAGATTTGTATTTGATGGGAAGATCGAGCGGGACAGGGCGGCGGCGGTGAAGGTGCTGACGGTCGAGGCCAAGGCCAGGGTCCGTGCGCTGTTGGCGGAGATCGACATGCTGCCGGCCTATACGGCCGGGGCGCTGGAGTCGCTGTTTCGGGCGCGGGCGACGACCCTAGGTCTGAAACTGGTCGACTTGGCTCAGCCGTTCAGGGTGGCGCTGTCCGGAAAGACCGTCAGTCCCCCCATCTTTCCGATTATGGAGTTGATGGGGTGGGATGCTGTGCGACGTCGAGTCGAGGAGGCACTGGAGGAGGAAGGATGAAGATTGAGGCGCTGCTTGATGAGCTTCGACAGGAGTTCAACAAACTCGATCGGGAGTTCAGACAGGAGCTTCCGAAGAAGATCCAGGCTGCCAGGGAGTTGGGCGATCTGCGGGAGAACGGCGAATATGAAACCATTAAGGATCGGCAAGGGTTTGTGAAGGCCCGGATGGCCTTTCTGCAGCAGCGGATCGCCGAGATCAGTAAGATCGACCTGAGGGCGATCCCGAAGGATCGCGTCGCTCTGGGCAGCACCGTACATCTGATTGACGAGGAGACCGGAGAGGAAACCGTCTACACTCTGGTCTTTCCGGAATTGATGGACAGCACGCGCGGCTGGATCTCGGTGGCCTCACCGATCGGGCGGAGCCTCATCGGCAAGCAGGAGGGCGATCGGGTCGTGATGACGACCCCCGGGGGCACCAAGGCGTTCGAAATGCTGAAACTGTCGACGTTACACGACAGATCGCAAGCCCACGCCAATGGGATGGGTTCGTGACCCTCACTCGTACCCGTTTTTCACCTTGACTTTTCCCTCGTATTTTTAGATAGTGTGAACGTCCAAAGGCAACCCCTTTGGACGTTCATTTTTGCTGGGGGGTCGTCCAACGGTAGGACGGCAGACTCTGGATCTGCTTATCGAGGTTCGAATCCTTGCCCCCCAGCCACTCAGAACCTGTTGAATCCAATGGCTCGCTTGGCGGTTTGCCGAGCGGGCCATTTGCGTTGTCGGGGGGATTGGGCGCGTCCGGGATGCGGAAATAGGCGGCACCCTTCCCCTCTTCGTCAATGCCAGACGTCACGACACTGCAACGTACGGAATATCCGTCAGCGTTAACAGGTTTGAGTGGCCGATTCAATGGTGACGGCCAAGGTAGCTCGCAGCCAACCGAACTGTGGCTTCATACCATCAAAATCAGGTCCGGACGTGATCAGAGCCGCCTTTCCCCTGATCAGGAAACCGGCGCCGGCCCCGCGCAAGCCCGCAACCTGTCGACTTGCCGCTGTAATCAGCACATTGGGGTTGTAGGCGATGTTCGCCTCGGCGAGGCGAGGCGGATCGAAGGTAACGATAGGTAATCAGCACATTGGGGTTGTAGGCGATGTTCGCCTCCGTATGGTGCATGCCGCCGACAGGGATCAATAAGCGACCGTCTGATGAGATACTGACATCACTATGCCAGGCGTTGACCATATGCGGGCCATCCTTTCCCAGGGTGGCAATGGCAACAACCCCATCCTGTCTTAAGACTTCCAACAGCTTGTCCGGAATCATCGTGACGACCTCCTCTCCTGTTGGTAGGTGTATGTGTGTGCCGAAACGTCCTACGGGCGGAGCCGTGATAACGCCAAGCGCCTGCCCGTCGGGGCAAAACCTGGACCAGTCCAGCGAACAGCAGGACAAGCTCGGGCGACCCGGACGGTCGCCCTTGCAGCGAATTGCAAGGCGGTGGCGCACAAGCTGCGCTCATGTGACCATACGCGGATACAACCCCGCAGCAGGAGAACCAGCAGCGTCGTCAGCATCTTGACCATGGTACTCTTCGTCGTGGCTTGTCGACAAGGGATCGTCATCGGGGAGTGGCTGTTCAGCAGGTCAGCATCGCGCTGCGACCCTCTTGCGGACGGCCCCGGCGGCGAGGCTGGTGATGTGAGGCTGGGCCTGGGCCGTAGACGGCCGAGCGGTATGACTGATCTGCATCTATTTGCGTCAACATGGACGAAAGGACTGTATGCGAAGTGCATGCGTCAGGCAAGCAAATTACTGGGACCAACACCAGGTGAACCTGGCGGATCCCGCGGCGGGCTGGAAGACCCGGCCTGCGGCGGCTACAACACTCAACGTTAACTGTTCGCACTGCAGCAATTCTCAGCGCGTACTCTGTACTTCAGTGAGGCGGGGTGATGAACACCGTTGGAATGGAACAACGCGGAGTGGATGAAGATCGTGAGACCGGATCGGGCAATAAAGAAACGCCGGCCCTGCTGACTGACCAGACCCATCCGCTTGAAACGGCCGAGCTGGGTCGTGACGGTTTCTCTTGTGGTGCCGATCAGGTTGGCCAGGTCCTCGTGGGTGAGTGGAAGCTGGATCATGGTGCCGGCGGGACCGTCTGCCCCGTGTCTGTCCGCTAACTCGAGCAGGACTTTCGCCAACCGGTGGTAAGACCAGGAGTGCCCGGATTGCGCCAGACGCTGCTGGGTTTCGATCAGGCGCTTCGCGATCAGCGCAAGAAGGTTCAGGGCAAGGGAGGGGATGGAGTGGAGGAGTTCGGTAATATGCGGTTTGGGGATAGCCCTGACGATGGTATCCTCGATGGCGATCGCAGTAAACGGCCGTACCTCTCCTCCGAGGAGGAGTTCTCCGAAGACCTGTCCAGGAGCAAAAATATGCAGTATCGTCTCCGTCCCAGTCTCTGAAAGGGATACCAGCTTCACCAGACCACTCATCACGATGTAGATGGCGTCGCTCGTATCGCCTTCGGCATAAATGGCCGCGCATCGAGGGTAGCGTCTTTCGAAAGACAAGTCCGCTATCTTTGTACGATCGACCGTTGCGAACCCCCGGAACAGCTCCTGTTCCTCCGGATGTTTCCCGATGTATTCCGCCTTCTTCAGGACAACCTTTGGCGCGATCCGTGATACACGCATGACGATGCCCTCCTTCTTGCCTTGTTGTGTTTGCATCGTTGCTTGCCCAGCCGTATGGATGGACTGTATCAGTAACCCGCGAACTCTTCTATTCGGATGTCGTCATCGTTGATCCCGGCGCTGTTCAGCATCGCGTGTAGGCCGCTGACCATGGCGGGCGGTCCGGCGATGTAATAGATGGCGTCGCGCACGCCGTCCAGATGCCTCCCCAGCATCTGCTTGTCGATGCGCCCCGTCTCTCCGCTCCAGGAGTGCTTCGAATGCGCCATTTGCGTCATCGTCGGAATACAGTGGAAATTCGAATTGTCACGTTCGAGCGCCCGCAACTCATCGAGAAACGGCGCATCTTCGGGCCGGCGGTTGGAATAGAAGAGGACAATCCGGTGCGGCAGTCTCTCTGTCGCCGCGCGCACGGCGATGCTGCGAAACGGCGTGATGCCGATGCCGCCGGCTAGAAACACCGCCGGACGCGCAGCGTTGTTGTGCAGCGTGAGATTTCCAAATGGGCCTTCAAACTTTGCTTCCGCGCCCAGCGGCATGCTGTGCAACACGCGTTTGAACGCAGAATCGCGCAGCCTCGTCGTCACCATGATATGCGGGTCATGCGGCGCGCTGGCGATGGAAAACCCGCGTGTGTTCCCTTTGGCATCGGTCTGCGGCGGATCGATGATCGTAATGTCGATGAACTGGCCCGCTTTGAACGTCCAATTCTGAGGCCTTTCGAAAAAGAACGCCATCGTGCGTTCCGCGACCTCTTCACGTGTCTTCAGTTTCGCCATAAAAATCGGCCAACCTTCGGCGGCAGTCATCGCTCGTTCCTCCTTGGTTGCTCAGGACAATCCATTGCGCCATGCAATCGGCCGTAGTTTCCCAAACCACCGCTCTATCGATCAAGAGACGACAACGGCGTATGGCCGTATGCCCCCCAGGCGCCAACAGCCGGGGCTACCGCCTCCTCAGTCGCGCCTCAAGGTAGGCTTTCAGCGCGATAGCGTTATTGTGTTCGGTGTCGTGGGCGCTGTACAACAACGTCGCGTCGCCCTCGCGCGCTGCGTCAAGGAGCGGCTGCCACGCGGTCGGATTCGCGTCCAGTTCCTCAGCGTAGCGGCGTTGGAACTCCGGCCACTTCTTCGGATCGTGCGCGAACCACTTACGCAGCGCGTCACTCGGCGCCACGTTCTTGAGCCATGCCTCCTTCCGCAGCGCTTCCTTCTTTACCCCGCGCGGCCAAAGCCGCTCAACCAGAAACCGTACGCCGTCGGTCTTGGCCGATTGTTCATACACGCGCTTTACTTGAATGCTCATCTGACGTCCGATCGGATGCCCTTCATTTAATTCCTTTGTGACGAACTGAACGGTCAGTGTCTCATCGGCCCCGCTGTCACTGATTGTTACCCTCCAGTCGGCACGGGGAATACATGGTGGCACAAAGGTCGGCCCTTTTTACTTTCGGTATAAATGATCCCTATCTTGTCGCCTGGTTTAAGGTCGGCCAGGGTATGGGCCCTCTCCACGACGTTGCAGGTCCACTGCAGCCCCTGAATATCGACTGTCAGAGTCCTGGTGGAGGCGTTGACCGAGACGACCTCGGCATAAAGAATGTGCTTAGCAAACGCTACTCCAGCTACGGAGAGCGCTGCCAGGATGGCGATACACGCGACTGCTACTTTTCCCCGCATGGAATATCACCTCCTTTTATTGGGTCTGGATCATGCACTCCATAGGCCACGCACATAAATATATAAAAAGGAATCGATGGGCGGATGCCGCGCGCCGGTCCAGTGGGGACGACGCGTTCGCGCGTGCATCGCGTTCATTGCTCCCCGGCGACGCGCAGTACGATCGCGCCGCGGACGTGGCCGGGCCTGGCGGAGTCGCTGGGCCTCGCGAGCCTGCGCCAGCGGCAGGACCGTCTCGACGATCGGAACCACTTTACTCATCAAGGTCGTGTGCAAGGAGGTTGTGATCGACCGATTACTTCGACGCGTGGGAATGCGCTTCGACCATCCACAGCCATTTATCAATCCCGCGGGAAATCTCGATGAAGATGTCCGACGTATCGGTGTCGCCCAGTTCATCGGCCTCGTTGGCCGTACTCCGGGCGTCACATCCGAAGATGGAGAGCGCCTGCGCTACCGCCTCGACGTGGGCCGAGCCGTCGGCAATGTCAAGCGGATACTCTTTGAGCCTGGAGCAGCCCGCGGCCGAGCGCGCCGTGCCTGCCGCAATGCCGCCCAATTGCACAATGCGCTCGGCGATCACGTCCACGTACTTGCCGATGTCTTCATGGATGTTATCGAACAGTTCATGCAAGCTGATGAAGTGCGGACCTTTCACATTCCAATGCGCTTGTTTTATCTGCGTGTGGAGATCCACCGCGTCAGCGAGGCGCTGGTTCAGCAGTATGATCAGTTCGCCGCGCCGTTGTTGGGGGATATCATTTTTCGTTTCGTACATTACGGGAAATTCTTTCAACGTCTGATTTGATGTCTTCATCATTCAACCATCCTTTCCTGGTAGTTGGAATCGTCGTAGTTAACCTCAGATACTGTGAAGCAGTGTGCCAATGGAGTGTTGTTGGTTCACCGTGCGGGTTACAGTACAAGCGCGATTGTGCCACACGCGCCTCGCTCCATCACCCGTCGATGCACGTACCACCCCTTGTGGGTGTAACAGCTTAACCCTGCGCATCCGGCGACCGCTATCGAGTGAATACCTGAAAAGGCGGCGGAAAATCCCTGAGAGAGAAGCAGAGGCTCACCGGCGATTCTTCGAGGCTGTGGCGCTCCAGGGTGCAGGGACGGGAAGCCAGTCGCGAGTGAGGGCGTCGCTCAAGGTCAAGCCTATCAGGACCGTCAACCAGAGAAGTCCCGCGCAGAGAAAGACCCAAGTCAGTCGAACGCTGTAGCGGACATGCATGAAGAAGAGGACCACCAGCGATGCCTTGCAGACGGCGATCGTGATAGCTGCGACAGGATTGAGGAACCGGAGATCAAGGTACGCGATCCCCGTAGTCGCGAGGGTGAGCAGGATCAGCACGACGAACACCCGATAATAGACCTTTGGGGGAACGATGCGCGGCGCCATTAGTGACGGTCGATCAGATAGAGTAAGGGGAAGAGAAAGATCCAGATGATATCGACAAAGTGCCAGTACAGTCCGATGAGTTCGACCGGCGTGTAGTAGGCGGATGAGAACCGGTTCCTCAGAGACTTGGCGACAAGCGCAGCCAACAGACAGACCCCGATCACCATATGGAGGGCGTGCATCCCCGTCATGACGAAATAGAATGAGAAGAAGAGCTGCGCCTGCGGGCCAAATCGGTCAGTGTAGATGAAGGCGCTGCCCGGGACCAGATGGTGCTCGAACTTATGGGCGTATTCGATCCCTTTAATCGCCAGAAACGCCAGTCCCAACCCTATCGTTGCCAGAAGGAAGCCGGTCAACGCCTTGCGCCTGCCCACTTGAGCGGCGTGGACGGCCATGGCCATCGTGAGGCTGCTGCCGAT
Organism: Candidatus Methylomirabilota bacterium; assembly: GCA_003104975.1. NCBI lineage: Bacteria > Methylomirabilota (SeqCode) > Candidatus Methylomirabilota bacterium. The sequence continues at coordinate 600,460 of PQAM01000010.1, forward strand.
CAGCACCATCGTGTTGGTGGCCCCGAGTACGATCTCGAGTGTTCGGCTGGCATCGGCGAAGGCCGCCGGATACAGCGAGCGGTACAAGGCGTAGCCGGTGAACATCCCCCCGAAGAACAGGATCTCTGTGGCCAGAAAGATCCACATCCCCAGCCGCGACGCTTCGTGTTGCTGGTCTACATCCTCGAACTGGTGCGCCGGGAGGTCCGTGCGCTCACGCATCTTCACCCTCCCAGGTTGGATAGGCGTACGGTTCTTCTGTCACCACCGGCGGGTGCTCGAAGTTTTCGGTGGGGGGCGGCGAGGGCGTCTGCCATTCGAGCCCCGTCGCGTCCCATGGATTGGCGTCCGCGATTGCGCCATACCGGAGCGACCAGATCAAATAGATGAGGGGCAGCACGTATCCGACTCCGAGAATAGATGCGCCGGCCGTGGAGAGGACATTCAGGGCCTGAAACTCCGGCGGGTACATGTGATAGCGCCGCGGCATCCCCAGGTAGCCCAGGATGAACTGCGGAAAAAATGTCAGGTTGAACCCGACGAACACGATCAACGCCGCCAATCTGGCCCACGCCTCCGGGTACATCCGTCCGGTTATCTTCGGCCACCAGAAATGGATGCCGCCCAGGTAGGCCATGACAGCGCCGCCCACCATGATGTAATGGAAGTGGGCGATCACGAAGTAGGTGTCATGCACATGGATGTCCACCCCCATCGTGGCCAGAAAGAGCCCCGTCAGCCCCCCGATAGTAAACAGGCCGATGAAGCCCAAGGCATAGAGCATCGGCGTCTCGTGAGAGATCGACCCCTTGTAGAGGGTTGCGGTCCAGTTGAACACTTTGATGGCTGAGGGAACCGCCACGAGGAAGCTCAGGGCCGAGAACGCCATGCCGGCGTACACCGACTGGCCGCTGACGAACATGTGGTGGCCCCAGACGAAAAACCCGATGACGGCAATGGCCAGACTGGAGAAGGCCACGTAGTGGTAGCCGAAGATCCGCTTCTTGGAGAAACAGGGGATCAGCTCGCTGACGACGCCCATTCCGGGCAGAATCATGACATACACGGCCGGATGCGAATAGAACCAGAAGAGGTGCTGAAACAGCAGGGGATCGCCTCCCAGCGCTGGGTCGAAGATGCCGATCCTGAACAGCCGTTCGACGGCAACCAGTACCAACGAAATAGCCAGGACCGGCGTCCCGAGAACGAAGATGACGCTCGACGCATAGAGCGACCAGATAAAGAGCGGCAGGCGGAACCACGTCAGGCCGGGGGCGCGCATCTTGTGGATGGTCACCATGAAGTTCAGCCCGGTCAGGATCGAGGAAAAGCCCACGACGAAGATCCCGATGACCGTCAGCACGACGTTCGTCATGGAGTAGGTGGTGCTGTAGGGTGTGTAGAAGGTCCAACCGGTGTCGACGCCGCCGACCGCCGCCGCGGTGACGGTAAATAGCGCGCCCAGCGTGAAGATGTACCAGCTCGCCAGGTTCAGGCGCGGGAAGGCCACATCTCGCGCGCCGATCATCATGGGGATGAGGAAGTTTCCCAGGACGGCCGGGATCGATGGGATCAGGAAAAAGAAGATCATGATCAGGCCGTGCATGGTAAACATCTTGTTGTAGGTCTCCGCCTGGATCAGATCGCCTTGCGGCGTTAACAGATTGAGCCGGATCGCGACGGCAAACGCCGCGCCCACGAAGAACAGCGTGGTGATCGACGCGAGATATAGCCACGCAATCCTCTTGTGATCGGTGGTGAAGAGCCACGACCTGATTCTGTAGTCGATGTTGAGGTAATGCGCTCGTTGCTGAAGTGGGGGTACGTTCATGGTTTGGCCTCGCCCTTTTCTTCCCGCTTCAGGGATTTGATATACGCGATGATCTGCAACAGCCCTTCCTCGCCGATCTGGCCTTTGAATGACGGCATGACGGGGGGGTAGCCGGCCACGATCTTGGCCTGTGGTAGCAGCACCGACTCCCGGATATAACTCTCGTCGGCCTTGACTATCCTGCCATCCTGTAGATGTACCGGCTGTCCAAACACCCCCAGCAACGACGGCCCAAGACCCTTCCCGTCGGGGCGATGGCACGTGATACAGCCGCGTTGCTGAAACAGCAGGCGGCCGGCCTCGGCCATCGGGACGGCGGGGACCGCTGGGCCACCGAGCCACTGTTGGTATGCGACCGGGTTCATGACCGTCACACGGCCGATCATGTGCGCGTGCAACGCCCCGCAGTACTGGGTGCAGAAGAGGTGATAGTCGCCGGTCCTGGTCGCCTCGAACCATGCCACTGTGTAGCGGCCTGGCACCGCATCCTTCTTGATCCGGAAGGCCGGGACGAAAAGACTGTGAATGGCATCCTGCGATGTCATCGTCAATTTGATCGGGCGGCCTTCCGGCACGTGCAGCTCGTTGATCTCGCTCCGCCCTTCCGGATGCTGAAACTTCCACATCCACTGTTTTCCCACTACAGCGATCTCTATCGAGGCTGCCGGCGGGCGCGCCGCGAAGAAAAAAAGCTGCGCTCCCCAGACAAACGCAATAACGTTTATCCCGAGCGGAATGAGGGTCCAGGCCAGCTCGAGCGCGAGCGGCTCCCGGATCACGCGGGCCCGCTCTGTCGGCGAGCGCCTCCGATACCTCACGGCAAAAAAGATCACCAGGAAGAAGATGAGCGCGGCGAAGAATGCGCTGACCAGCAGAAGGAAAAAAAAGAGGGCATCCTCGCGTGCCGCATACGTCGATGCCTGTGGGGGAAACAGGGGAAGCTCGGGCACCATCGTGTTATACCCTCGGATCGTGCCCGCTCGACTCGTGACGGTCGCGGCGCCACATCGCCGCGATGAACGCGCCCAAGGCGCCAACCGTCATGAGACCGGCCAGCCGGATGACATTCATCACCAGAACAGTGTATTTCCCTGTTGTCGGGTCGTAGGAGTAGCAGAAGAGCAGGACCTGATCGAGAGGCGTTCCGACCCTGTTGCCCGAGGCCTCGATCAGACTGAGCCTGAGATCCCGGGAGGAATACTCAATCCCGTACAGATAGCGGTAGAGTTTGCCCTGCGGCGTCAGGACAACGATCCCTGTCGCATGACGATATTGGTCCATCGCAATGTCGTATGTGGCGCGAAAGCCGACCGATCGGGTCAGCCGCTGGATGATGGTCTCCTCGCCCGTCAGGAAATGCCAACCCTCTGCCGTCCCTGGTCGGCCATACTGCTGAACAGCCTTCGTCTTCTCCGCCGCCGCGACCCCAGGGAGATCACGCGAATCAAAGCTTACGACGACCACATCGAATTGCTTCCCGACATCGAACGTGATGGCGCGCAGCGATCTCACGAGGCCTTCCAGCACCACCGGGCAGAGGTTCCGGCAGCGGTAATAGACCAGGGCCAGGACGATCGGTTTCTTGCCAAAATAGCGCCCGAGGGAAACGGGCCGGCCCTCTTCGTCGCGAAGCACAAGGTCAAGCGGCACCTGCTCGTTCACCCGTTGATCGAAGGCCACCTCGCGGAGGACGACCGGCCGCGAATCCACCTGTGAATCGTGCGTCCATCCAGCGGCAGGCCAAGCGAGGATAGCAGAGCAAACGAATAGAAGAGCGATGACGCGAGGTCGGATGGCGCGGCGCCGGCCCCAGGAGCGAGTGGCGCAAAGCCGGCTTTCCCGGACTGACAAATGCCACGGGCGATGGTGCGCTTGTGCGGTCATCGGATCCGCTCTTTCTCGACCTTCACCGGCAGCCTCCTCTCCGCCAGCAGCGTGATCGCGCGATCGATGGGAATTCGCACAACCCCGGCGCCGCGGTCCACCCAGCCGTAGCTGTTCAGGATGACATCTTCTTGTGCTTGTTTCTCCTGGAGTTCCCTTCCAGGGGTGACCTGCAAACGAGGTTCGGGAGGCAGCGGCGCCGCTGCCAGCGGCGAGGGACGCACATCCCTTTTGGCTTGCTGGGCGACGAAGACCTTAAACAGCAGCCACATCACGAGAAGCACGATACCGGTCACAGCGAGCAACCCCAGCAAGAACGTCCCGATAACGCGGATGCTCATGTCCCGGGATTCGTAGCCGGCGCCCCCTCGCGTGGCGTCGTCTTTTTTCATGTCTGGCCCTCCCCAGCCTGCTCGCGGGCTGCTTCCATCATGGGGTCATGCAGAGGGATGAGCGGCCGGGTTTTGAGGTGCCACACAAAGATGCTGATCCAGATCCCACCCATGCCGATCGGGGTCAGGAGATCTAACCAGTGAATAAACAGGCCTGTTGGATGGAAGGCGGGGGCGACGAGCCAGACCAGATCCACCATCCGCATGAAAAGGATTACGATTGCTATCAGTGATAATAGCTGTGAACGCTGTTTCAGGCCGCGAGACAGGAGTAGTACGAACGGCAGACCGAACTGAAGTACGATGAGCGTCACAGCCATTCCCTGCCAGCCGCCGATTGTTCGATGAAGATACCAGGGGATTTCGTCGGTGAGATTCTCGGCCCACACGATGAGGAATTGCGAGAAGGCGGTATAGGCCCAGAGCATGAGAAAGGTCAGTGTCAGATTGCCCAGGTCGTGAAATCGTTGCGAAGGTGCCATATCCGCCAGCGCGCCCCAACGGGTCAGCAGATGCGCAACAATAATGACAAACGCTGTCCCTTCGAGACCTTGGCCGGCGACGAAGACCATGCCATAGATGGTCGAGTGCCAGTGAGGTTCGAGCGACATCACCCAATCAACAGCCGAGAAGGTCACGGTGAGCCCGTAAAGAACAAGCCCGGGCCCACTGAGGTCCTTGAAGCGCTTCGCGATCAACCGGTTACCGGTCCGATCCTGCTCACCTGACCATCTGTTCAGGACGTGCGCAACACTGATCCAGATCGCAAAATAGACGATAGCGCGGCCTGTGAAGGCAGGAACATTCAGGTACAGGCTCTTATGTCGGAGCAACTCGTCTGCTGCCACCTCCTCAGCGCGCGCCCAGCTATACAGCAGGCGCGACCATAGGAGAATCGGCACAAACAGAACAGCCATCAGGGAAAGCGTCCTGCATCCGGCCTCGAGCGGCCGCCGAATCGGTAAGCCCCACCACCCGCCAACAAGATGGTGAAGCATCAAAACGGCGAGACAGCCAAGACTGATCCCGATCCAGAAGAGATACGCCTGCAGATACGATTGGAAAAACTGACCCGGGTTGAAGATTGCTCCTCCGATACAAAGCGTCACGGCGACCAGACCAACCAGGAAGGCGCGCTGTTGGAGACGATCTATTCGTAGGCGAAAGGATTCATGCTCGTTCATTTGACCTGCTTCTGGAGCCGGTGACGCTCTGCTGTCGGCACATCTGCGAGCGTTGCGTGCTGGCTCAATTGGAGGGCGCGGATGTAGGCGATGATCGCCCAGCGGTCGCGCGGCTGGATCTGGGCGGCATAATCCGGCATCGTTCCGAAGCCGTTAGTAATGACCTCGAAGAAATGGCCGATGGGGGCCTGCCGCAGGCGATCAGTGTGGTACGAAGGCGGTTGACGGAACCCGCGTCGCACCACCATCCCCAGGCCGCTTCCCACCCGATCGTGGCAGAGCGCGCAAAAAATGTTGAAACGCTCCTGTCCACGAACGAGGAGGGCCGGCGTTACCGGGAATGGGAAGGTATCCACTAATCTCCCCGCTGACCTGCCGGTGTAGAGCTGCTCATCCGCCAGAAGCCGGCCCCGCGCTACCGTGCCGGGCACGAGGGGTCGCGCCGATCGCTCGTCTCCGAAGAAACTGCTCCTGGCCAGCGGCTTGTACCGCGGCTGGTCGGCCATCTGTTGCTGGCAGGCTGCCAGCAAGCAGCCTACGAACACGACATGCGCCCATCGGAACGGACGGTCGAGTTCGACGCCCATCCGCTTAATGTTCCACATCGTAGACCCCGCGGGGACAGGTGCTCTCTAAGAACTGCCAGGTTCGCTGGCGGTCGAAGAGCGGATCTCGCGCCTCGATACACAGAAAGAACCGACTCCGGCTGGCCAACTCGAACCGCCGGACGTTAAAGACGGGATGATAGGGCATCGGGAGGCCGCATAGCGCGAGGAGCCCGAAGACCGCGAATAGGGCTGCCACCAGGACAGTCAGCTCAAAGGTGACAGGGATGAAGGACGGCCAACTGTTCAACGGGCGTCCTCCGACATTGATGGGATAATCGAGTACCGCAACCCAGTACTGCAGGTAGAACCCGCCAAGACACCCGATGAGGCCGCCGATCAACACGATGAGTGGAACCCAGGTACGCCGGCGGCCGAGAGCCTCGGCCAGCCCTTCAACCGGCAGAGGGGTGTACGCATCCATGTACCGATAGCCCTCCTCATAGGCGCGGCGAGCCGCCGCCAGCAGGACGTCAGGATTCTCAAATTCGGCCATCAGGCCGAAGAGGGGGAGTCCGGTTTTCATGCTTCAGTCCTTGTGCTGTTGCTTCCAAACACACCGCGTCACCGGGGACTCATATTGTCCGGTTTCGGGAGGATCGCTCGCATCTCGAAGATGGAGATCATCGGTAGAAACCGGATAAACAGGAACATCAGCGTAAGGAACAGCCCGATCGAACCGGCCAGGGTCGCATAGTCCCAGATCGTGCCTGCATACTGGCCCCAAGCGGTCGGCAGAAAGTCGCGGCTCAGGCTCACCACGATGATGACGTATCGTTCGAGCCACATCCCGAAGAGCACGCTCAGTGAGATCGCAAAGAGAGCCGGCACGTTCGTCCGGATCCTGGGAATCCAGATCGTCTGCGGCACCAGGACATTGAAGAGCATCAAAAGCCAATACATGTAGCCGTACGAACCAAACATCCGGTTGAGCATCATGGACCATTCGTAGAGATTCCCGCTATACCAGGCCATGAAGGTCTCCATCAGGTAACCGTAGGCTACGATCAAGCCCGTTGCCAGCATGATCTCGCCCATGTTCCGCAGGTGGCGGAGGGTGATGAAGTCTTCCAGCCCATAGAGCGCTCGAATGGGGATGGCGAGGACCAACACCATGGCGAAGCCGGAATAGATCGCGCCCGCGACGAAATATGGCGGGAAAATCGTGGAGTGCCAGCCCGGGACGAGGGCGATGGAAAAGTCGAAGCTCACGACCGTGTGGACCGACACCACCAGCGGCGTGGCCAGTCCGGCGAGCAGGAGGTAGGCCATCTCGTAGCGATGCCAGTGAATGGCGGAGCCCCGCCAGCCCATGGCCAGGATGCCGTAGACGAACCTTGGTAATCGCTTCCGCGCCCGGTCGCGTAGCGTGGCGAGGTCGGGAATCAGGCCGAGATACCAGAATAGGAGCGACACTGTAAAATAGGTAGACACGGCAAAGACGTCCCACACCAGTGGGCTGCGGAACTGCGGCTGGATCCCCATGGTGCTTGGATAGGGGAACAGCCAATAGAAGAACCACGGCCTCCCCAGATGCAGGAGTGGAAACATCCCCGCGCAGGCTACAGCAAACAGCGTCATGGCTTCAGCGAAGCGATTGATGGAATTTCGCCACTTTTGGCGCATCAGCAACAGGATGGCTGAGATCAAGGTGCCCGCATGGCCGATCCCGATCCACCAGACGAAGTTGACGATGGCGAATCCCCAAGCCACCGGGATATTGATGCCCCAGACGCCGACCCCGACACTGAACAGGTAGGCAACTGCATACAGCAGGATCAGAACCAGGACGAAGGAGATGCCGAAGCCGATGTACCACACGCGGGGCGTCGGCTGCGTGAGCACGATAGAACTGATCTTGTCGGTGACTGCCACATAATCATATCCCGGCCCGATGAGCGGCAGCGGCGACTCGGTCTCCGACGTGACTTCCGGCTCGTCGGGTGGCATCTCGCTACTCCGATTCGATCTCTGCATTGGGGTTTCGCAACTTGGCCAGATAGGTGGTGCGTGGTCTGGTATTCAACCCTGTGAGCAGACCGTAGTTGAGCGACTCGGCTTTCAGCGTGGAGACGCGGCTATCCGGATCGTTGATGTTGCCGAAGACGATCGCCTGCGATGGGCAGGCTGCCTGACAGGCCGTCGCGATCTCCCCATCCCGGATCTGTCGATCGTCCTTCTCGGCAGCGATCCTGGCGGCATTGATCCGCTGCATGCAGTAGGTGCACTTCTCCATTACGCCGCGGCTTCGCACTGTGACATTCGGATTACGAAGCAGCTTCAGGCTGGGTGCGGTGAAATCCGAGTACTGGAGAAAGTTGAAGCGCCGGACCTTGTAGGGACAGTTGTTCGAACAGTAGCGCGTGCCCACGCAGCGATTATAGACCATGTCGTTCAGCCCCTCGGCGCTATGGTTTGTTGCGCCGACGGGGCAGACCAACTCGCATGGGGCATTCTCACAGTGCATGCACAACACCGGCTGATGAACGGTCTGCGGATTATCCGGGCCGCCCTGATAGTAGCGGTCGATGCGAAGCCAGTGCATCTCGCGGCCGCGACGCACCTCTGCTTTCCCAACAATAGGGCTGTTGTTCTCGGCTTGGCAGGCGACGACGCAGACGCCGCACCCTGTGCAGGCGTTCAGATCGATCGCCATCCCCCAGGCATAGCCGTCATACTGAAAGCCCGGATAGAGGCTCAGCTGTTGCGGCGGCTCCGGCTCGACCTCTTGAGCGAACGCGGGATGCTTCAGGTATTGTTCGATTGTCCCGGCTCGCGCGAGATGCCGGCCCTCGATGGAGTGATGAAACTGTGTGCAGGCGAGGGGGTATTGTTCGCCTGTCTTGTTGATTGCGAGGCCGGGGGCGCCTAGCGGGGCGTCTGACGTCATGATGGCGTAGACGTTGAACCCGGCGCCTGATCCCACCTTGCCCGCTTTCGTGCGACCATAGCCGTAGTGGATCGTGACGCAATCGTCGGCATGCCCGGGTACGATCCAGGCCGGGGCGCGCATCATACGCCCCCGATAGTGGAGTTCGATCAGGTCCGCATAGACCGTGCCGTGCTCGCCGCCGGTCCAGCCGATGCGGTAGGAGAGGCCCAATCGCTCGGCGGTGGCAGGGCTCATCAGGGCGGCATTGTCCCACGCCAGCTTGGTGAGCGGTTTTGGTAACTCCTGAAGCCAGCCGTTGTTGGCGAAACGGCCGTCGAAGATGGTCGGATCGGGGCGAAAGATAATCTCGAGGCTTTTGGCCTCGTGGGATCGGGGGACAGGCGGTACGGCGCGCTGCGCCGTATTCGACGGCGCTTGGGTTCCGCTCCCCTGCTTGAGTGCGACCGACTTGGGGGGACACGCTGTTCCGGCAATCAGCCCATCATGGAGCGCCGTTTGCCAGAAGAGTTCAAAATCTTTGACATTGGTCCGGCTTTTCCAGTAGTCGCGCACGATGTCGTATGCTGACGTGTCGGGACCTTCCATAAGGGCGGCGATCACCTCGTGCGCTGTCTTGCCACCGTAGAGTGGGGCAATCAACGGCTGGATGATCGAGACGGTCCCGTCGTAGGCCCTGCCGTCGCTCCAGGCCTCCAGGTAATGCGCTTCGGGGATCTGCCAGTGGCAGAGGGCCGAGGTCTCATCCTCGTACAGACTCAGATGAACCCGCAACGCCACCTTCGAGAGGCTGTCAGCGAAGCGGAGATCCGCTGGTGCGGTAAACGCCGGGTTGCCGCCGATGATGACGAGGATGGCGACCCGTCCGGCCTCTATGTCGCGCACAAGCTCGCGCAGCGACTCGACCTGATCAACCGGATCGGCTTCGACCGGATCGGTATAGATCACGGTCTGACCGGCATTGCCCAGCGCACGATTCATGGCGTGAGCCAACGCATGGACGGCAGGCGGCTGCTGGTCGCCCGGAACGACCAGGCTTGATCCGCGGTGATGTATCAGATCACGGGCGAGCGCCGCGACCCATCGGGCTTGGGACGCGTTGAGCGTGACCGGGGCCGCCGGCTGAACGGGCACGCCCAATTCCTGTGCGATGGCCCGGGTCACGCTGTCGATGTCGCTGGGACGCACGGCCAGGCGGTGGTCTGCCATCGCCCCGGTGACGGAGGGCGTACTCTCGATCGCATAGAGGCGGTTCATCTCTGCATGCCCTGTCCTGACGCGACGCCCGCCCGCGAAGTCGCGAGCGTACCGGACGCTTCCGGGACCGGAGGCGAGGAACTCTGCGTCGAGCGCAAGAATGACATCGGCCTTGTCGACGCGATAGTAGGTGTGAATCGCTTCGCCGAACGCAAGACGGGCCCCGGCTCGAGCGGCGTCGCGCCCCGCCGGCTCGTATTGGTGCCATCGGGCCGAGGGGAACCTGGCGAGCAGCGCCTGGAGTTGATGGGCCAGGGTGGGTGAGGTGACCGTCTCGGTGAGGATCCGCAATCCGGCGCCTCGGCCGGCCTGTTGGGCCTGCAGCGCGAGGTCAACCTCGTTAAAAAAGGCGCTCCAGGTGCTGATACGTCCTGCGCGAGCGACGACCTGCGAGCGATCAGGATCATACATCGTCAGGATAGAGGCCTGCGCGAAGGCATCGGTAGCGCCGAGGCTGGCGGGGTGATCAGGATTGCCTTCGATCTTCGTGGGGCGTCCTTCGTGGCTCTCGACCAGCACGCCGCTCACGAATCCGGCCAGGGGCATAGCAGTTGCGAAGAAGAGCGGTTTCCCCGGGATGATCTCCTCGGGTTGCTTGACATAGGGAACGATCTTCTCATTGGTGGGCGCCGGGGCGGCGCTGCCACACCCGCCGAGGCCGGCCAACGCAAGCGAGGCGCCCATGAGCTGGAGAAACCGGCGGCGACTTACGCCATCCATCCAGTCGAACGCAAACGTTGCCAATTCATGGTCCAGGAACTCCTGCCATTCCTCGCTGCCGGCCAACTCCTCGAGGCTCCGCCAGTACCCCTTTCCCCTTGCCCCACCCAGTCGAGCCCGGATCGCAGCCAGGTCAAGCCGAGTTCTTTTCGAATATGAAGTGGTCATCGGTGGCAGATGGAGCAGCTCGTCAGTTTCCGGATGTGATACGCCTGTACCAGCTTCCGCCCACGCGCCAGTTGATCCGCAGGCGGCTCCCAGTCCATGCTGAAGACATATTCGCGTGGCCTCACGAAGCGCTCGGGCGCGCGATGGCACTCCAGACACCACTCCATGTAGAGTGTGTTTGCCCGCCACATGATCGGCATCTGATCGACCGGTCCGTGGCAGGTGGAACACCCGATCCCCTTTCGCACGTGGATGCTGTGATCGAAATAGACGAACCCGGGCAGGTTGTAGACCCGTGTCCATTCGATCGACTTCCCTGTGCGCAGACTCTCCCGAACCGGTTCCAGTATGGGACTGTCGGCCCAGATAAGCGAGTGGCAATTCATGCAGGTCTTTGTCGGGGGGATGCCGGCGAATGGCCCCTCCTCGACCGAGGTGTGACAGTAGCGGCAGTCGATCCCGTCATCGGTGACGTGGTGCTTGTGACTGAACGCCACAGGCTGATTGCGGATGACCCCGACCTCTGTCACGTAGTCCGAGCGGTTGACCATTGCAGTGGCTGTAACCACGACCGCCAGGAGGACGAGGCCGCCGACTACACTCGCCCTTGCGATCGTATTGGTGCTCGGATGAAAGAGCTGAGCCATAGGCTCCTGGGACGACGGCTCCGTGGAGGGGAAGCCGCGCGTCACGCCGTTCGTACGTCTCTTCCCTGGTTGAGTGGCTCGCGTCAGCGCAAGCTGTGCAGCCGTTGTCGCAACTCGGAAATCTCCTGGCGGAGTTCGTCAGCAAGCTGGCTCGATTCTTTCCCGCTCCGCCTTAAGGCGTCCAGGCGCTGCTCGAGGTGTATGAGGTGACTGTCGTACAGGCGGACCTGAGCCTCGAGTGTGGCATTCGTGGCGTGGAGATGCGCCAGGTGCGATTCCCGCTCCGTGACAAGCGCGGCGGTGACCAGCGCCGTCGCAACCAGGATGCCGCCGATTCCGACAAGGAGCAGCATCGCGATCTGCGGGCCTTCGGGGATCGAACCCTCAGCGGCGGCACGCGGACGCAGGGCACGCACTGTCAGGATCGCCGCGGTCGTGACGAGTGCGGCCGCCCAAATGACCACCGCTACGGTCACGACGATCGGCAGGATAGTCAATGCCCGTTCTCCACCTTTGGCCCGCTCGTTCCTGTCTCTTCAGCGGGTTGCCGGCTCGACGTTGATCCCCTGCCACCTTATGCGCCTTCTGTGGATGGCTAGGAGCATCTTCGCAGTTGTGTCGCAGCAGGTCTCCGCGCAACCTCGCTGACGTAGCGCCGATTTTCGCAATACACAACCTGAGCTTATATCCTCTCATGGAAGAATTCTGTGAAAGGTGTCACAGCGAGCTAGCGTCGGGAGGAGAGACAGACGCCGGTGCAATGGACAAGGATGAGGGGCGACACTCGGTTGGTGATGCGTGTGATGAATAAGGGCGATCAGGCTTCGAGCAGCCAGGCCGCCGGATCCTCGATCAGCTCCTTGAGCCGTACCAGGAACTGCACCGCCTCGCGACCATCCACCAGGCGGTGATCGTAGCTGAGCGCGATGTACATCATGGCTCTGATGACGACCTCGCCATTGCGCGCAACCGGCCGATCGTGGATCCGATGAAGGCCAAGGATCCCCACCTGCGGCGGGTTCAAGATGGGAGTGCTCAGCAGCGACCCGAAGACGCCGCCATTGGTAATGGTAAAGGTGCCGCCACGAAGTTCGTCCAGGGACAGGGTTCCGTCAGCCGCCTTCCGGACAAACACCTCGATGGCTCGCTCGATCCCGGCGAAGGACATCCGATCCGCGTCGCGCAGGACCGGCACCACAAGCCCATCCGAGGCCGCGATAGCGATACCAATGTCGTGATGACGTTTGAGGACCATCTCGTCGCCCTGGATCTCGGCATTGAGCCGAGGGACCGCTTTCAAAGCGACGATCGCGGCATGAATGAAGAACGGCATGATACCCAAGCTCACGCCATATTTCGCCCGGAATGATTCCTTATGACGGGTCCGGACATCGTTCACCGCGCTCATATCGATCTCGTTGAAGGTGGTGAGCATGGCCGCCGTCCGCTGGGCCTCGACGAGGCGACGCGCGATCGTCTGCCGGCGGCGCGACATACGCACACGTTCTTCTCGGTCCTCGAGCTCAATCCGAGGCGGCTGCTGGACGGGAGCGGCTTCTGCGGGCGCCGTCGGCATGCCGGCAGGCATGGCTTCCTGTACGGCTGGCGGCGCGGTCTCGGGGATCCTCGGCGCTTCCATGGCCTCTGCTGTCTCCTCGATCAGGCCCAACACGTCACCGGGCTTCACGTCTTGGCCCTGCTGTGTCTCGATCCGGACCAGCACGCCTGCGTGCTCGGCGCCGACCTCCAGATTGATCTTATCGGTTTCGAGTTCGACCAACGATTCCCCGACAGCCACGCGGTCACCTTCCCGCTTCAGCCAGCGAAGCACCGTAGCGTCGATAACCGATTCGCCGAGCTCGGGGACGACGATCTTGGTCGACATAGACCCCTTCTCCTTCTCCGCGCCTATGTCTTCTCCGACGAGATGATCAGATCCTGGACGGCTTTTGCCGTGAGGTCGTACGCATGCTCGATCAAGAGCTTCTGGTGTGCGGCATGCCAGGCGGCCGAGCCCTCCGCGGGACTGGAGTTCGGTGGCCGGCCGATGTAGCGCAGAGGCCAGCGCCCCTTGAGCCATTCGTGGAGGTGGGGCTGCACGTATGTCCAGGCGCCCATATTCTCCGGCTCCTCTTGAACCCAGGTTACCTCTTCCAGGCCGGGATAGGCAACCGGTATCGCCTGGAGATCGTCTGCAGGGAAAGGATACAGTTGCTCCATGCGTACAATGGCGACCGCGGAAGTGTGAGCTCGCAGTTCACTGGTCACCAGATCGGTGTAGAGCTTGCCGCTGCACAGGATCAGCCGCCGCACTGCTCCGGAGCGTTGCCGGGCCGTGGCGTCATCAATCACCGGCTGCCAGCCTCCCTCGGACAGGTCCCGGAGAGATGCACCGGCGAGCGGGTGGCGCAGCAGACTCTTGGGAGTCAATACCACGAGCGGCAAGGGATCTGTCCGCAACAGAACAGCCTGCCGCCGCAGCAGGTGAAAGTATTGAGCGGCGGTCGTGCAGTTGGCCACCCGGATGCTGATCTCGGCTGCCAGCTCAAGGAAGCGCTCGACTCGAGCGCTGGAGTGGTCCGGCCCCTGACCTTCATACCCATGGGGAAGCAGCAGGACCAACGAAGGGGTCTGACCCCACTTGGCCCTGGCGGACGCGACGAACTCGTCGATCACCATCTGCGCGCCGTTGACAAAGTCACCGTACTGCGCCTCCCAGATGGTCAGATGGTCGGGCGCCTGGAGATTGTACCCGTATTCATAACCTATGGCGGCGTTCTCGGTCAGCGGGCTGTTGAAGACGTCGAAGGCGGCGGTCGCCTGGGGGAGCGCCTGCAGCGGCGTGTAGGTGTCGCCTGTCTTCATGTCATGGAAGACGGCGTGACGCTGACTGAATGTGCCGCGTTCGACATCCTCGCCCGTCAGTCGGATCGCAATGCCGTCTTCCAGGATCGACGCAAATGCCAGTTGTTCGGCGGCGGCCCAATCGATGCTCGGCTGATCGAGATTATCCAGGACGTTACGCCGCCGCTGCATGGCGCGCTCGATCTTCGGATGAAGCGTAAAGCCTTGCGGCACCTGCAGCAGCGCCTGATGCGCGTCGCGCAGGCGCTGGGCGGGCACGGCAGTGGTAACCCGACGGGCGATGCCGCGAGGTGGGGCCTCGGGTTGCCGCTGGGCCAGGTCTGCCTCAGGATGCAGTGACTCCAGCACACGTTGAAGCTCTTGCATCCGGCGCTGCGTCAGTAGGGCCGTCCGGTCGCCCGTCACGCGGCCCCGCTTCAACAGCGTCTCAGCCCACCGCTCGCGGACGGTGGGATGATTGTCAATAACGGCATACATCAGCGAGTGGGTGAACCGAGGCTCGTCGCCCTCGTTGTGACCGTAGCGACGATAGCCGATCAGATCGATGAGGAAATCCTTTCGGAATATCCTGCGATAGGCGAAGGCCAGGCGGGCCACCTCAATGCAGGCTTCCGGATCGTCGGCATTGACGTGAACGATCGGAATCTCAAAACCCTTTGCCGGATCGCTGGCATACAGCGTGCTTCGCGATTCCTTGGGATCGGTGGTGTAGCCCAACTGGTTGTTGGCGATGAGATGGATGGTGCCGCCGGTGTGATAGCCCGGCAATCGGGACAGATTGAGCGTCTCTGCGACTACCCCTTGGCCGGTGAAGGCGGCGTCGCCATGAATAAGGATCGGCAAGGCTGCGGCGGGGTCATAGCGGCCAGGACCCGCCTGATTCACACGGGTGCCGGCGGCCCGGGCCATGCCCTCCACTACAGGATTGGCAGATTCCACATGGCTGGGATTGGGCGGCATACAGACCACGACGTTGATCGGCCGACCCTCCTTGAGCGCGCGGCGCGCTCCCATATGGTAGGTCACATCTCCGGTCCAGCTCAGATCTTCGCGGATCGTGAAGTTGCGTCCCCGCATCGGGTCTTGGAACTCCGCGAGGATCAGGCTGTAGGGGGTGTTCAGGACATGGGCCAGCACATTGAGCCGACCCCGGTGCGCCATTCCGATCATGACATTCCGGATGCCGGATTCCGCGGCGCCGCCGATGACTTCATCCAGGATCGGCACCAGCATATCCAGGCCCTCGAGCGAAAAGCGTGTTTTTCCTGGAAAGACGCGATGCAGGAACTGCTCAAAGGCTTCGATCTGCGTGAGACGCTCCAACAGCGCCTCCTGGTCGATGGGGTCGTTAGGCGGTCGGAACCGGCCGGATTCAGCGGCGTCTCGCAGCCAGTCTCGCTCCTCCGGAACCCGGATCTGGCCATAATCATAACCGATGCCGGAGGTATAGATCGTGCGGAGGATCTGCACGACCTCGAAGGCGGTACGCGATCCCTCCGTCACCGGGCCGCCGATCAGGCCGGCCGGGAGCGAGTGGAGGTCTTCCTCGGTGACGCCGTGAAAAGCCGGCTCGAGCGAGGGATCACCGGTTGACCCGCGACCCAGCGGGTCAAGCTGCGCCGCGAGATGGCCGTAGGTTCGGATGGCCTGGGTGAGATGAATAACGCCGACAATCTTGTCCAGGGTAAGCGCGGAAATGGGCGGTGCGCGATCTACAGGTGGCGTCCAGTGAGCAAAGTACGCTCTGGTGGCGGCGTCGACTGAATCGGGATCCTGCCGATACCGTTCATACAGCTCCAGTACGTACGCCGCGTTCGGTCCATGGAAGTCACGCCAGAAATCCATAATTGAAACATAGCATGAACGTGGCGAGAGTCCTGTGAGACCTCTCACAGAATATGAGGGTATGGGAGGATATCATCGCAAAAAGAAATGCCGGGGAGCGCGACGCAGGGATGTCCGCCGTGGCGAAGGCGGATATAATGAGGACGAAGAATACTTTGGGGAACTCGCCAACATGTGATGCGTGGCCGACGCACAATCAACGCAGCCGAGTCGTAGTGATGACGCGTCGATCGCGGGTCGCGGGAGCTGACCATTGAAGCGTGACCAAGACTGCCGTGCGCGCAGGTCGGCGCGGTCGGCTATGTGTGAATAGGCGCGAATGACTGTGAGCGCGTCTGCCACGTTCTGGCTGCGGCCGGTCGCACCGTTTCGCCTGGATCTGACGGCTTGGGCATTGAGACGACGGCCGCACAACGTGATGGATCGTTGGAATGGTCGGGTCTATGGGCGGGCGCTGGTAGTGAAGGGCAGCGCCGTCGAAGTCGCCGTCGCGCAGGTCGGCTCGTTAGATTCGCCGCGCCTGCGGGTCACGCTTACGGGTCCGCGAATCGAAACCGACGCGAAGGCGACGGTCAGGGAGTCCCTGGAGCGCCTGCTGGGGCTGCGCATCAACCTGGCGCCGTTCTATCGGCGCGCGGCAGCCGACCCGAAACTGCAGGCGCTGGTTAGCCGATTTCGCGGACTCAAACCGCCGCGGTTTCCGACGATGTTTGAAACCCTGGCCAACGCCCTCGCCTGCCAACAGATGTCATTGTCGGTTGGCATGCTGCTGTTGAACCGACTGACGGAGCAGTGCGGCCTTACGGTTGAGGGCGCTGGTGAGATCGTTTACGCATTCCCGCGACCCGAAGACGTAGCGCCCCTACGCGCGGCGACATTGCGGCGCCTCGGCTTCAGCCGGCAAAAAGGTTCGTCGCTGATCGCGTTGGCCCGCGCGTGCGTGGGTGAACAGATCGATTGGGACGCGCTGAACGATCCGGACGACGACGCCGTCGTGGAGCGTCTGGTCAGATTTCAGGGCATCGGGCGTTGGAGTGCCGAGTACGCACTGCTACGAGGACTCGGACGGCTGAATGTGTGTCCCGGTGACGACGTCGGCGCCCGCAACAACCTGCGGCGCTGGCTGGGCCTGAGACGACCGTTGGCCTACACCGACGTGCGCCGGCTCACCGCACGATGGCAACCGTACGCCGGGTTGGTCTATTTTTACATGCTGCTCGATCGCCTTGATGCCGCCGGACGGTTGGCCGCTGACCGCCTGCCGGAACAGGATGCTGCCGAACATGTCACGCATACGCCGGTATAGACAGCGTGGAGGGACAAAGAAACGTTCCATGCGTCGCATACACGCTATCGATCTCATGTGGGTCGGCCGTACCCTTGTCTGTAACGCGGACCGACGCGTCTCGGCGTCGAACGCGAGGCGAAACCACACGAGCAGATGATGGTCGCGAAGGTTGTGATCCAACGTATCAGGGGAGAGAGGCTATGAAGCACAGTCCGCAAGCCGGCCGGCCGGCCGATCTCAGTATGCTGGTGAACGTCCCGCGGCTGATCACGGCGTATTATTCCGAGGCGCCGGACCCGGCTGTGCCGGCTCAGCGCGTGGCGTTCGGCACGTCGGGGCACCGCGGCTCGGCGTTCGAGCAGTCGTTCAACGAGGCGCATATTCTGGCGATCACACAGGCCATCTGTCAGTACCGTCGCGCGCAGCATATCGAGGGCCCGCTCTTCCTCGGCATGGATACGCATGCGTTGTCGGTGCCCGCGCGGGTGAGCGCGCTGGAGGTGCTGGCCGCCAACGAGGTCGAGGTTATGATTGCCGGCCCGGATGAGTTCACGCCCACGCCGGCGATTTCCCTTGCGATTCTCACCTACAACCGCGGGCGCACAACCGGTTTGGCCGACGGCATTGTGATCACGCCGTCGCACAATCCGCCCGAGGACGGCGGGTTTAAATACAATCCGCCGCACGGCGGGCCGGCCGACACCGAGATCACGGGTTGGATCGAGCGGCAGGCAAATGCGTATCTCGAAACCGGTCTGCGCGACGTGAAACGAGTGCCGTACGAGAGGGCCCGATGCGCAGCGACGACGCACCGGTATGACTACCGCGCAACCTATGTCAACGACCTGAGCAATGTGATTGATGTCGAGGTCATTCGTGACGCGAAGATCAGGTTGGGAGTCGATCCTCTGGGCGGCGCGGGTGTGCATTATTGGCAGCCGATTACCGACCGTTACGGCTTGAATCTGCAGATCGTCAGCGACGTTGTTGACCCGACCTTCCGGTTTATGACGCTGGACTGGGACGGCCGGATTCGGATGGATTGCTCGTCGCCGGATGCCATGCAACGGCTGATCGGGCTGAAGGACCGGTTTGAGGTGGCTTTTGCCTGCGACACCGACCATGACCGGCATGGCATCGTGACGCGCAGCGCCGGGCTGCTCCAGCCGAATCAGTATCTGGCGGCGGCGATCTTTTATCTGTTCCAGCACCGGCCCGCCTGGTCGAAGGAGGCGGCCGTGGGCAAGACCATCGTCAGCAGCCAGATGATGGACCGCGTGGCGGCCCGGCTGGGGCGCAAGCTGTACGAGACGCCGGTCGGATTCAAGTATTTCGTCGAAGGGCTGCGTGACGGTTCGCTCGGGTTCGGCGGCGAAGAAAGCGCGGGGCTGTCGTTTGCCCGCCGCGATGGAACGGTCTGGACTACAGACAAGGATGGGATCATCGCGGCGTTGTTGGCGGCGGAAATGACGGCGCGGCTCGGGCGCGACCCCGGCGAGATGTACCAGGAGCTCACGCAGGAATTCGGCGCGCCGGCTTACGAGCGATTGGACGCCCCAGCGACGCCCGAACTGAAGGAGCGGCTCAAGAACATCAGGTCCGAACAGGTGGAGTTCGAGGAACTGGCGGGCGAGAAGATCCAGGCGATCCTCACCACGGTGCCGGGCACGGGCGCGCCGATCGGCGGCCTGAAAGTGATCGCCGAGAACGGCTGGTTCGCGACCCGGCCCTCGGGGACGGAGGAGTTGTACAAGATATACGCCGAGAGCTTTCGGGGGCCGGATCACCTGCGGCGCATCCTCGAAGAGGCGCAAGTCATCGTCGGCAAGACGGTGAATGTTGCGCTGCCCAAGGAGGGCATATGAGCACGCCTGAGACATCGTGCGATCCCAGAGACCCGTGTTCGTCCGTCGATATCGTCGGGGCGGATGCGTTGCGGGAGCTGGCGCTCGACATGCGCTGGTCCTGGAATCATGCTGCCGACGAGGTGTGGCAGCGGCTCGATCCGGCGCTGTGGGAGCTGACCCACAACCCCTGGGTTGTCCTGCAGACGGTGTCGCGGGACACCCTCGCGCGCGCGATGGCCGACCCTACATTTCGCGACACGGTGGCCGGCCTGGTGCGCGCCAAGCGCCAGGCGGCGGAGACGCCCGGGTGGTTCCAGCAACAGCACCCGCAGTCGCCGCTGACCTGCGTCGCCTATTTCAGTATGGAATTTATGTTGAGCGAAGCGCTCCCGATCTACTCGGGCGGGTTGGGCAATGTGGCGGGCGATCAGCTCAAGGCCGCCAGCGACCTGGGCGTGCCGGTCGTGGGCGTGGGACTGCTGTACCAGCAAGGCTATTTTCGGCAGGTGATCGACACAGAGGGGGCGCAACAGGCGCTCTTTCCCTACAACGAGCCCGGGCAATTGCCGATCACGCCGGTGCGCGAAGCGAACGGCGAGTGGTTGCGCCTGGAGATCGCCTTGCCCGGTTATTCGGTGTGGCTGCGGGCCTGGCAGGTCCAGGTCGGCCGCGTGACGTTGTACCTGCTCGATACCAATGACGCAGCGAACTCCCCGACGCATCGCGGGATCACCAGCGAATTGTACGGCGGCGGACCGGAGCTGCGCTTGGAGCAGGAGCTGCTGCTCGGCATCGGCGGCTGGCGGCTGCTCTGCGCGCTCGGCCTCCGACCGGAGGTCTGTCATCTGAATGAAGGGCATGCGGCCTTTGCCGTGGTGGAGCGCGTTCGGACGTGCATGGACGAGACCGGTCAGCCCTTCGCTGCGGCGTTGGCCGTCACGCGCGCCGGCAACCTCTTTACCACGCATACCGCCGTGCCGGCCGGGTTCGACCGCTTCGCGCCGGCGCTCATAGAGCAATACCTGAGCCGGTACGCCCGCATGCAGCTTGGCATTTCGGTGCAGGAGCTGCTGGCATTGGGTCGGCGGCAACCCAATGACGCGACGGAGGAGTTCAATATGGCGTACCTGGCGATCCGCGGCAGCGGCGCGATTAATGGTGTGAGCCGGCTCCACGCGACGGTGAGCCGGCGCCTTTTTCAGCCGTTGTTTCCCCACTGGCCGCAGGCCGAAGTGCCGGTGCAACACGTGACCAACGGCATCCACGTCCCAAGCTGGGACTCGGCGGCAGCCGACGCGCTGTGGACCGAGACCTGCGGCAAGGGCCGCTGGCTGGGCATGACGGACACCTTGGAGGAGGACTTCTGCCGCGTCTCCGATACGCAGCTCTGGCAGATGCGCGCGGCTGCCAGCAAGACCTTTGTCGAATACGTGCGCGAACGATTGGCCCGCCAATTAATCGCCTCCGGGGCGCCGCCCGCGGCCGTGGCCGAGGCGCAGCATCTTCTGGATCCGGACGCCTTGACGCTCGGCTTCGCCCGCCGGTTCGCGACCTACAAGCGGCCCAACCTGCTGCTGCACGACCCGGAACGGCTGCTGCGCCTGCTGGCCGATCCGCAGCGTCCAGTGCAACTGATCATTGCCGGTAAGGCCCACCCGGCCGACCTGGCTGGGCAGGCCATGATCCGGGAATGGATCCGGTTCATCCGGCGGCCCGACGTGCGGCCGCATGTGATCTTCCTGAGCGATTACGACATGCTGTTGACCGAGCGCTTGGTGCAAGGGGCGGATGTGTGGCTCAACACCCCCCGGCGACCGTGGGAAGCCTGCGGCACGAGCGGCATGAAGGTGCTTGTCAACGGCGGCCTGAATGTGTCGGAATTGGACGGCTGGTGGGCGGAAGCCTATACGCCAGAAGTCGGCTGGGCGTTGGGCGACGGCCGGGAGCACAACGACGATCCGACGTGGGACGCGGCCGAAGCGGAGGCGTTGTACGCCCTGCTCGAACGCGAGGTGATCCCCGCGTTTTACACCCGCGACGCGAACGGCATGCCCGGGGCGTGGGTCGCGCGGATGCGGGCAAGCATGGCGCAGTTGACGCCGCGGTTTGCCGCCGGGCGCGCCGTACGTGAGTACACGGAACAGCACTACCTGCCGGCCGCCACGGCCTACCGGGCGCGCGCTGCCGACAACGGCGCCGGGGGCCGGCAGATGTTCGAGTGGCAGCGCACGCTTGCAGACAAGTGGGCCGCGCTGCGATTTGGCGACGTAACGATCGACACCAACGGGGCGCAGCATGATTTCGAGGTGCATGTGTACCTCGATGATCTCGATCCGGATACCGTGCGGGTGCAACTCTACGCCGACAGCGCTGACGGAGAACCGCCGTCCCTGCACGCCATGCAACGTGTCCGACAACTGGTGGGCGCGGTCAGCGGCCGTGTGTACCGCGCCACGTTGCCGGCAAGCCGGCCGGCGAGCGACTACACCGCGAGGATCGTCCCGTATCACGACGGCGTCGCTGTTCCCCTGGAAGCCGCCCAGATCCTGTGGCAGCGATGAGGCAAGCGTCAATTCTCGAGGCGGACACGCTCATGGGTAGGAAAACAAGACTGAAGGAGACCGTGGCGCGGCTGCTCTGGATCACGTGGCCGAGATCGGCGAATGCACGGACATTCGGAGAGGCGCTGCGGGATGAGGGTGTGCCGGTGCCGGTGTTGACCGCCGCGCTCTACGCACGGTTCGCCTCGCGCGGCGAAGCGGATTGTCAGGACACACTGCTTTCGGCCATGCGCCTCGGCTTCGGCGGGCATCTGGAACAACCGGAGGCAACACAACCGTGAACCCCGACGCTTTTCGTTCGGACACGTTGGTGTTTTTTGGGGCCACTGGCGATCTGGCCTACAAGAAGGTCTTCCCGGCATTGCAGGCGATGGTCAGGCGCGGGACGCTCCGGGCACCGATCATCGGCGTCGCCAAATCAGGTTGGAACCTGGACCAACTGAAGGCTCGGGCGAAGGACAGTGTGGAGAGACACGGTGGATTGGACCCGGCCGCCTTTGAGCAACTGTGCTCTTACCTGCGCTATGTGGACGGCGACTACAACGATGCCGAGACGTTTCAGGCCTTGCGTCGCGAGTTAGGCGGGGCCCAGCGGCCGGCCTATTACCTCGCCATCCCGCCTGCGGCGTTCGGTGCGGTGGTGGAACAACTGGCCCGAATGGGCGACACCGCTAACGCGCGCGTCATCATCGAAAAGCCTTTCGGCCGCGACCTGTCCTCGGCGCGGGCCCTGAATCACATTCTGCTCAACACGTTCACCGAGAGCGCGATCTTTCGCATCGACCACTACCTCGGTAAGCAGCCCGTGCACAGTATGTTGTTCTTCCGGTTCGCCAACGCGATGCTGGAACCGTTCTGGAATCGTTCCCACGTCGAAAGCGTGCAGATTACCATGGCGGAAGAGTTCGGTGTGCAAGGCCGGGGGGTGTTTTACGAGCAGGTCGGCGCGATCCGCGACGTGGTGCAAAACCATCTGTTTCATATCCTGGCCAATCTGGCGATGGAACCGCCCGTGCGCACCGATAGTGAATCGATCCGAGACGAGAAGGTGAAGGTACTCAAGGCCATTCCGCCGCTCGCGCCGTCGGATCTGGTGCGCGGACAGTTTCGAGACTACCGGAACGAGGCGGGCGTGGCGTCGGATTCCAGAGTGGAGACGTTTGCCGCTCTCAAGCTGGAGGTCGATTCCTGGCGGTGGCGCGGGGTTCCCTTTTATATCCGCGCCGGTAAATGCCTCGCCGTCACCTGCACCGAGATTGTCATCCGGTTGCGACGTCCGCCAACGATGTACGAGCAGTACGATCTGCAATCGAACTACGTTCGGTTGCGGATCAGTCCCGATATCGTGCTGGCCTTCGGCTTGAATGTTACCTCGCCCCTTGAAGAATCGCAGAGCCTGCTCTCGGAGCTGCTGGCGAGCCGCCATCCATTCGCCAAGGAGATGGACGCCTACGAACGCGTCCTCACCGACGCGATGGCGGGGGACGCTACATTGTTCGCCCGCGAGGATTACGTCGAGGAGGCCTGGCGCATCGTTGATCAGGCGCTGAACGTTGAGACGCCGCCACGCGAATATGCACCGAAGACCTGGGGGCCGGCGGAAGCCGAATTACTCGCGCCGCCAGGCGGCTGGTCCAACCCGGTCGTAACCGGTTGAATGTCTTTGTGTGGAGGTTCCTGTGCCTGCTGATGTGGACGCGGTCGCCCGTCAGTCGGCGACACTGGCGAATACGACAGCTTGTAGGATATGTGAGACCTCTCACAGCATATTGGGGTGTTGCCGCGTATACAATAATGGTAGGTCGCTGACGTGAGAGGCTGGGTAAACAAAACCGGCGACACCGACACTCAACTGTCGGGGTGGCGCGTGTATGAATGATGTGCTGCGAGCAGGAGCATACTGATGGACCAGAGCAAAAGGATTCTCGTGGCGGTAGATGACTCAGAGGCGTCCAGTCGGGCTGTAACCTATGTCGCGACAATGATCGGACGTCGAAGTGGATTTCGTGTGCGACTGGTTCACGTCCTCCCCTCTGTGCCTCCCGCGCTGCTTGAGTGTGGCGGATCTGAAAATCCGGAGCAGGAGGAGAGACGTGAAGCGGCGGAGCACGCGGCGCAGACCCGATGGCTTGATCAGGCAGAAAACGCTGCCCGGCCCGTACTTGCCCGGGCCAAGTGGATCCTCCGAAAGGCTGGAATGCCGATTTCAGGCGTGGAGACCCAGTTGTGCACATCGACGAGCGGGGAGGAGGTAGTGCGGGAGATCCTCGAGACGGCGCGCGCATCGCGGTGCGGTACCGTTGTCGTCGGTCGAGAGTCGCTTCCCGGGCTGAAGGGGCTGTTTCAGCATCATGTGGGAGACGAGTTGATCAAGAGAGGACAGGGCATTACCGTATGGGTTGTCGAGTAGACACCATGCCTGATGTGGTGTCGGCTGCCAGGTAAAGGGCAGTTGAGGAGTGGGAGGGGCAGGAGGGCTGTGGAGGTGAGCATGGAGCCGGTGTGGCCATTCGCCCTGTATTGTGCGGCTGTGATCGCGGTCGTTGGCGCGATGATCGGCCTCTCCGCCCTGCTGGGCCAACGTCACAGCGAGACCTCGACGGGGGAGCCATATGAGTCCGGTATCCTCTCAACGGGATCCGCGCGCGTGCGGCTCTCTGTCAAGTTTTACCTTGTCGCCGTATGCTTCGTGATCTTCGACGTGGAGGCGGTGTTCCTGTTCGCCTGGGCAATAGCACTAGACGATGTGGGCTGGACAGGGTTCGTCGAGATCCTGATCTTTGTCGGCGTCCTGATTGCTGCGCTCGTCTATCTCTGGCGCCTGGGTGCGCTCGATTGGGGACCGCTTGGGCGGCGGCCGACACGCTCGCCGGAAGCAGGGTAGGCTGATGAGCTGGCGCATGAGTCAAGCGGGCGTTTCACAGCCGTCGGGGTGGGGCGGCGACGCGCCGTTCGATGAAGAGGTCCGCCGCTGCTTCATCCTGGCCCGTCTGCAGGACCTCCTGGCGTGGGGCCGGAAGAACTCGATCTGGCCGTTCAACTTCGGCCTGTCGTGCTGTTTCGTAGAGATGGCGACCAGCATCACCAGTAAATACGACATCGCTCGTTTCGGCGCCGAGGTTATTCGCGGTACCCCCAGAGAGGCGGATGTCATCGTCATCGCCGGCACCGTATTCATCAAGATGGCGCCGATTGTCAAGCGCCTGTACGAGCAGATGATGGAGCCTCGTTGGGTGATCTCCATGGGCTCATGCGCCAACTCCGGCGGGATGTACGACATCTATAGCGTCGTTCAGGGGGTGGACAAGTTCCTGCCGGTCGATGTCTATGTGCCGGGCTGTCCGCCGTCGCCGCAGGCCTTTATGGAGGGCCTGCTCCTCCTGCAGCAGGCTGTAGGCGCCGAGCGTCGGCCGCTGAGTTGGATGGTGGGGCCACAATCGGTGACGCGACCGCCGCTGCCGTCCATGCGCGACGGCAACCGTGCTGCGCGACAGCGGACCACCGTGCTGCGCGCACCGAATGACGTCTGACCGATCACACCCGAAGGCCCCATGACAGTTCGAGACGAGTGACGCCGCTGATGGCTACGGAAGGCGTGATTACCGATGAGTTGAAGACACGTGACGCGGCGGCGGTCATCGCGGTGCAACAGACGCGAGATGAGATTCCCACCGTGTGGGTCGCTCGTGAGGCGATCCGGTCCGTTCTCCGCTACCTCAAGGCAGAGGTGAATCGCCCGTACCGGATGCTGTATGACCTGACCGCCATCGACGAGCGGGCTCGAAAGACTCGCCGGGGCCAGCCTAAGAGCGACTTCACCGTGGTCTATCATCTCCTCTCCTTTGAAAGAAACCAGGATATCCGGCTGAAGGTCCCGCTCCAAGGCGATTCCCTTTCCTGTCCCACGGTAACCGATATCTGGCCATCGGCGAACTGGTACGAGCGCGAGACGTGGGATATGTTCGGCATTCGATTCGAGGGTCATCCGCATCTGAAACGAATCCTGATGCCCGACACCTGGACGGGGCACCCGCTGCGCAAGGAGCATCCCGCTCGCGCTACCGAGATGGACCCCTTTCGCCTGCCGGAGGAGAAGGAGGAGGTCGAGCAGGCGGCGTTGCAATTCCGGCCGGAGGAGTGGGGGTTGAAGCGCCGCGACGAGGACACGGAGTTCATGTTTCTCAACCTGGGACCGCAGCATCCCGGAACCCACGGCGTCCTGCGCATCGTGCTCCAGCTTGACGGCGAAGAGATCATCAATGCCGTTCCCGACATCGGCTTTCATCATCGGGGAGCGGAAAAGATGGGGGAGCGGCAGTCGTGGCACACCTTCATCCCTTACACTGATCGGGTGGACTACCTCGGCGGGGTCATGAATAATCTGGCGTATGTCCTGGCCGTGGAGCGGCTGGCAGGGATCGAAGTACCCGATCGGGTGAAGGTGATCCGGATCATGATGGCGGAGCTATTCCGGATTGCGAGCCACCTGGTCTGGTATGGCACCTTCGCCCAGGATGTGGGCGCGCTTTCGCCGGTGTTCTACATGTTCAACGATCGGGAGCGCATCTTCGACATCGTCGAGGCGATCACCGGCGGTCGGATGCATCCGAGCTGGTTCCGCATCGGAGGGGTGGCGCAAGACCTTCCGAAGGGCTGGGACCGACTGGTGCGGGAGTTCGTCGAATACATGCCGCGGCGGCTGACCGAATATGACAGTCTCGTGATGGAGAACCGGATCTTCAAGGCCCGCACCCAGGGCGTGGGCAGCTATACCCCGGACGAGGCCATTGACTGGGGCGTCACCGGTCCTAATCTGCGGGCCTGTGGATTCGAGTGGGATTTTCGCAAGAGGCGACCCTATTCCGGTTATGACCAGTTCGAGTTCGCGATTCCGACTGCGAAACGCGGCGACTGCTACGGCCGAGCGACCGTCAGGGTCGAGGAGATCCGACAAAGCCTGCGTATCGTCGAGCAATGCCTGAATGCCATGCCTCCTGGCCCGTACAAGTCGGCGCATCCCCTCGCGACCCCGCCCCGTAAAGAGCGCACGATGTACGATATCGAAACGCTCATCGCGCACTTCCTCAGCGTCAGTTGGGGGCCGGTCATCCCGCCGGGTGAGGCGTTCGTCGGTATCGAGGCGACCAAGGGCAACAACGGCTACTACCTGGTCAGCGATGGCGGCACGATTGCCTACCGGGTACGTATCCGGACGCCGTCGTTTCCGCACCTGCAGATGATCCCGCTGATCAGTCGCGGGATGATGATTCCTGATCTGCTGGCGATCCTGGGCAGCCTCGATTACGTGCTGGCGGATGTGGACCGATGAGGCATGCGTGGCCCGGCGATTGAGGAGAGGGCATGATGCTTCCCAAGGAGATTGAGCAGACGATCGAGGCCGCGACACGGCGCTACCCGCAGAGGCGGGGCGCGTGCATCGAGGCGTTGCAGATCGTACAACGACATCACAGTTGGGTCTCGGATGATGATCTCAAGGAGCTGGCTCGGCTGCTGCAGATGACGACGGACGAGCTTGATGGCGTCGCAACATTCTATAACCTGATCTTTCGAAAGCCCGTGGGGACGCACGTGATCCTGCTCTGCAACAGTATCTCCTGCTGGATCATGGGATATGAGCGTCTCCGCGAACAGGTAACGGCCCGGCTTGGAATCGCATTCGGGGAGACGAGCGCCGATGGCCGGTTCACGCTGCTTCCGAATGTCTGTCTTGGCGCCTGTGATCATGCGCCTGCGATGATGGTCGATGAGGACCTCTATGGCGACGTGAGCCCAGCAACGCTGGACCCGATCCTTCACCAGTACGGCTGCGCGGGCACGCCGGGAAAGGGAGATGGGGAACGAACGACCGCTGACCATGAACATCAGGCCCGGTGAGCCGCCTCCTGACCTGAAGGGGTACGAACGGGCAGGGGGGTATACGGCGGTCCGCAAGGCCCTTCGTGATATGACACCCAAAGGCGTGACCGCGCTGGTAAAGGACTCCAACTTGCGCGGGCGCGGCGGGGCCGGCTTCCCCACCGGTCTGAAGTGGAGCTTTGTGCCGATGGGTGAGGAGGCGCCTCGACCCAAGTACTTTATCGCCAATGCCGATGAGATGGAGCCGGGAACCTTCAAGGATCGCCTCCTCCTCGAAGGTAATCCGCATCAACTCATCGAGGGCATGATCGTCGGCTCATACGCCATCGAGGCTGAGGTGGCCTACATCTTTCTGCGGTGGGAGTATCGGGAGGCGGAGCGGCTCCTGACCAAAGCCATCGCTGAGGCCTACGCGGGCGGCTATCTTGGCAGGAACATCCTCGGGTCCGACTATCATCTGGAACTCCATGTGCACATCAGCGCCGGCCGCTATATGTGCGGTGAGGAGACGGGCCTGCTCAATGCCCTCGAAGGCAAGCGGGCCACGCCGCGATACAAGCCTCCTCATCCGGTGATCTCCGGCCTGTGGGGCAAGCCTACCGTTGTGAACAATGTCGAGACACTTTGCAATATCCCTCACATCGTCAACAATGGGGTCGAGTGGTTCAAAGGCTTGAGTGATACACGCGACAGCGGGACCAAGCTCTATGGCGTCAGTGGCAGGGTCAGGCGGCCGGGCGTGTGGGAGTTGCCGATGGGTACGACGATCGGGGCGCTCCTTGAAGAGCATGCGGGGGGTATGCGCGACGGATTCAGATTTCATGGTCTGCTGCCCGGCGGCGCCTCAACCGATTTCCTTACCGAAGCACACCTCAATGTCAAGATGGATTTTGAGTCGGTCTCGAAAGCCGGGAGCCGGATGGGCACCGGTACGATGATCATTCTGGACGATCGGACCTGTCCGGTCGGCTTTGTAGGGAATCTGGAGGCTTTCTTTGCGCAGGAATCGTGCGGGTGGTGCACGCCCTGCCGTGAGGGACTGCCGTGGACGGCCAAGATCCTTCAGGCGCTCGAAGAGGGGAGTGGACAGGCAGGCGATCTGGAGCGGCTGGCTCTCCACACCAAGTTCCTTGGTCCGGGGTTGACATTCTGCCCGCTTGCTCCCGGCGCTATGGAGCCGCTCGGGAGCGCCCTGAAATACTTCCGCGAAGACTTCGAACGGCATATCCGCGAGAGGCGTTGCCCGTGGAGATAGCCGATGGCCGTGATCTACATCGACAAGCTGCCGTACGAGGTTGATGCCGGCGATAATCTTCTGCACGCCTGCCTGTCGCTGGGCTTCGACCTTCCGTACTTCTGCTGGCACCCGGCATTGAACTCAGTGGGCGCCTGTCGCCAATGCGCCATTAAGCAGTTCGAGGATGAGGAGGACACGAAGGGCAGGATCGTCATGGCCTGCATGACGCCGGCCGTCGACGGAACACATATCTCGATCGACGATCCGGAGGCGGCAGCATTCCGGGCCGGCGTGATCGAGTGGTTGATGGAGAACCACCCGCACGATTGTCCCGTCTGCGATGAAGGAGGCGAGTGCCACCTGCAGGATATGACGGTGATGACGGGTCATATCTATCGCCGCTGTCGGTTCAAGAAGCGAACACACCGGAATCAGTACCTCGGCCCCTTTCTCAATCATGAAATGAATCGATGTATCCAGTGTTACCGGTGCGTTCGCTTCTATCGGGATTATGCGGGAGGCCGGGACCTCGACGTCTTTGCCGCGCGCAATTACGTCTACTTCGGCCGTCATGAGGACGGGGTGCTGGAAAACGAGTTCAGCGGCAATCTGGTGGAGATCTGCCCCACAGGGGTCTTCACCGATAAGACCCTGAAGCGTCATTACACCCGCAAATGGGATCTTCAGACGGCTCCCTCCATCTGCGTCCACTGCGGGCTGGGCTGTAACACAATCCCGGGCGAGCGCTACGGTACGCTGCGACGCATTCGCAACCGTTACAACGGCGAGGTCAACGGCTATTTCCTGTGCGACCGCGGGCGCTACGGCTACGAGTGCGTAAACAGTGAGCGCCGGATCCGCCGCCCGATGCTCCGCACCGGGCGCGGTGAGGAGAAGCAGCCTATCTCCAAGGACAGCATCCTTCCGCATCTGGTCCGGCTTCTTTCAGATCGGTCGAGGGTGATCGGGATCGGATCGCCTCGGGCCTCGATCGAAGCGAACTTTGCATTGCGTACCCTCGTCGGTCCGGACCAGTTTTCTGTCGGCATCTGCGAACGGGACGTGCGCCTGCTGTCCGCGATCGTCGCGATTCTGCAAGACGGGCCGGCGCGATCGCCGTCGCTCCGGGACATTGAGCTATCCGATGCCGTGTTCGTGCTGGGTGAGGACGTGACCAACACGGCGCCGCGACTGGCGCTGGCCCTTCGCCAATCGGTGCGGCAAGCGCCGATGAAGATCGCCGACGCGTTGCGCATCCCCGTGTGGCACGATGCTGCCGTCCGGACAGCGATCCAGCACGCGAACGGGCCGCTGTTCCTCGCCGCCACAAGCAGCACGGGACTGGACGACGTGACGACGGAGAGCTATCGGGCAGCCCCTGACGATCTGGCCCGGCTCGGGTTCGCGGTCGCTCACGAGGTGAGCGACGACGCTCCACCAGTGCCTGATCTGCCGGCAGAACTGCGACCTGTGGCCAGGCGTATTGCGCAGGCGTTAGCGAGCGCCGCACGTCCGCTTGTGATCTCCGGGATCGGTTGTGGGAGCGAGCCCGTGATCCAGGCTGCCGCCAACGTGGCCTGGGCCCTGTGCGGGAAAGGCCGGCCCGCCGGCTTGTGCTTCACGATGCCGGAGTGCAACAGCCTTGGTCTTGCGCTCATGGGCGGCGACAGTCTCGGTCGGGCCTTCGAAATGGCGCAGCAGGGACGGGCGGATACGGTCATCGTTCTGGAGAACGATCTTTACCGGCGGGCCGATGCTGTCGCTGTGGACGCGTTCCTGGACACGGTCCGCAACATTATTGTGATCGATCACCTGGACCACGCGACTGTCTCAAAAGCCGACGTCACGCTCCCGGCCGCGACGTTTGCCGAGACGAGCGGCACACTGCTCAGCAGTGAAGGACGCGCTCAACGCTTTTATAGCGTCATGACGCCGGATGGGGAGATTCAGGAAAGCTGGAAATGGGTTCGCGATCTGTTGACAGCCGCTGGCCGCGCGGACGGCCCCGTCTGGCGGACCCTGGACGAGATTGTTGCTGCGTGCGCGCATACCGTGCCGGCGTTCAAGCGGCTCCGGGAGGCGGCGCCGTCGGCTGACTTTCGCATGGCGGGTCAGAAGATTCCGCGCGAGCCGGCCCGGTACAGCGGCCGTACGGCCATGCACGCCCAAGTGAGCGTTCACGAGCCGAAGGCGTCCGACGATCCCGACTCGCCTTTCGCCTTTTCGATGGAAGGGTACCCGGGTGAACCGCCGTCCCCGCTCATCCCGTTCTTCTGGGCGCCAGGCTGGAACTCCGTTCAGTCGGTCAACAAGTTCCAGAGCGAGGTGGGTGGCCCATTACACGGTGGAGATCCCGGCGTACGGCTGCTTGAGCCGGCCGGGAATGGAACAGCGCGCTACTTCAGCGACCCTCCTCGAGCCTTCGAGCGCAGGAGCGATGCGTGGCTGGTGGCGCCGTTCTTTCACATCTTCGGGACCGAGGAGCTGAGCATGCTGGCCCCTGCCGTGGCGGAACGCGCGCCCCGGCCCTATCTGGCGCTGAATCCTACCGATGCCGTAGCGCTCGATGCCGGTCCTGGTGAGGAGGTGAACCTGGTCCTGGGCGAGGTTGGTTACCGCCTGCCGGTGATCCTCAATGCGTCGCTGCCTGTTGGGTTAGCCGGACTCCCTGTCGGCGTGCCCGGCTTGATCGGGATCGACCTGCCTGCGTGGGGTAGGATAGTGAAAGCCGAGTCGGCATGAATGAACTGATGCGATCGGGCGCGAATATCGTCGCTGTGCTCATCGGGGCGCTCACCACGGCTGCGTTCCTGATCTGGCTCGAGCGGCGCCTGCTGGCGCTCTGGCAGGATCGGTACGGTCCGAACCGTGTCGGGCCCTTCGGCCTGCTGCAGGTGCCGGCCGACGCGATCAAACTGTTCGCCAAGGAGGACTGGGTTCCCCCATTCGCCGAGAAGGCGGTCTTCATTCTCGCGCCGGCTGTGATCATGGTCGCCGTGCTGCTGTCGTTCGCGGTCGTGCCTATCGCGCCGGGCATCGGCGTGACGGATCTGAACATCGGGCTGCTGTTCTTCCTGGCGATGTCGTCGCTCGGAGTCTACAGCATCGTTCTGGCGGGCTGGGCGTCCAATAACAAGTATGCCCTCCTGGGAGGGCTGCGCGCGTCAGCGCAGATGCTGAGCTATGAGGTCTTCATGGGGCTTTCGGTGATGGGGGTGGTTATGCTGGCCGGAACGTTTGATCTGCGCAGCATCGTGGACGCCCAGAAAGATCTGTGGTTCTGTATTCCGCAGGCGCTTGGCCTGTTCGTCTTCGTTGTGGCGGGCATCGCTGAGACGCGCCGTCTGCCGTTCGATCTGCCCGAGGCGGAAAGCGAGCTCGTCGCGGGCTTTCACACAGAGTACTCCGGCATGAAGTTCGGGATGTTCTTTGTGGGTGAGTATCTCGGGATGACCCTGATATCAACCATGATCGTGACACTCTTCTTTGGCGGGTGGCTGGGCCCCTGGCTGCCGCCGCTCGTCTGGTTCCTGCTGAAGACCTTCGTCTTCGTCTGTTTCTTCATCCTGCTTCGGGCCGCGCTTCCGAGGCCGCGCTACGACCAGCTCATGGCGTTCGCATGGAAGGTCATGCTGCCGCTTGCGTTGCTGAACCTGATCGTCACGGGCGGCATTGTGCTGGCGCTGAGTTCGAGGACATGACAATGGGTGGTGCGCGATGCTCAGCCTTGTGAAAACTCTGTGGCGCGTCTGTGTGCACGCCCTTCGACGGCGGGTTACGGTCCAGTACCCGGAGCAGAAACCCTACCTGCCGCCCAGGTGGAGAGGGCGAATCGTTCTCACCCGTGACCCGGACGGCGGCGAGCGCTGCGTGGCCTGTTACCTCTGCGCCGCGGCATGCCCGCCGGACTGCATCTCGCTTCAGGCCACGGAGGACGAGCACGGCAGACGATACCCGCAGTTTTTCCGCATCAACTTCTCGCGCTGCATCTTTTGCGGGTTTTGCGAAGAGGCGTGTCCCACCTACGCGATCCAACTCACCCCCGACATTGAGATGGGCGAATACAATCGACGCAACCTGGTCTACGAGAAGGCAGACCTGTTGATCAGCGGCCCCGGCAAGTATCCCGAGTACAACTTCTACCGGGTTGCCGGAGTGGCCATCGGTGGGAAAGGCAAGGGCGAGAATGAGAATGAGGAGACGCCGGTCGATGTTCGAAGTCTCATGCCGTAATGGGAATCTCGCGCCGGCGTAACGTCGATGGACGTGGCGTTCTATATCGCGGCGAGTGTAGCCATCGGCTCCACCGTCATGGTGGTCACAGCCTTGAGAGCGGTGCACGCCTTGCTCTATCTGATCGTCTCGCTGCTCTCCGTGGCAGTGATCTTCTTTATGCTTGGCGCTCCATTTATCGCGGCCCTGGAGGCGATCGTATACGCCGGGGCCATCATGGTCCTGTTCGTCTTCGCGATCATGCTCCTCAACCTCGGTTCGGCAGAGGCGGCGCAGGAGCGGCAGTGGTTGAACCCCCGGATGTGGGCGGGTCCGTCGATCCTGTGTGTCGTGCTGCTGGGGGAACTGATCTACATCCTGTCCCGCGGTGAGAGCCATGGATCCAGCGCGACCGTCGTCGGTCCAAAACAGGTGAGCGTCGTCCTGTTGGGACCGTACCTGATCGGCGTCGAGCTGGCCTCGATGCTGCTGCTGGCGGGTCTGATCGGCGCCTACCACCTTGGCCGGCCTAGCCAGAGGGAGCGCGGATAATCTCATGGTCTCGATCCCTGTAGAACACGGATTGCTGCTGGCCGGGATCCTCTTTGGAGTGGGGCTGATCGGTCTGCTTGTCCGCCGCAATATCATCTTCATCCTGATGTCGATCGAAATTATGCTGAACGCAGCCGGCCTCGCCTTTGTCGTGGCCGGCGCGCGGTGGGGACAGGCCGACGGACAGGTCATGTTCATCTTCATCCTGACGATGGCGGCTGCGGAGGTCTCGGTTGGGCTGGCGCTGGTTCTGCAGATGTATTCCCGCCTCAAGACGCTTGACGTAGACGCCGCCAGCGGTATGCGGGGATGAGATGCTCCAATCGCTCTGGCTGATTCCAGCGTTGCCGTACGGCGGTTTCCTTGTGCTGGCCGTGGCAGGAGGTCGGCTCTCGCGAAGGCGTGCGGCTGTGGTTGGGGTTGGGTCGGTGGGCCTCTCGGCGCTGGTGGCGTTCCTGGTAGCGATCCGGTTTCTTCTGTTGCCTCCTCCCGGCGGGGCCTTTGCCCAGTCGCTCTGGATCTGGATGGACGTCGGCGGGTTCGCGTCCCGGATCGGGCTTTACCTCGATCCGCTGTCACTGGTCATGACGCTGGTGATCACCTTCGTCAGTGTTCTCATTCACCTCTACTCCTCAGAGTTCATGATCGACGACGAAGGATACAGCCGCTTCTTCGCCTACATGAATCTGTTCGTGGGCTCGATGCTGACGCTGGTGCTGGCCGACAACCTGCTGCTCCTGTACCTCGGCTGGGAAGGGGTCGGCCTGTGCAGCTATCTCCTTATCGGGTTCTGGTATACGGACCCGGCCAACGGGCGGGCCGCCCAGAAGGCCTTCATTGTCACACGGATCGGCGACAGCGCGATGGCGATCGGCCTGTTCCTCCTCTTCTGGCATCTGGGCACCCTGGACCTTCAGGAGATGATGGTCCGGGCCTCCCGGCAGTGGCCCGTCGGATCGGGCCTGGCCACCGCCGCGGCGGCTCTACTCCTGGCAGGCGCGCTCGGCAAGTCGGCCCAGCTTCCATTGCAGACCTGGCTGCCCGATGCCATGGCAGGCCCGACGCCGGTGAGCGCGCTCATCCACGCGGCGACGATGGTAACCGCCGGGGTCTATCTGATCGCGCGGGTTCATCCGCTCTACACCCTGACGCCTCACGTTCAGTTCGCGGTCGCCGTCATCGGCGCGCTGACACTGCTGGTGGCGGGCTGCAGCGCGCTGGTCCAGCGGGACATCAAGCGCGTCCTGGCCTACTCGACGATCAGTCAGATCGGGTACATGTTCCTGGCGCTTGGGGTGGGAGCTTGGTCTGCCGCCATGTTCCACTTCGTGACCCATGCCTTCTTCAAGGCGCTGCTCTTCCTGGCGGCCGGCGCCGTGATTCAGAGCCTGCATCACGAACATGACATCTTCAGGATGGGAGGCTTGCGGAAAGAGCTTCCCCTGACCTTTTGGACCTTTCTTATCGGCAGCGCCTCGCTGGCGGGGTTCCCCCTCGTCACGGCGGGCTTCTACAGCAAAGATTGGATCTTGTGGGAGAGCTGGTCCTCCAGCATCGGCAGCCACTGGTTGTGGGCGGCGGGATGGCTTGGCGCCTTACTCACCTCGCTCTACATCTTTCGGGTAGTCTTTGTCGTATTTTTCGGCGCGCCCGTCTCACGAGCGAGCGTCAAGCCCGGCCTCAGGATCACCATCCCCCTGGTCATCCTGGCCATCCTGTCGGCAGGAGCAGGTTTCCTGGAGGTGCCGCATTCGCTAGGCGGCGTATCCCTTTTCTCAAGTTTCATTGAGTCCGCCTTGCCGCGGATGGGGACCCCGCATGCAGGCGCGGGGGCTGAAATGCGGCTGTTGATTCTGGCTATGACGGCTTCGCTGCTCGGGATCTACCTGGCCTACCTGTTGTGGCATCGAAGCCCACATCTGGGCGAGCGGATCGCCCAATCCGCTGCAGGTGCAGCGTTGCACCGCTTCTGGTTCGCTGGCTGGGGGTGTGATTGGCTGTACGATCGGTTGGTGGTGCGACCATTCGTATGGGCCGCCCTCGCGAACAAAGACGACGTCATCGACACGATCTACCAGGGTACCGCTGTGGTCAGTCAGCGGTCCCACCGCGTGCTCCGTCTCTCGCAGACCGGACGGGTACGATCATACGCGGCGGTGATCGTGGCCGGCTCAGTGCTCATCGTGGCCATTGTGTTGCTGACATGATCCTCGCTTGGGTGATTGCTATTGTACTTTCCGGCGGGCTTCTGGCATGGTCCCTTGAACGGATGGGTCCCCACTGGCCGCGATGGATCTCAGTGGCCGCCCTCGTGATCGACCTGGTGCTGGCGCTGACCATGTGGTGGATGGGGTATGTTGGCCTTACCAAAATGGAGCATAGCGGAGGGTGGCTGGCAGAGGCGGATTGGGACTGGATCCCACGGTTCGGCATCCGCTTCCACCTGGCGGCAGATGGTCTGAGTCTGCTGCTAGTCCTGCTGACGCTTTTCCTGGGTATCGCGTCCGTCGGCGCGTCGTGGACCGAGGTGAAGGAACGAGTGGGCTTCTTCCACTTCAACCTGATGTGGGTCCTGGGGGGGGTGCTTGGCGTCTTTCTGGCCCTGGACCTGTTCCTCTTCTATTTCTTCTGGGAGATGATGCTGGTCCCGATGTATTTCCTCATCGGCATCTGGGGCCATGAGAATCGGGTCTATGCGGCGATCAAATTCTTCCTCTTCACACAGGCCAGCGGCCTCCTGATGCTGGTGGCTATCGTCAGCCTGTACTTCGTTCATCATGCCAGTACCGGCGTCTATACCTTCGACTATTTTCGGCTGCTCGGCACGCCGCTGCAGTCATCGACCGGGATGTGGATGATGCTGGGCTTCTTCATCGCCTTTGCCGTCAAGCTGCCGGCCGTGCCGTTCCACACCTGGCTCCCTGACGCTCACACCGAGGCCCCGACCGCCGGCAGTGTGATCCTCGCGGGCCTGCTGTTGAAGACCGGCGCATACGGTCTTATGCGCTTTGTGGTCCCACTGTTTCCAGAGGCGGCGCACGCCTTTGCGCCAATGGGAATGGCGCTGGGCGTCATCGGGATTCTGTACGGCGCCGTCATGGCCTTCGCCCAGACCGATCTCAAGCGGCTCGTGGCCTACACCAGCGTCAGTCATCTTGGCTTCGTCCTCATCGGGGTCTTCGCCTGGAATGAGCTTGCGCTGCAAGGCGCCATCATGCAGATGATCTGCCACGGCATCAGCACGGGGGCGCTATTCATCCTTGTCGGCGCGCTTGCCGAGCGGATCCATACCCGCGACATCCGGCGCATGGGCGGTCTCTGGTCCGTCGTGCCTCGAATGGCCGGGGTCGGGATGATCTTTGCCCTCGCCTCGTTGGGATTGCCGGGTCTGGGCAACTTCGTGGCCGAATTCCTGGTCCTCTTGGGCGCCTATCGAGCCAACATCATCTTGGCGGCGATTGCTACGGTCGGTCTCGTCACCGCCACCATCTATTCACTCAGCCTGGTTCAGAGGACATTTCACGGTCCCAACACGGCAGGGTGGGCGCCCCCTGACTTCTCGATTC
Source organism: Candidatus Methylomirabilota bacterium (assembly GCA_003104975.1). Classification (NCBI taxonomy): domain Bacteria; phylum Methylomirabilota (SeqCode); species Candidatus Methylomirabilota bacterium. The sequence goes on from PQAM01000010.1 coordinate 637,888, forward strand.
GGGAGATGGCCGTCATGGCGGCGATGATCGCTGCGATCGTCTGGCTAGGGCTTTACCCTCAGCCGGTGCTCGCTACGGCTCGTCCGACACTGACCGGCCTCCAACAATATGCGGTCCAGGGCCTCCATCTGCGAGAGGATATACCGTGAGCGGTGCAGACGTCGTCACCCTGTTGCCGCTGATGGTGATCGGTGCGGCTGCCGTGACGATCATGCTGCAGGCGGCATTCTATCGCCATCACCTTGCAGCGGTCGTCCTGACGTTGTTGGGGCTTGCGCTGAGCCTCGCATCACTCCTGCCCGCATCACGCTATCTGCCACGCCCTGTGACGCCTCTCCTGGTACTCGATCGCTTCGCGCTCTTTTATGTGGGGTTGATCCTGGCCGCGTGCATTGGCGTGACGCTCCTTTCGTACGGTTATCTCAAGATACGAACGGGCGAGTACGAAGAGTTTTATGCCTTATTGCTCCTGGCGACACTGGGCGCCATGGTGCTGGTGACCAGCAGTCACTTTGTCTCGTTTTTCCTGGGATTGGAGCTGTTGAGCGTGTCCCTCTATGTCCTGATTGCCTACGTCCGGACCGAAGGGCGGCCGCTCGAGGCAGGCCTGAAATATCTGATCCTGGCTGCGGCCTCCTCCGCATTTCTGCTGTTCGGGATGGCACTAATCTACGCACAGGCCGGGACGCTGGCGTTCGGAGGCGCGGCATCGTGGGTTCGCGCCGGGACAGACGCGCCCAGCCTCTACCTGATGACTGGTCTCGCCTTGATGATCACAGGAATCGGATTTAAGTTGGCGGTTGTCCCGTTCCACATGTGGACGCCTGATATCTACGAGGGGGCCCCTGCGCCGGTCACAGCCTTTGTGGCGACAGTCTCTAAGGGCGCGATGTTTGCCTTCGCGCTTCGCTTCTTCAACCAGACAGAGGGACACGGCTATCGTTCGCTGACCCTAGTCTTCAGTCTGATGGCCATCGCGTCGATGTTCGCTGGCAATCTGCTGGCGCTCATGCAGGACAACGTTAAGCGGATCCTCGCCTACTCATCGATTGCCCACCTGGGCTACCTGCTGGTGGCGTTGCTGGCTGCCGGTTCTTTGGCGGTGGAGGCCGTCACCTTCTATCTGGTTGCCTACTTCGTGACAACGCTGGGCGCCTTCGGTATTGTCGCTGTCTTGTCTGGGAGGGAGGGCGATGCGGACGCAATGGCTGATTACCGGGCTCTGTTCTGGCAGCGGCCGGGCATCGCCTGTGTCTTTACGGCGATGCTCGTCTCGCTAGCCGGTATCCCACTGACGGCCGGGTTTGTCGGTAAGTTCTTTATCGTGACCGCCGGGATCGGATCGGCTTTGTGGGGGCTGGTACTCGTCCTCGTACTCAACAGCGCGATCGGGATGTTTTACTATCTGCGGATTATTGTGACGATGTTCTCTCAGCCTTCGGCGGGGCATCTCGCGACGACTCCAGCGCCGCTTCCGGCCTATACTCATGGAGGGGCGATGGTCCTGGCCGTCCTCATGCTCTTGCTGATCTGGCTGGGGGTCTTTCCTGGCTTCATGCTCCGTATGATCCAGCAAACGGCCCAGAGCCTCTTGTGACTTCAGAAAACAGGACCTTCAACCCTTGTAGGTGACGACTCGACCCCAGAGGCTTTTCGTCCCCCAGATGCCCGACCGGAGACATTCGAGCTGAACGATCTGGCTGTGATCTACGAACAGGTTCACCTCGGGGCCGTAATTCTTGATATACCACGCGAAGACCTCCGGATCAGCAGCCTCGAACATCACCCTTTCCAGCCCCAGCGCATTGATGATCTTGGCTACTGCATCGGTGCGCCAGATCGTGACGTTTTCCGTGATCCCCTCCGATTCGATCATAATCAGATAGGCCCCGACCTCCAGGAAACGCTTGGCCTGCAGGATGGCCCACTCGGGATCTCGCGTGCCCTCGGCTTCCAACTCTGCGGAGGCCGTCGCGCCGCCGGCGCCGAACTGAATACCGATCTCTGGCTTGGCCTTCATCCCTGCCTTATGCACGGCCTCCACCAGCCGAAGCCAATCATCGGTGGGAATCGTGATGAAACCGGCGGAGATTTCGATGATGTCGAATTCCAGCTCCCGGCAGGTGTCGATGTACCGTTTGACGGCCTGCGGCCCCTGCGCCACGACTCGTTCGATGAATCCTCCGGTAGAGACCAGGACATTATACCGGTGGCAGAGGTCGATGAGCTCCTTGACGGCTGTCCGTGGCATCAGGCTGAACGATCCGCCGGCGAACTTCAAGGCATCAACGTAGGTTCCCATCGTCTCCAGCAGGTCCTCCAGGTATCGCTTGCCAATCGGAGTGTAGTAGGGCCCGCGGATCTCGGTGACGCCGCTTCTGCGCGGCTTTGCCGGCCGCTCATTGAGCCTGAGAAAGTCAAACGCCCGCTCATCGTGCGTGGATTGTAATCGGGCCATTGTCTATCCTCCTTTTGTGGGCCGTTCATCCGCTCCGGCGCACCTGGCCGAGCAGCCGCATCAGATCTGAGATGCGAAGTGATTCGATGTCGGCGACGGCATCCACGATTGCGCGACGGAGCGAGACATCGCTGTATGGGGCGCTGAGCCGCTCGAACTTCTGAACGACTGTCTCCCATGTTGTCGGCCGAGTGTGAAACCCCTCGTAGTCCAGTTTCTCTTTGACCAGGGTCCGGCCGTCAGCCAGCAACACCGTGAGGCGACATGGCATCCGATCCGGAAAGTACTGGCTATACACATCCGACGGCCTCACCGAGACCTTTCGGAGCAACGCCTGAACGTCCTCCCGACGGATCCGCTCCGACCGATACTGTTCCGGCATGACTTGGCCATCCAGCATGGCGACGGCCACCAGGTACGGCAAACTGTGGTCGGCCTCTTCCTTCGAGCGAACGATGGTCTTATTCCCTTCCTTGCCGCCGCCGATAATATGGTACGCCACGTCAAAAATCTCGATCTCAACGAGCGACACCTCTTCCACGCGAAGAGTGTGCTCGCGCGTCAGTTCGAGGATTCCCTCGAGGGCCGACTGGGAGTGGATCTCGGCATTATATTTCTTGAGGATGGTGTGCGTCACGCGTTCGAGATCCTCTTTGGACCAGTCGATCTCGAAGGGTCCGGCGATGGTATCCATGAATCCGTTTTTACCCTCGAAGACCTCCAGTGGACCGGTGATGCCGCGCATGGCCAGGAAGGCCGAGTGAGTAGCGCCAAACGCAGTGTTGGGGTAGGCCAAACCTTTCCAGTGTGATAACGCCCCAGTGCGTGTGACTCGCAGCGCAGGGAACGCGGTCCCGCTGATGGCGATCGCATTCGCAGTTTGCGAGCGGCTCAACCCCAGGGCCTTCGACACGCCGGCCGCAGCGGCGTACGCCCCCTGGGTTGTGTGGTCAAAGCCTCTGCCTCGCACAGGCGCCACATCGCTCAGGCGGCACTGAACCTGGTAGGCGACCGCGAGGGCGGTGAGAAGCCCTCGGCCGTCCTGGTTCGCATACTCAGCGGCGGCCAGGACCGCACCGAGGTTATCGCTCGGATGGCAGGTTTCCCCCTTGGCCAGATAACTGTCGTTGAAATCGAGATAGCGCACCAGCGCGCCGTTATAGAGTGCCGTACGGTCAGGGGCCGTCTGCCCTCCGCCGATCAGGGTACAGTGTTGAGCGCCCCCGAACTCCTCAGTCTGCGCTCGGAGCGACCGGATGGGCTCTCCATCAAGCGCCCCGATTGCGCAACCAAGTGCGTCCAGGATCCTGATCTTGAGCTGTTGTCGCGCCGCACGGGAGAGATCGGAATAGGAAGATCTCAGAACGAGTGCCGCCAACCGTTCGGCCATCGTCATCTGGATTCCCCACTACCTTTTCGTACGCCCACCATATCGGGAGCGCTCGTCACGCAGCCTTACAGAACTGTCGATACAGAAACTCCTCCTGCAGCGGGGTAAGATTGAACTCCTTGCTGGCCTCATCGATCAGTTTCCCGCGATTGCTCTCCGGCTGCTCTTCTATGCGTTCACTCAGCCATTCAATTGCCCGTTCCAACGCTCGGTCCCGCAATGCTCGTTGTGCTCTCATCGGTTCTTCCTCCCTTCACATTTTAGCGCAATGTCGCACTCCGTGAAACGGAGGCCGGCTTACCTCCGCCTTGGCCCTGGGGCAGTGCAGCGTTACCCCACCTTGACCTCGACCGTCTTGGCGTCCGGAGTGACGGCAGATACGGTCCCAGATACCGTCCGGATCACGACGGGCGCCGTCGTGCCGGCCTCAGACTGTGCGGCGGGGGTAGCATCTTCTGCACCAGACGCGAGGCTCGCCCCCGCGGCCCGGCTTCTCCGAGAATCGCTGACCAGGCGCAGTTCCTCCGCCCGGCAGTGCCTGATCATCTCCCCGACCTCGATTCAACTGTTCCACACCGGACTGGGGTAGTCCGTATCCACGCTGACAAGCGATGACGTGATGACAGGTTAGACCCGCGGCACAGATCGCAGCTATCAGGTAAAACCTTGAATAGGGGACAGGAAATCCCTGATTGCGATGGCGGTAGGCCGTGTGCTCAGCGACTCACCGTCACGAGATCGGTCGACCCGCGTTGGCGACCCCAGCGGACGGCCTCCGGCAGACCTCCTGTACGTTTATGCTTGGGACCCGTCAGGCACGGAGCATCCCCGCTTCCAGTTCCTTGGCTACGGCCTCCAGCCCGATGGGAATGAGAGCCTGGATGAGGGCGGCCGTTGGGGAAGCGGTTACCGTGGCGGGACGCCACCCCGATCTCGGGGTTCATCTGCGGGCCTGGTGCCGGGTTGAGGGACATGAGTTCCGATCGGGGGAGGACTGTGGAACCGGCCATGCCCGGATCGTCCGAGGCCCTGCGGCGGACCAACGGTGGTGCGCCGCGGAGCGGGCCGGCCGGGCCGATCCTCAAGAAAGCGGAGCCGTGTTGGATAGACCGTCGCAGCGCAGGATGAAGCCCGCCACGTCGCCTTCGGGATGTCGCACCTCCTCGAGCATCTGCAGGCCGTTCCCTCGCTGGGAGCCACGCTGATGAACTCTGTCCGGCGGCGGCATGAAAGCCTCCGTCATACCGCGGGCCTGAACACCGAGGTATTCGACGCCATGGTTCTGCTCGCCGCGGGATCATGGGACTGTGGGGATATCGGCAGGGGTCACGATGCCGTGTCCGCTCTCGTTCAGGAGATGCACAACGGCCGCAAGAGTCGGCTCCTGAAGCTCGGATTCAGCGACGCGGATGCGGACGAGATGTCCGCTCTTCACACTCGGAATTTCATGTAGACTGAAGGCCGTTCCTTCCTTAGCGAGCGGATTACGCCACTCTCCAGCGGTTTCTGCCGCCCCTTGCCCGGGAAGGCGTAGGCCTCGTCTCAGCTCTTCTGCTCCCGCTTCCAGCGCGTCAGCAGCGTATGGTGGATGCCGAGATCTCGGGCGGCTTGGGTTGCCGATGGCGCAGCTTTTCTTTCAGCTCGTCCGGGGGCTTTGGTGACCACAATGTTGCCGGATCGGACCACGTAGACCGGCTGATCTGGCTGGGGATCGTGGCGAGGTCGGCAGTGCGTTGGGGCTGCCGGAGGCGATCGGTGTACCGTAACACCACTTTGTTATTGACACAACGATCCCCATGCTATTAAATACTATCACCCTATACCTTACTCCGTAGAATCGCAGTAGGCCATAGCGAAACGAATTCGCCCCTGTGCGCTTCAGGGTTCGACGCCGGCCTTTGGGAAACCGGCCCTGTAAGTGACAGGGCGAAAGCCCACCCAGACCCGGACCTCCTCCGTCTCCTCGTCATACCGAATGCAATCCATGCAACCAACGCCATAGACGCAATCGACGCATGAAAATCGTCATCCTCGCCGGGGGTCTCGGCGCCGGCCTCAGCGACGAGACCGATACGCGCCCCAAACCGATGGTCGTAATCGGCGGGCGGAGAGTTCGCAATTCGGCTACGGGCCCGTACTGATGTGCGGCATTGCCGGCATTGCGAGATTCGACGGGCAGGTTACATCAAGAGATGTAACGGGTGTCCTGCGGATGATGGACGCTCAGGTACATCGAGGACCGGATGACTGGGGACTTCTGTTGCCTGAAGCCGCGCTTCGAAACACAGAGAATCGTGCAGTGCTCGAACGCCGGGGCATGGACCACGTCCGGACGTATGTCGCGTCAGCCCCAGCAGTCGTTCTGGGCTCTCGCCGTCTTTCCATCATCGATCTGTCTCGTTGGGGGCGAATGCCGATGGGAAACGCCGACGGGCGAGTGTGGATCACCTATAACGGTGAGATCTGCAACACTCGCGAACTACAACCGAACTTCAGCGCCTGGGGTATTCGTTCCAGTCTGACGCCGACACCGAGATTATCCTCCACGGCTACGAAGAGTGGGGCGAAGAGGTGCTCTCACGCCTCCGTGGGATGTTTGCCTTTGCCGTACTGGATACCCGGGAGTTGCCCTGTCTACTGCTCGCCCGGGACCGCGTTGGGGTCAAGCCTCTGTACTATTACCAGGATGGCGATGCCATGATCTTCGCATCCGAGGTCAGAGCCCTCGTGAAAAGCGAACTTGTGCAGAGCATGCAGGCCTCATCCGATTCGGACCATAAACTGGTCGAGGCCGTGGGCGCTCGCTGTGCTGGATCGGTGTGAGTCGGGCCGCACCGCAAGCGCGAAGATATGAAACGCGTGCTGCTGCTGCTGCTGCTGCTATCGATTGATTCGATGCGGCTGAGTGATGGGCGGTGGAAACTCGTAATATCGAGGCCCATGCCATGGACCTGAATCAGGTACGGCGGATTCTGGTCTACCGGATCGGCCAGTTGGGCGATACGATCGTTGCGCTGCCTGCGATGTGGGTAGTACGCAGGACGTTTCCGAACGCTTACTTGGCGCTCCTGAGCGATCGACACTCCGAGTCGGGGTATGTATGCGCAGAGGAGGTGCTGCCCTCAAAGGGGCTGTTTGACGAGTACCTTTCATACGACGCTGGGATAAATGGGACCGACCCGCGAAACCCGTTGACCGTTCTTCCAGTATTGCGTCAACGTCGATTCGATACGTTGGTTTATTTAGCGCCCCGTCTGCGCCGCCATTGGCAAGTCTGCCGAGATCTGCTTTTCTTTCGCTTAGCCGGTATTCAGCGCTTTATTGGACATAAAGGGTTCGATTCGCTACCTGCACGTGCGCCGGGTACTGAGCTGGCGCGAGTCAACCATGAAGCGGATCATCTCCTGGATAGGCTGGCGATAAGTGGTATCCAGGTGAAGACCAGTGATCGCGGATACATGGACCTGGGATTAACTCGGGGGGAATTATTGAAAGCGGAAAAGTGGCTAGATGCACACAGAGACGATGGGTGCCCAGGTCCCGTGATTGCCTTTGGCCCCGGCAGTAAATCTCCCGCCAAAACCTGGCCCATAGAACGGTATGCGATGTTGGGGCGGCGACTGATAAAAGAATACAACGCTTTTCCCATGGTGTTCGGTGGTCCTCGAGATCGGTCGCTGGGAGAATACTTGCTTACGCAGTGGAAATGTGGTGTAAACGCGGCTGGAGAGTTGAGCGTACGTCAGGCGGCGCCTGTTATAGGACTGTCTCAACTCTATGTGGGAAATGATACAGGTACTATGCACTTGGCTACCGCCGTGGGTACGACCTGCGTTGTAGCATTCGCTGCACTGGATTGGCCTGGTCGCTGGTATCCCTATGGGGACCAACAGATGGTGTTGCGCCGTCCGGTATCATGTGAGGGATGTATGCGCAGTGTCTGTACAGACTATGGGATGGCTTGTATGACGGAAATCAGCGTAGAGGATATGTGGCGCGCCTGTCAACGGGTACTGACAAGAGAGACTCGACAGCCCATGAAGTCGGTGCTCCTTCAACCGTCTGTAAAAGCATGAGATGCTGTTGACCTTTCGAAGTTGCGGCGGGGATTCGCCCAACCACCCAACGAGCCTGTTCCAACTCTCGATGTTGAGGCCAGAAGTCAGGGTGAGGAAATTGCTTGGTCCGTCTGGAAGTTCAGCAGAAGAACCTGGCATGGGGAAGCAAGGGCCTTATCGGTTAGCTGTGCTCGCCTCACATCCGATTCAGTACCACGCACCGTTGTTTCGAGCGCTCGCGGCGACCAATCAGATCGATCTCACAGTCTACTTTTGCCTGGATTGGGGCGCCAACGAATATTTCGATCCTGGCTTTGAAACGCGATTCAAATGGGACCTTCCGCTTCTCACTGGCTACTATCACCGGTTTCTGCGGAATTGGGCGTGGTCACCAACCACTGGCCGTTTCACCGGAGCGATTAATCCTGGCATCATAAAGGAGCTATGCATACGGCAGTTTGACGGAATTATGATTCCTGGCTATGCCTTGGCCAGTTATTGGCTGGCTTATTTCGGAGCATGGATCAGTAGAACGCCGGTGCTCTTCCGTGGCGAGACTGTCTTGCGTCACAATCGACCATGGTGGGTAAAGGCATTTAAACGTGGTTTGCTGTCGCTTCTGTTTCGTGGAACGGCCGCCTTCCTCCCGATCGGTAGCCCAAGTAAAGAGTTTTATAGAGATTTCGATATAGGTGATGAGAAGATCTTTTTTTCACCGTACTGTGTCGATAATGCCTTTTTTACAAAGACTAGTGTCGCATGGCGGCACAAAAGAAGCGAACTAAGGAGTGCTTTCGGCTTTGATGACCGCCCAATCGTACTCTTCGTTGGGAAGCTCGTTGACCGAAAGCGGCCACTCGATCTGCTGCAAGCCTATGAGACCATTCATGAACAAGCAGGACTTATGTTTGTCGGTGACGGGCCGCTTCGTTTGTCTTTGGAACGGTACGCTACGGACCGAGGGTTGGCGCGTGTCTGCTTTGCGGGCTTCAGGAACCAGTCGGAATTACCGCAATTTTACGCCATGGCTGATCTTTTTGTGCTTCCGTCATCTACGGATGAGGTCGCGCCTCTCGTTATTAATGAAGCTATGTGTTCTGGATTGCCGGTGGTTATCAGTGACGCTGTTCCATCCGCTGTTGATTACGTGCGAAATGGAGAAAACGGGTACACATATCCGTGCGGTAACGTGGCGGCTCTCCGGGATGTATTGGTACGTCTTCTTGCTGATTCGGATCGATTGGTCACGCTCGGCGAACGGTCTCTGATGATAATCGGTCAGTGGGATGTCGAGGCGGCAGCGAAGGGAATTGTGAGAGCGCTAGAACGAGTCGTGCCTCGCAAATAAACGATGTCTGTTACGTCACCAACGGTAGTCAGTATCGTCGTTCCGACCTATAACGAGCAAGAAGACATCACGCGTACGGTTGAGTCCTTACTCGCGCTAAAGTATCCGCATAAAGAGATCATCATTGTTGACGACTCGACGGATGCAACACCAACAATTCTCGAGCGGTATCGGACGCGTGGGGTACAGATCTACCGCGAGAAACATGCCGGTGGCCGATGTGGCGCGAGAAATCTCGGTATACGGATGGCAAGAGGCGATGTTGTAGTCATTCTCAACGCCGACGTATGCCCGGAGCCGGATTTCCTGGACCGTGTTCTGGCGCACTACCGATCCGGTGCGGAATATCTCATAGTCGGCAATCGGGTCGCGAACATAGAGTATCTATTTCCCAGATATCTCGATGCGGTCCACAACAGAGATGTAGATCTCAGCCGATACGAATGGACGGAGGGATTTTCGTGCAAGCGCGAGGCTGCCCTGACTGTTGGTCTTTTCCCAGTCGATACGCCATTGCCGTATTGTGGCGGTGAGGATGTCATATTTGGCCAAAAGTTGCGAGAAAACTTTCGACGAGCGGTAGACGGTTCCATTGTCGTTCCACACCACAGTCCGGCGAGGTTCACAGAATTCTGGGCGAACCGGCGGCAGCGAGGCTGGGGGAGCCCGGTCTTCAAGTACTTTTGCTTGCGGCAAGGGCTTCTCTGGATTGTAATCGTTGCCGTGGGCAAGACGGCCATCAATGTGCTTCGTATCGGTTTAGGCCTGCCGGCATCGATTCGAGCGTACCGCACGGCGAGCTATTCCAATAGGGGGCTCATGGATTGTGTGCCGTTCCTAATCGTAGACGGAATCGAGACGGTCGCAATGACAATCGGAGAATGGGCCGGCATCATCGACGTGTTTCGGTATCGGAAATGGCCAGAATTGAGAACGGATAAATGGCTGCTTGATGGCAAGAGCTGATGGCCGACATCATAAGAACGGTTTATAACGAATACGCGGCTTCTGCGCGGCGTGAGGACTTTTCCGTGGAGCCGACACCAAGACAGGTACAGTTGGGAAGACTTGTGGGTAGTGATAAGCGCGTTCTTGATCTTGGCTGCTCCGTCGGCAACAACGCTGTTTACTTAAGAGATCTCGGAAATGAGGTAGTCGGCTTTGATATTGCTGGGCCATATCTTGAGATCGCTCGCCAAAGAGGGATCGATGTCTATGACGTGAATATCGAGTCCGATGAACTCCCAGTGTTGCCCCCATTTGACGTGGTCATCATGACCGAGTTCCTTGAGCATCTGATTGATCCGATAAAAGTGCTAAACGGACCTGTACGGCAGCTGCTTAAGGATGGTGGCCAACTTGTTGTATCTACCATCAACTGCGGATTTCTCCGCTACAGAATCACCTTGCTATGCGGCGAGCTTCCGGATTTCGGTGAAAATCGAGTGCTGTCCGGACGCCGATACAATCTCCATCATAAAACCCTACTCACATACGAAACATTTCTTGATCTCTTGAAGACGACAGGTTTTCGTCCGGTCGTTCTCGAGCCTGTCGCCCATGTGGGACGGTGGTCACGGTCCATACGCAGCGTTGTCAAGCGCCTTTTGCAATATCTCAATCCTCGTCTATTTGTCTCGGATATCCTGGCGGTGGCCGTCAAAGAGGCCGTGGTACCAGATGTGGTGCCCTGGAGATCTCGATGAAAGTGACAATCTCGGTTCTCGGCGCTTTCCAGGCGTATCAGCTCGCTAATCAGATCGAGAAACTTGGCGTATTGCGCCGGCTTTATACGTCAAACGCTAGGGTGACAGATAGAGTACCTCGTAGTAAGGTCTGGAATTTCTGGCCCATTATGGGTGCGCATTATGCGGCCTCAAGAGTAGCAGGACTAGACCTGTCGCTGAGGGCGTCGCAGATGTTCGACTTCGTGGTTGCCAAAATGCTACATATTGGCGATATCGCTCAGGACGACGTATTTCACGGGTGGGCGAGCTTCTGCGCTCAGAGCTTTGCCGTCGCAAACCGGCGCGGCTACAAGACCATTGTCGATCGCGCTTGTCCGCATATCCGCTTTCAACAGGAGCTGCTTCGAGAGGAGGCGGACCGACAAGGTCTCGGCTTCCCAGAGGATGGATTCGCTGTCGCTGATCGAATGCTGGAGGAGTACGAATTGGCACACTTTATTGTCGTACCCTCGCGATACTCTTATGACAGCTTTATTGCGCATGGTGTTGACCCTCGCAAGCTTCGCATTGTACCGCTGGGAGTCGAGCAGACCGAGTTTCAGCGAAGGCGTCGGGACCAAGCTGAAAAGGTGCGAGTTCTTTTTGTGGGTGGAAACCCTCTCCGGAAAGGACTACGAGATCTCCTTGAGGCATGGCATCGTTTACGCCTACCCGGGGCCGAGTTGCTCATCCGCGGTACCGTCCCTCCGGAGCTACGGGGGCTCGCGACTCATAGTACTATTCGGATCGTACCAAAGCTTTCGAAAACCGAGCTTTGGGAACTGTATCGTAGCGCCGTCTTCTTTTGTCTGCCGTCTGTCGATGACGGTTTTGGGATGGCGGTTCTCGAGGCAATGGCCTATGGCCTTCCGGTTATCATAACGGAAAATGTTGGGGCTAGAGACCTGGTTCGTCGCGGCGTTGACGGTTTTGTAGTGCCGGTTGGTGATGTGAGCGCTCTCATGGAAAAATTGGAGTTCCTGTATCTTCACGGAGAGGTGCGCGAATCGATGGGTCAGGCAGCCTTTGAGAGGGCCGGCGAGTTTCCGTGGTCGAAGTACGCTGAGTCAATGACAGCGGTATACCGTGAAGTGCTAACCTCGACCGTACGGTAAGTCAGAGACGAGGACTGTGGTGTCGCGTGTTTCTGTACTCATTCCGAACTGGAACGGCGCTGCCGATACCATAGAGTGCCTCGAGTCTCTGGCGCGGCAGGATTGTGGACCGAATGCGATGGAGGTTCTTGTCGTCGACAACGGGTCGGTTGATGGCTCGATCGAGCTACTGCGCGAGAAGTTAGCGGCGTTGCACCGATGCTTCAGGCGGGCAGTTCTCATCCCCCTCAAAGAGAACCTGGGCCCGGCTGGTGCCTACAACGCCGCCTATGACGCCGTATCAGCAGACTGCTCCGCAATACTTCGACTGGATAACGATGTCGTATTGCCGCCAAATGCGATCAGTTGTCTCTTGGCCAGACTTGATACCAACATGGATGTGGCAGCCGTAGGGTGCCGCATCATTTCCGATGATCGGTCGCACCGTATGGAGCACCACTTTGGGGCCATGATTGTTGACTGGTGGCGAGGTCGGACTGCCGTTGTCTATCCCCAGGATGACCTTGTGTGTGATGGAGTGGCTGGATGCGCCATGCTCATTCGACGAGCGGCATTGGCGAACCTTTCGTTCTTCTTCGATTCGTCACGCTTTCTTGCTAACGAGCTCGAGTTATGCCTGCGACTCAAAAACTGTGGATGGAAGATCCTCTACACGCCAAATATTGAAATCTATCATAAAGGGGCGCGGTCGTCGAATAAAGTAACCCGCCTTATCGACTACGAAGCTCGGAGGGATGGGGTCCTCGTACATCTGCAGTACAACAGGGGGCTTCGCCGCTCTTTCTGTCTATTGGGCTTGGCTGTCCGTGGCGGTATTAAGTATTTGCGAGGTCAGCCGATTACGTTTCAGGCGCTGGTAGCGGCGGTAAGATACTATCGAGCGGCATCGAGAGAGGTGCGACCGTGACGGCAAGAGGGAGCGCAGCGTGTCCGCTCTGCGCTAGTACGACAGCGGCCCTAGTAACGATGGGGCGAGACCGGTCATTCGGCAATTCGGGAGCATTTGCGATCCAGCAATGTGGCGCTTGTCATGTGATGTATTTGACACCTCGAGCGCCCATCGACGCTGTATTAGCCTACTATCATGGCGCCGGTGATACCGTATCGTGCCGTCTTACCTCGGGGTGGACCCGCTGGCTCGAAAGCACACCCTTCAAGAGGCGGATGCGCCGAATCAACGGGGAAATCTCTGAGTTTGTTAGCGGGGGTACGCTGCTCGATGTCGGTTGTGGCCGTGGTGAGTTCCTCTTCGGCATGAGTAAATACAGACAATGGACATTGCGCGGTCTAGAGATGAATCCCAGTCTCGCGCAGTTCGTGACAGAGATGTTTTATGTCCCCGTTCTCACCGGACGGCTGGATCAGGTGTTGCCGGGAAGCGTGACGTACGATGTGATAACCCTGTGGGACGTGTTCGAGCACCTGAGCGATCCAGACGATGCTCTTGGTCGTCTAAAGGAAAGTCTGAGTCGGGACGGCCTTCTTATTATTAAGATGCCCAATCCGGAGTCGCTCGGCGCAAGTCTTTTTGGCGCATGCTGGTCTGGGTGGGGCGTCCCACAGCATTACTTTACCTGGCCGCCGAATGTGTTTGAGGCATTTGTCCAAAAGCGAGGTCTGAGGATCGTTCGAGGTAGGTATCTCTACGGGGCCTACAGCGACTTCATAACCTCGGTTAGCTTTGCCCTGCATGGGATCTTCCGGGAGCGAGTACGGAAATTGCTTACGCGGGTCCTTTCGCTGCCGCCATTCATGATTGGGTTGTCCCCATTCATGGCGCTGGAACGCGCTTTAGGCCGGCCATCGAGCGTGACATATTTCATTCAGCATGCTGAGTAATCCCTCTGCACAAACCAACACGGAGTCCATTATCACCCTACCGGCTCGCAAACAGATGTACTCCCAAATCGCTTTGGGCACGTTAACGGGGCTTGTTCACTCCGGCTGTCTGGCATTAATCGGCGTTGTTCTTTCTCCAATCCTCATCAGTCGATTGGGTGTGGCAGGGTATGGGACGTGGGTCTTCCTCACATCCCTCACAAGTTACCTAAATCTTTTTGAACTCGGGCTGAGTACGGCCCTGGCAAAACTCTGGGGTGAGTACAGGTCGACGCCGGACCTGCCACGACTGAAGTCGGGCGCAACGTCTGCAATCACGCTCCTCACGGTGATTGGCGCCCTGGCTGTCACTATGACGTTCGTTGCAGCTCGAAGATGGCCGGATACACTTACTCTCCTACCGTATTTTACTGTCGGTACGATATTGATGCTCTGGGGTGAGCCGATAGCTGGCATCCTACGAGGCCTGGATCGGCCACACTGGGTCAACCTAACGGGCACCGCGTCAACTATCTTTAATGCCGGACTGATCGTTTGGCTCCTGCTTGTGGGCTGGGGATTAGAAGCATTAGCGCTGGCGCTGGTTGCATCGTCAGGCCTGCGTCTAGTCAGCCTCGCTGTCCTGCTTCGGCAAGCTATACCTGGTGGACGACTGTTCCACAGGCCGAACTTAGGAATTCTCCGCGAGATGCTGAAGTTGGGAGCGACCGACCAGATTACGCGCGTCTGGGTCGTTGTCATCTCGCCGACAAATCGCATTGTGCTTTATAGCATCCTGGGTAGTTCAGTTCTTACAGCGTATGACCTGGGAAGCAGACTTGTATCCGCGATAGCTCTGATTCCTGCCGTCATGCTGCCAACGCTTTTGCCCGCCTTTTCTCGCTTGGGACGGGACAAGGACGCGGTCGGCATCGATAATCTGCTCCGTCGAGCCACACGGTACATGGGTCTGATGAGTCTGCCGATTTGTGTGTTCCTCCTCGTCTTCGCCGATCCAATTGTAACAGCATGGATTAGCTGGCCGTCCCCAGACATCGCACTGGCTACGCGTATCTTGCTCGTGGGGGCGTTTATAAATCTTATGACCGGCCCCTTTGCTCAGATGCTACTCGGCTTAGGACGTCCATCGCTCTGCGTCAAAAAAATCATTATTGGGTGTGTATTGGGGCTGTCCGTACCAACCGTACTGGCCGTTATGCTTGGACTGTCCGGATTCCTGATTGGTGAAAGCCTTGCCGCCGCCGTACCGGCCATTATATTCCTGTGGATGTTCAGGGGTATGACCGGGTTCGCGGCTCTGCAGTTCATTATGCGCACCACATGTCGAATCACGCTCGCTCTCATACCCCCGATCGGACTTCTGCTCCTTGTCTATCGAATCACACTATTCGATCCCGCATGGCGATCGTTATGGGCGTGGTGTTGGTTGTTTGCGGTGTTCTTGGCGGGCGGCTTGGCAACTTTCTGGCCCACTGGGGTGCTGACGGTGGAGGAGATTGGCAAGCTGTTCTGGACGCTTCGCCTTCCGCGCCTTCTGCCTCGGTTGAATCAGCGGAGCGGCCAGTGAGGGCAGCGTCATACAATCGCGTTCGGTTGGCTAGGTCGCCTTGGCGATTTCTGGCTATCTTGACTTTCTTACTTGTCGGTCTGGTCGCGGTATTGGTGATGACAAATCTTCTGGACGACGTCGTCTCTGTATTCATCCTGGCATCCATGTTGGTGATGTTGTCGATTCCTTTCGTACAAGGATACGCGCGCGGCGACTTCTGCCTTTTTGAGCCTGTGAACGTTACCGCCATTGTGTTCTTACTCGCTTACCCGTTTCAAGTGCTGTACGGCCTCGCCTTCTCTAACTATTCAGTGCCGTCGGTCCTTAGGTACTTGGAGGATCCAGAACTCCTGCGCCGAGGACTCTTGTATTGCGCGATCGGGTTCGGCATTTACTTTCTTGCGTATTATCGGACACCTCGGGTTATCCTTCAGATCTGGAGTCACCCGTCGCCCAATAGCGATGTGCACATCTCCGAATGGCGGATCATAGCGGTGTTCCTTATCGGCTGGTTATTCCGGGTCGTAATGATTGTCACCGGGAACTTCGGAACGTTCTATACATGGTCCGGGTATGATCCGAATACCGCTACGCTCTTGTGGATCCTATCGCATCTCATATGGTTCGCCTATATCCTCGCGTGGGTCACCTGGCTTCAGACGCCGACACGTCGGACCGTGCTTGTACTGGTTCTCGCTTTGACGCTGGCAGAGGGAGGGTATCATCTTGTTATTTCGGCGAGCAAAACCTTCCTCGCCTATCTGTTCCTGTTTCCGATCATGGCCTTTTCACTCGTCAGACGTAGGATCTCCTCTGTTGCCATTCTCGCATTTGCTGTGACGCTCGTCTTCTTTGTATTCCCGTTTATCGCCAACATCCGCCTCCTGCACGGCGATTGGAAACCTGAGAGCGGTAACCTTGCGGGCCAGGTCGAGGTAGCGTGGCAGGCAGCGAAAAACACTATCGATCATTTGCACGAGTCAGCGACGCAAGATGTTGTAGAGTCCACCATTGGGCGATGGCACGGCTTTCAGTCGCTCGCGGTGATTGTGGCTGAGGTACCGGATCAGATTGATTATCTATATGGGCGCGACGCTTTACTCTTACCTTTTGCATTGATTCCACGTGCCATTTTTCCTTGGAAGCCGGAATCACAAGGAGGTGAGGTCTTTTCGTCTCGAATCTATCAGGGCGGTGCGGCTGTGAGCCCATATCCGATTGGCGAAGGATATCTTAACGGCGGATTGGTGGGGATCATAGTGTTAATGGCCATTCTCGGATGTCTTCAGCGGTGGTATTACAGTAGCTTTTATAAGCCTAGGGAGGGGAGACCATTCGTACTCGCCGCGTATATCTATCTATTTTTCACTATGAGCAACTTTGATTCCTCGCTGATCGTTGGTTATGTAGCACTGGTTCAGAACGTAGCGATTGTGGCGCTGATATTTTTCCTTCTTTTTCGACCGATGGGGACTCGGGGAGGCGAATTTCCTTCACCATCGATTGCAGATCGAGACCATAAATAGTTGAGCGGGCCAGCCGATGCTTTAAAGGCAATAGGCCGGATTATTGAAGCTTGCATAAGTAATGGAAAACGAACCGGACACCTATCCGTTCAGCCTGAACTTGTCGAAGGCCGTTCCGTTCATGGTTCGACTGGCTCACCACGAACGGAAATGAGAAATCAACACCGTGCATTACTTATGCAAGGATCAATAGATCAACATGGGTAGCTTTGAATCGACGTCGCTGGGTCGTCCTGGTTCCGTAGGAATATCACATACAGCGGTAAGTGGGGATGTATGATGAAGGCCCTTCACCTGTCGCCGTCTTTCTACCCTGCCCACGTCTACGGCGGGCCTATCGAGTCGCTGTATCAGCTCTGTCGGCACCTGGCTCATAATGGATGCAAAGTGCGTGTACTAACAACCGATGCAAACGGGGCGCATAGGTCTCTGGAGGTCGAGAAGGAACGAGAGGTTGAATTAGTTGATGGCCTGTACGTCCGCTATTGCCGCAGACTGGCGCGACATTCGGTGTCGCCAATGCTTGTGCGGCTTCTGCCTTCATATCTTCGCTGGGCCGATGTTGTACATCTCACGGCTGTCTACTCATTTCCGACGATTCCAACTCTTTTGGCTGCTAGGCTCTATGGCAAACCGGTCGTCTGGTCGCCACGCGGAGCACTACAACGCTGGCGGGGTTCAAGTCGGCTCCGAGCTAAGGCCGTGTGGGAATGGGCGTGCAGGTTAACGGCGCCAGGGCGCGTGATACTTCACACGACCTCGAACGAGGAAGCGAAAGAAAGTGTGGAGAGAGTTCGTGGTATTGAGGCGTTCGTTCTTCCCAACGGAGTTGAGATCCCAGAGAAGATAAGGCGTGTCGATAGAGACGGGACCCTTCGGCTCGCGTATCTTGGCCGTCTGCATTCAAAAAAAGGTATTGAAAACCTCCTTGCGGCCTGCCACCGTCTTTCACTGGAAACACACCTTGACTGGTCACTGACGATTGCGGGGGGCGGGGAGACCGATTACGTGGCAAGCCTGAATCGGCTCATTGGTGAACTGGAACTCTCACCGCGGGCCATGATGATCGGCGAAGTCACTGGCGAGTCCAAGACGCGTCTCTTTGAGCGGGCAGACGTCGTTGTGGTTCCGTCTTACACGGAGAACTTCGGGATGGTGGTCGGAGAGGCCCTCGCTCACGGTGTACCAGTCATCGCGAGCCGGGGTACCCCTTGGCGGCGCCTGGAGGAGACCAGATCTGGCCTCTGGGTCGACAATACCCCAGACTCGCTGGCTGCTGCCATCGAGTCGATCGGTCGGATGTCTCTTTGCGAAATGGGGGTAAGAGGGCGGAGTTGGATGCAGCGAGAATTCTCCTGGGAGCAGCGAGCAACCGAGATGACCGATATTTACTCGAGGCTCATCAATGGCCCTACGTGAGCCCTATGCTGCCGTGTTACGGTTGCGCGACGCCGCTGGAAGTCGATGATGATGATGGCAGAGAAATGAAGATCTGTATCGTGTCATCGTGTGGTGGCCACCTCGCGGAGGTACGAGCATTGAGACCGGCTTACGAACAGTATGACCACTTTTATGTCCTGAACAACCGGATTCTACTACCGGAGGACATGAAGGGCAGGACGTACTTCATCCGCCATTCCGAGCGCGACTGGCTATTCATGGTCAATCTGTGGGAGGCGTGGCAGATTCTACGACGAGAGCGCCCACGGTTAATCCTAAGCACGGGGGCTGGACCGATCGTCCCGTTCGCGCTCGTGGGCAAACTCCTTGGCGTCCGCACCCTGTTCATCGAAACTGCCGCGCAGGTGACGGAGCCATCCCTCACCGGCCGAGTGATGTATCACCTGGCCGATAGGTTTTTCTATCAGTGGAAGACGTTAGCGCGTCATTTTCCGCGCGGAGTCTATGGGGGGCTGGTGTGACGTGACATTCGTGACGGTCGGTAACCCTAAGCAGGGTTTCGGCAGGCTCCTCGATGCGGTTGAAGACCTTGCCGGGAAAGGCGTATCAGTCCCGGTGCCAGTCTTCGTTCAGGCTGGACACAACGTCGATTTTCGGCCGGTGTACTGCGAGTGGACAAGTTTCCTGTTGGCGGAAGAGTTCCAGCGACGAATGGCGCAGTCAGATCTGATCATCACCCATGGGGGTGCGGGAACGCTTCTCCATGCACTCCGACTTGGTAAGGTGCCGGTAGTCATGCCGCGCAGGAAGAAGTACGGAGAGCATGTCAACGATCACCAGGTGCAACTCGTAGAGGCTTTTGCCTCGGATGGATGGATCGTACCGGCCTACGAGCCGGAAGACCTCCCGGTCGCGATCGCTAAAGCACGTGAGTGCGGGAGACGGAATGGGCCACGGTCGCCGTCGCGCATGGCAACGCTCGTCGGGCAGGCTATCGATGAGTTGATCGGCCCAAAATGAGAGGACGATGTAATGTCTGCCGCCACTTGGTCATCTGTTCGAGGAGCCGATGCATTATCGGTTGGCGAGGCAGTTGGCTGGGAGGGAAGTAAGGAGTCAGGAGTAAGGAGAGGAGAGGAACGAGGGGTAACGGGTTGGCAGGGATGGGCGGGCGGGAAGATGAAGAGGATTAATGGCGCCTGAGCTTTTCGATGGCAACGATCCCTTTGAGTTGGAGCAATTCTGGGTCTCCGGTCAGTAACGTGCCATGGACATCTTGTGCCGTCACGACGGCAAACGCATCTGCGTAGGAAAGGGAATAGTGAATCTTCAGTCGTGCGGCCTGCATCACCGTCTGCGGCTTTGGCGATACGATGGTGAGGGGAAGGTGTTGCAGTTCTTGAAGGGTCTCCTCGGCGGCTTGCTCACCTTTGCGTCTTCCTATTCTGTAAAACACCTCACCCACATTGATAAGGGACGCGAAAAGGGTAACATGGTGGGTTGCGGCTTCTTTCAGGACGACTCTGACTCGGGATGCGGCTGGTTCCTCGCGTTGCAGATACGCGAGGATGGCCCACGCATCAAGAACGGTCTTCACGGAGTAGTTCCTGACGATGCTCAGTTTCGAGATCTTTCAGGAATCCTTCGCCGGAGTACTTGCCATAGAGACGATCGATCATCGACGTCGTCACTGGCTCGATGAGGATTCTGTGGCCCCTGCGGGCGATCTTGAGGATGGTGCCGGGTTCGATTCCCAAGGCGGCCCGGATCTGCTTAGGAAGCACCAACTGCCCCTTGGACGAGAGCTTGACGAGATTCATCTTACCTCCTTTTGTGGTGTGATTTTATAATATTGTAAGACGCTTTCGGCAACCCGTCAAGGAGACTTCAAAGACAGGATGCTGAGGAGCCGATGCATTACCGGTTGGCGAAGCAGTTGGCGGGGAGGGGGTAGAGAGTAAGGAGTAAGGGGTCAGGAGTGAGGAGTGTAAAGGCAGTGAGGAGTGAGGAGTGAGGGGTAAGAGGAACGGGTGGTAATGGCTGGTAGGGCATAAAGAGTGAAAAGAATGCTTGCGTGAGTCGTGGGCTCCGGCTATCGTATACCCCAGGAGGGACGGTATGGCCGTTGAAGTTCTCAGGCGTTCGTTTACGGTAGACGAGTACCATCGGATGGGCGAAGCCGGCATCCTGCGCGAAGACGACCGCGTGGAACTCATCGAGGGAGAGCTCATCACGATGACGCCGATTGGGAGTAGACACGCGGCATGCGTCGATCGACTGAATCATCTGTTCTCGCAGCGAATAGGGCGCCAGTGCATCGTTCGTGTCCAGAGCCCGATCCGTCTTGGAGAGCACTCCGAGCCGCAGCCAGACCTGGCCATCCTGAGGCTGCATGCAGATTTCTATGCCCAGGCCCACCCAACAGCGAAGGATGTTCTGTTCGTCGTGGAGGTCGCTGAAACCTCGGCGGGGTATGATCGAGAGGTGAAGCTCCCGCTCTATGCCAGGTCCGGTATTGCAGAGGTCTGGCTAGTCGATCTCACAGAGGGGCGGGTTGAGGTCTACCGACAACCGTCCCCTCAGGGGTACCAGGACGTTCGGATGCTCCGACGTGGCGAAGTAGTGGTGCCTCTCACCGTGTGTGATCTCCCGCTGGCGGTCAATGAGGTGCTGGGGAGTTAGACCACCAGCAAGTTGAGACGAAAGCTGCGGCGCTGACAGGCAAGATGGTCCTGTTGGGCGTGACGCCTCCCGCGGCCGCCGTCCTCCGTCAGCGTCAGATCCACTTACTACGCTTCGCTTCTTCGTACAACGATCCTAACCCGCTCATCAGCTAACCGTCCATTACCGAATTCCCACGAATAGGTTAGTATCGGCTCTCCATCTGCGTGCTCTTCTGGGGTCGACTACTGGCCGTTACCCGGGAGGGTCTCATGGTGATTCCTAGGGTGATGTCTCGCATGAATACAGGGAAAAGGGGAGGAGCGGGTTGGCAAGGGTGGTAGGGAGGGCGGGTAAGGAGTGAGGAGTGTGGAGACGAGAGGCACGAATGGTGATGAGTAGAAACGAGTTGTGAGCGATCGATGATGATTCTCGGGATCAACGCCTACCATGGGGATGCGTCGGCGGTGCTGCTGCGCGATGGAGAGCTGGTCGCGGCGGTAGAGGAGGAGCGGTTCCGACGCATCAAGCACTGGGCCGGATTCCCGCGTGAGGCGATCCGTGCTTGCCTCGACATGGCAGGCATCACAGTCCCAGCTATCGATCATATTGCCATCTCGCGCGATCCGCGAGCGAATCTGCTGCAGAAAACGATGTTCGCGGTGCGGAAGCGGCCGAGCCTTGGGTTGGTGGCGGATCGGGTGAAGAATGCCGGGCGGATTCAGGATGTGGCTGGGACTTTAGGTAAGGAGTTAGGCGTCGGGACTGAGGAGATTAAGGCAACAATACACTGGGTGGAGCATCACCCCGCACACTTAGCGAGTAGCTTCTTCGCGTCGCCATTCGAAGATGCCGCGGTCTGCGCCATCGACGGATTCGGCGACTTCGTCAGTACCTCGCTGGCAGTCGGCCGCGGGATCAGACTTGACGTTATCGAGAAAGTCTACTTCCCGCACTCGCTGGGTCTCTTGTACCTCGCACTCACTCAGTACCTTGGCTTCCTGAAGTACGGTGATGAGTTTAAGGTCATGGGACTGGCCCCGTACGGGCAACCCGAGTACGTCGATGCCGTCCGTCGACTCCTCCACCTCACACCCGGGGGCGGCTTCGAACTGGACCTGCCCTATTTCCGGCATTGGTCCGACAGCGTGAGCATGACCTGGGAGGACGGCGAGCCGACGATGGGGGTGGTGTATACGCCGAAGATCGAGCGGCTCCTGGGACCGGCCCGAAAGCCCAAAGAGCCGATTACGTCCCGACACGAGGCAATTGCGGCATCGCTTCAGGTCGTCTTTGAGGAGGCGGCCCTCCACGTGCTGAGCGCGCTTTACGAGAAGACGCAGCTTCCGCGGCTCTGCCTCGCCGGTGGCTGCGCCATGAACAGCGTTGCCAACGGAAAGATCCGCGAACGTACGCCATTTAAAGAGGTCTATATCCAGCCGGCGTCCGGTGACAACGGCACCGCCCTTGGGGCCGCGCTGTACGTCCAGCACCATCTGCTTGGGCAGCGGCGGCGCTTTGTGATGGAGCATGGGTATTGGGGGCCGGAGTTTGGGGAAGCCGAGGTAAGTAAGGTGTTAGGAGTGAGGAGTGAGGAGTTAAGAAGACGGGGATACCGAACAAAGAGGATGGAGGACGAGGAGGAGCTGTGCCGATGGACAGCGGAGCGGATTGCGGAAGGGAAGATCGTCGGCTGGTTCCAGGGGCGGATGGAGTGGGGCGCCCGCGCCCTCGGCAACCGAAGCATCCTGGCCGACCCGCGTCGCCGTAATATGCGCGCGATCATCAATACGAAGATCAAGTGTCGGGAGAAGTTCCGGCCGTTCGCGCCGTCGGTGGTTGAAGAGGCCGTGGACGACTACTTTGTCGGGGCGGTTCCGGATTCCTTTATGATTCAAGTCTATCCGGTCCGGACGGATAAACGAGATGTGATCCCGGCGGTGACCCACGTGGACGGCTCGGGACGGCTCCAGACGGTAAACCGAAGCACGAATTCGCTGTACTGGCAGCTCCTCACGACGTTTGAAAAGCTGACAGGCGTTCCAGTGCTCCTCAACACCTCTTTCAACGAGAACGAGCCGATCGTCCATAAGCCCGAGGAAGCCATGGACTGCTTCTTGCGGACGGACATGGATGTGTTAGTGATGGGCCGGTATGCCGTAGAGAAAGTGAGGAGTAAGGAGTAAGCAGTAAGGGGTAAAGAGTGAGGGGTGAGGGGTGGAGAAGCCGCATAAAAGGTTGGAGGTCTGGAAGAAGGGAATGGAGATCGTTCTGGACGTCTACCGGATTACAAAGAGGTTCCCAGCCGAAGAGAAGTGCGGATTAATCCCTCAGATTCGCCGAGCGGCAGTCAGCATCCCGAGCAACATCGCGGAAGGCGCAGCCCGTCATACGCAACGAGAATTTGTAAACTTCCTCCATACCGCGCAAGGGTCTCTGAGCGAGTTGGATACGCAACTGGAATTGAGTGTCGGATTGGGCTACGTCAGCAACGAATCTCTGGAATCCGTCCAGAAGCTTATAGAGGTTGTCGATAAGATGCTCACGGGACTGATCAAGTCTTTGAAACGGTCAAGGGTGGCGGCAGGGGGTAAGGAGTAAATAACAAAGAGTTAGGAGTCAGGAGTGAGTAGTAAGGAGTTCTCCTGACCCCTTACTCCTTACTGTTTACCCCTGACTCCTCACTCCTGACTTTCAGTGTCTCACCGACAATGCACATCGCCTTCTTCAACCGTTCTTACTATCCCGACCAGGGCGCCACTGGGCAGCTCTTGACGGAGTTGGCGGAGAGCCTTGTCCGCGACTATGGCTGCCGAGTATCGGTCGTGGCTGGGCGCCCCCTCCTTCCGAGCAGAGAGTCTCGATCCGGCGCAAGGTGGTGGAGGCCGGTTCAGTGGGAGCATCACAACGGGGTAGAGATCATTCGGACGGGAGGTACGACTTTTCGACCCCGAACCTTCGCAGGGCGAGCTGCCAATTACGTTACATACTTTCTGTCGGCCTGCGTTGCCGGATTAATGATTTCACGCCCTGATATCGTCGTCTCGTTGACGGATCCGCCGGTCATTGGCCTGGCGGCGCTCATGACCGCCGGACGCGCTCACGCGAAATTTGTCTTTCTCTGTCAGGACATCTTCCCCGAGGTCGCAGTTCTCCTGGAGGACTTTCAGAGTCCAACGGTCAATCGGCTCCTGGAGCGCATCAACCGGTTGCTGATCCGCAACGCCGACCGGGTCATAGTCCTCGGTGAGACCATGAAAGCACGCCTGATCACAAAGAAGGGTGCCGATCCAGGGAAGGTCAGGGTGATCCATAACTGGGCCGATTGTTCCGCGATCACGCCTGGGGATAAACAGAATCCTTGGTCAAGGGCCACGAAGCTGGCTGACCGATTCGTCGTCATGCATTCGGGGAATATGGGGCTGTCACAGAATTTGGATGCGTTGCTGGAGGCCGCCGGCCGTTTGCACAGCTACACGGACATTGTGATGGCGATGGTGGGAGACGGAGCGAAACGGAAAGCGCTGGAGGCTTGCGCGCGAAGTCAAGGGCTTACCAATGTCCGGTTCCTGCCGTATCAACCGAAGGCGCGATTGACGGAGTCGTTCGCCACGGCCGATGTCTTCATTATCTCGCTAAAGGAAGGGCTGGCAGGCTGTATCGTACCGAGCAAGCTCTACGGCATCCTGGCGGCCGGTCGGCCGTACGTGGCCGCTGTGGAAGAGGCGTGTGAGGTCGCGGCGATTACCAGAAAGTACGAGTGCGGCATGCTGGCCAGGCCGGGCGACCCCGACGATCTGACCGAGAAGATCCTGACCCTGTATCATGACCGTGATTTGGCGAGCCGACTTGGGGCTCATGCGAGGCGGGCGGCGCTGGAGTTCGATCGTCCGGATCAGATACGAGCGTACTACGATCTGTTTCGGGAGGCGTACGAGGGTAGCGGATTGTAATGGTTCGACGCGGGGAGACGTGGGGTACAGGAGAGGCTGGCGGGTAAGGAAGAGCAGATGAAACGATGGCGACAGACCTTCATTCCCGGTCGATCCGGACGACTGCTGGACATCGAGATCGATGCCGTGGGAACGGGGCCGGGGCAGGTCCTGAGCGGAAACGGGGTCAAGCGCCTGTTCGATCTGACGGTGTCCGGCGTTGGACTATTGGCCTCACTGCCGCTGTGGGGGGTGGTCGCCGCAGCCATCAAATGGGAGGATCGCGGGCCGGTCTTTTTTCGGGATCGCCGGGTGGGACAGGGTGGCCAGTGCTTTACAGCGCTGAAATTCCGGACTATGGTATCGGAGGCCGATCGTCTGTTCGGGCCCCGTCAGGCAACTGAGGATGATCCGCGCGTGACGCGGGTGGGCCGGATACTGCGGGCCACGGCGATGGATGAGTTACCCCAGCTCTGGAATATTTTCCTGGGCGAGATGAGTGTCGTTGGACCGCGGGCGCTGCGACCGGAGGAGATAGAGGTAAAAAGTCCAATGTGTACCGTTCAACGTTCAACGAGGGAGGTGACGGCGCTGGAACAGGTACCGGGGTATTGGCAGCGACATCTGGTGCCGCCGGGGCTGACGGGGATCGCGCAGATCTTTGCCGATCGGGACATCCCCAGCCGTCAGAAGTTCCGCTATGACCTCCTCTACATCCGGCGACAAAGCTTCTGGCTGGACCTCCGGCTGGTGGCGATCTCGTTCTGGGTCACGTTTCGGGGGCGTTGGGAAATGCGGGGGACGAAGTTTTAGAGACGTTCAAGGTTCAACGTTCAATGTATGACGTATTAATCGTTGGGGGTGGGCCGGCGGGGCTGTATGCGGCCTATTGTCTGGCCAAGGCCGGACGCCGCGTGGCGCTCTTCGAGGAGCATCCGGAGATCGGTAGCCCCATGCATTGTACGGGGCTGGTGGCCTCGGAGTGTTTCTCGCGGTTCGACCTGCCCACGCAGGCGAACCAGGCGTCGCTTCGACGCGCACGGTTTCATTCGCCGGGCGGGCTCGTCCTGGCCGTCGCCTCGGACAAGGACGAAACCGTTGTCCTGGACCGATCGACATTCGACCGGGCACTGGCGGAGCAGGCCCTCGCTTCCGGCGCGGATCTTTTTCCTGGCCACCGGGTGGAAGGGCTGCGTCGTCTACGACGCAGCCTGGTCGTCCGGACCTCAACCCACAACGGAGGAGGACGGCTGGTCAGCGGGCGGCTGGGGATCCTGGCGACCGGGGCCTCGTATGGCCTGCATCGCGGGCTCGGGTTGCCGGTGCCCACTCGGTTTGTCTATGGCGCGCAGGTCGAGGTGGCGTTCGAGGAGGCGGCCGAGGTGGACGTGTGCTTCGGCAATGAGGTCGCGCCGCAATCGTTTGCCTGGATCGTCCCGTTCACGCGAAACGGGACGGCGATGGCCAAGATCGGGGTCCTGGCGTCCAGGGAGGCTCCCCGATATCTAACCCGTTTTCTGCAGTCGCCCCCGGTAGCGTCCAGGGTCCGACCGGGTCGCAGCAGGCCGTACCTGCGCCGCCCGATCCCGGTCTGGCCGCTGTCGGCGACCTTTACCGACCGTGTTCTGGCGATCGGCGATGCCGCCGGCCTGGCTAAACCGACCACCGGCGGCGGGGTCTATTACAGCTTATTGAGTGCCGAGTTGGCGGCAGCGACCCTTGGCGAGGCGCTGGACTCGGGCGACGGCTCCGCCCGATGCCTGAGTCGGTATCAGAGGGCCTGGCGGACCGTTATCGGCTCGGAGATTCGGACGGGTACGCTATTCCGGAGCTTTGCCTCGCAGCTTTCCGACGCGCAGATCGACGAGGCGTTTCACTTGGTGGCGGGAGAGCCGCTGGCTCGCCTGATCCGCGACTACGCCTCCTTTAACTGGCATAAACAGATCATTGTGGCGCTCTGGCGCAGTTCGGCGATGCGTGGATTCCTGTGGCAAGCGCTGATGCGTCGAGGCGGGCGGATGATCGGCGCGCTTCGACCGTCGACGCCGAAGTCTCCCGTCTTCGAGTGTCCGGAGGAGGGCGCTGTGACCGACTGACGAGACGAAAAGAGGGGAAGGGTGATTGGTGCCTCGCGGTGACGGCCGCGGGGTATGTTTATTTGGGAAGCGTCGATCGCGTCGACAAGGCGCACCTGCACGGTCACAGCAGTCCCAGCACGCCATGCAGCAGGTACAGGCTGCCCCAGATAATGAAGAAGCCTGCGATATCGAACAGGACACCGGCGCGCACCATCTTCGGCAGGGCGACGAGACCCGAGCCGTATACGATGGCGTTGGGGGGGGTCGAGACGGGGAGCATGAACCCAAAGCTGGCGCCGAGGCATGCCCCCAGAGCGGGCGGCAGCGGATTGATGCCGGCGGCCTGCGCGATCGCGATGACGACGGGGATAATCATATTCGCCGATGCGGTGTTGCTGGCGGCCTCGGAGATCACAATCGCCAGCGCGATCGATAAACCGGTCAGCCCCCAGAGCGACGTCACGCCGAGTAATCCGGTAAGGGTATTGCCCAACGCCTCGGCCACGCCGGTTTTAAACATTAATGAGCCGAGCGCCAGCCCTCCGCCGAACAGCAGGATGGTACCCCAGTCGATCTTGACCGCCTCAGGCCAGCTTAACGTGAACTCCCAGCGCGACAGATTGACTGGAAGCAGGAACAGGAGGATTGCAGCACCGAGCGCGACGACCGACTCCGGCAGGTGCGCGCCCATCCAACGGCCCCATCCGATTCCTGCAAACCAGGGTAGTTGCAGGATGCCCGGCATGACCCACAGTGTCACCGCCACGCTGAATCCGATAACCGTGTTGACCTGCCCACGCGTCCACGATCCGAGTTTGCGACGTTCGGAACTGATGTAATCCAGCAAATGAGTGCCAGGATCGGTAGTTGAGATGCCTTGGGTGATGGACGCTGTGCGACCTTCTCGATTGGACGCTGTCCGATCGGCGTCCTGATCCGGAGGGTGGAGCAGATACAGTACCGTAAACAACGTCACGCCCATCACCAGGAGCAATGGGACGGCTAACGTCATCCATCGGAAAAAACCGATGTCGATGCCTAGTGCCGAACGGATGAGCCCGATGCCGATCAGATTGGGTGGCGACCCGACAGGGGTTCCGATGCCGCCGATCGACGCGCCGAACGCCACCATCAGCATCATGCCCGTGGCGAACGGCCAGTGACTCGTCTCCATCGAACCCTGCGCCAACCCTCGGGCGACGCGTACGTCGTGCAGCGCGCGCAGGATGCCCAAGGCAATCGGAAGCATCATGGCGGTGGTGGCGCTGTTGCTGACCCACATAGAGATGACGGCCGTCACTAATCCGAGGCCCACCATGGTTTTCATCGGAGACGATCCGACCGATGGGATCGACAGGACACCCAACGCGATACGGCGGTCAAGTCCGTGGACCGTCATTGCCCGCGCGATCATGAACCCGCCGATGAATACGAAGATGATCGGATCGCCGAAGTGGGCCAACACCATGGTGGCGGGCGACTTGCCGGACTCCGCCGGCACCGCCCCTAGCACGACACACAGCACCGTACCGAGTAATGCCGTTACCGGGAGCGGGATGGTCTCGCTGATCCACAACACTGTCACGGTCGTAAGAATCGCTGCCAGCGTCCGGCCTTCCGGCCTGAGGCCGCTGCACAGAAGATAGGTCAGGACAAACGCGGGGAGGGCAAGGATTGCGCCCAGCCGTTTTCGCCAGGTTTCGAATAGCTGCTCGCCGGCGGAGATACGGGCTTCCGATATAGACGAGGTGGGTTCAACTGGCGACTCTATCTGTGGCATCGCTCATTCCCTCACGCGGCCGAGCGCGCCTGCTTGTGAATGACGACAGCTCGCTGGTGGTGGAGGACCGATCAGTCAGCCTGTGTCCGTATCGATCGAAGTCGCTTTCTCCAGGTCGGTCGTCGCCGCCTTGACCGCCTTCGGGAGGTCGGTGATGGCCTGTTCCAGCGTCGAGAACCCGTACGGCGTCATTTTGTGAGTTTTGTATTCCTCCCACAGCGTTGCACACGACGTATTTGTCTGCCCACGACCCACAATAGATTGCAGCTTTGCTATCAACGATCCTGGTTGAGGGAGTTCTGTTGGCTGAAACGGCAGCGGTGGAAATGTGTGTTGGCGACCTCTTAGGGCGCTGGCGTAGCGATCGACGCGACGTGTGAGTTCTTGTGAGGTGTTGCAACATCGCGCCAGGTACGCCGCACTGGTCTGCACCGCATCCCAAAACGGCGCCGGGGCGTTATTGGAAAGGTGGTCTTCGGCAGATCGCAGCCACGTACCGGCGGTGTCCAAGTCGTGAGGGATTTGTCCAATCAGTTGCTGGGAGGTCTCCCTGATCTGCAACAAATCTGCTGTAAGCGCCTTGGCCTCCTTTTCTGCGGATTGGCGAGCTTCAAGCGCTTGCTGTTGCAGTTCGCGTCGTTCGCCCCTGCGTCTCCATAGCTTCACTACGATAGTTGCGGTAAAGGCAAGGATCCCCGAAGGCACAATCCACCAATCGAGCATACGGCGGCCCGTTGGGCTGTCGGTGAGACCTGTGCCCAGCAAGACGGTGACAAAGAGGAAGCCGAAAAAAAAGTAAATAATCATCCATGCGAGGCATCCCCATGCCCCAACGTTCCTCCAACTTAGTGGCCCTTGGACCAGAGCAGCCGGATCAGGCGGCTCGGGAAATACCCGGTATTCTTCCGGTGAGTTGCCTTGAGGACGATCGAATGACTGTTCCATCAGACCGACAATACCATCCCTATCTCAGCAATAAAGGATGCTGTTTTTTGTCCAAGTGTAGTGCACGTCCGAAAGCCTCGCCTATCCGTCTCGCCGTATGTCACCGCTCACCGTCGCCGATGCGCGCCAGGGGTTTCCACATGTGATGTCATATCGGGCGTTGCCAGGTGCTCAGGATACAGGTGAATGGCCAGCCAGATCGCGCCGTGGGAGGTACGCTCCACCGTATGCGGGACACCGGCCGGCAGGAACAGGTGATCGCCGGGTGTGAGTGTGAGCGACTCGTCGGCGACGCGAAGGGCGGCTTCACCCTTGACGAGGAGTACCCATTCATCTTGCGGCTGAACGTACTCACGGGGCGTGATGATCGAAGAGCTGACGATTCGCTCAACGACCAGGTTCTTATGACGGAGGAGCGTATCGAAGCACTCTCCCTCATAAGGAGGCTCTGTGTTGGTAAAGAGGTTGTGAATTCGCATACTTCAGCGATCGAAATCTACGGTGGCTATCATCTCGTGAAGACGTGTCCTTGATCCCCGTAAGCCTTCACGCCCGTCGACCGATTCATCCTCAGCGGTCAACATTGTCCTTAAGCGGTTCCCTCTTTGATCGATGCGCACTAGTATGCATTACTGAAATGGATGTGACAAGAGCGATATTGTGAAGATCTCGGCTATGAGTTGAGTGTAGCCGGACGATTTCGGACAGAATACCTGGCTGAGGCTGTGCGCGCTCCAGCGATCGGTCAGTCGGAGCGATGGTTGTGATGGCTGTGGTGCGGCGGACAGTACCACCAAGCGGCCAGAACCAGCACCCCGAATATAGTGTACACCAGCGTGAACACCCAGAAGGGAGCCTCGTAGAAGATGAGCCGTTGGACCCAATGCTCGACAAAGCTCTTGGTGTAGGCGGGTGAGCCGGCCTGGACCCGCAGCCAGGATTCCAACGTTGTAAGCGGGCAGAGCTGCCCCAGCCACGTCTGCAGGACGACAAACGCGATAGCTGCCACGTGCGCCAGTCTGAACCGCCGATCATTAACCCACCGCCAGGACAGCCGGTTTCCGACCAATATCACTACGAGCCCGCCGACGACGAATACCACAACGCCGAAGTGCACGAGGAGGATGATATCAGCAAGAAGCTGGTATGGCACGGTAAGGGGTATTTCAGCACTATGGCGGCGAGCCGCGTCACACGTGGTGTCGCAGTGCCAGCTCCTTCGGATGCGGGTTCAGATACGCTTGCCCCTTGAGGTACGTCACATCATACAGGCGAGCGTAATGGGCGATGAGCGTGATCGGGACGATCAGCGGCATGAGGCCGCGACGGTAATCGTCGATGGCGTTGGCCAACTCACGGCGTGACGCGTCGTCGAGTTGCCGGCGGAAATGGCCGACCATGTGTTGCAGGACGTTGGCATGTCGCCCGCGCGTAGCCGGTGTCGTCAGCGCTGCCATGAACTCGCGTTCGTACTGCTCGCGCAGGTCGCGGCGCGGTGGCGGTTTTGCGGCAGCGACAAGCCGGCCGAGTTCCTGGTAGGCGCGGGGCGAGTGTGCGAGCAACAGGAGCTTATGCGATGTGTGCAATGCGATCAGGTCGCCGATCCGCCATCGCGCCGCCCACAGCGCCTGCAAGCGGTGATATGCGAAGACTCGCTCGATCCAATTCTCCCGCAGTCGCGGCTCGCAGAGACGACCCTCCTCTTCGATCGGCAGGTTCGGAAGCTGATCGGCGAGCTCCGCGGCGAACAGGCCGCGGCCCGTTTGCGTCACCGGCCCTTTGTCATCATGAACTCGGACCCGCTCAAGCCCGCAACTCGGTGAATTCTTCTTGAGAATGAATCCGCTGAGATCGAGGGCGGAGAGTTGTCTGATCCGATGGCGCGCGTACTTCCGCATCGTATCCGTATGATCCGTCCGGGTCCGCGTACCGACCAGCCGGATCTGACTGCCATTCCGCAATAAATGGATCGCCTCGCGCGGCGTACCCATGCCCACCTCGACCTCGGGGCAGATCGAGACCCACTCGAAAAACCGGCCGAGCGTATCGGTGAGGAACCGATCATGTTTGTGGCCGCCGTCGTGGCGCACCGGTTCCCCCAACAGGCACGCGGAAATGCCGATACGGATCGGCGCATGGGATCGTTCAGTCTCGGTCATCGATGACCCTTGTCCGCCTGACGATTCTACAGGTCCATAATACCATCAACCCAAGGATCCTTGCGGTGTGCGGAATTGTCCTGCACTTCCCAAACGTGTCAATGGCCGCCTCTAGACCTGCCGAGCACCATGTGTGAGAAGATGCGCAGCAAAGGGCTGTCAAACAGCAATGAAAGTCGCGGCTGGGGGCGGTGGCGAGGTCGACGGCGCCCGGACTCGACTGAGAAGGTTTTCAAAAGGGGTGTGTGGACGACCTGAGGGACCTGACCGTTGCGAACCAGGTCGTTCGCGGCCATCGGTTACGATCGCTGGACACGGTACTGCACCCCCGGCAGGTCCTTGAAGTCGGCATCCTGGGTCCATAACGTCGCGTCGTAGGCGCGGGCCGTCGCCAGAATCACGCTATCTGCCATCGGCAGGCGGTGGTCTACACTCAGCTTCGCGGCCCGCAGCGCGATTGATGTGTCCAAGTCGATCACGATTCCTTGCCTCATGACAGCAACGACCTGCAGAGCATCTCCTTCCGTGCGCTGCTGCAACACCCGCTTCAATACCTCGACAATCGCCAAAGTGGGGACGACGAGCCACTGCGCGTCCTCGATGGGTTTCGCGAAGACGCTCGCATTCGGTCCGTTGGCAAAGTATTCAAGCCAGGCGCTCGAGTCGACGACGTTCATACCCGATCGGCCTCACGCTCCACGGTGGTGTCAATGCCCTTGAGAAAGCCCCGCATCTGACGCGTAGGCCGAACGGGGATGAGCTCGATCCGGTCGTCGTACATCAACGCCTCAACCTTCTGCCCCGGTTCAAGTCCGAGCTTTTCGCGTATTTCTTTTGGAATCACCACTTGGAACTGTGGCGAGATCGTCACTTGTCCCACGGATCACCTATCGATTCATTATACGTTATACACACACTATATCTATGCTAATCTCGTATGTCACGCTCTGAGTTGGACGAGATGGCGGCAAGCCCCAAGATATTCATATTTGGCAAGCTAACGCCGCGCATGAGCCGCCGAGCAGGCGGGCAAAGCCCGCTTGCGAAGGCCGGGCTCGATGCGCTTATTAGCCATGATTGGATTGTCCCCACTTTCTGAGTCGCCCGGTAATCCCCTCATCACCGCGTCATCAGCGCGAACACGCCCCAGCCCAGGTATTCACGCGTGTAAGCGGCGTAGCGCTCGGGTTCCGAGGTTAGTTTGGCTCGAACATCTTTCGCGAACTCGTCGTCGGGATTGGCTTCAAGCCATCGGCGCATGGTGAGCCACTTGGCCGCCTCGTATCTGTCCCAACTGTCTTGGTCTGCCAAAACCATTTCGACGACGTCGTAGCCGAGGTGGCCGAACGACGCGAGAAGTTCTGGAAGCAGGAGAAAGTCGGAGATTGAGCCGGCAAGACACCCCCGGGCAACATCTTCCGTCGGCGGTAACTGCCGCCAGTAGGGTTCGCCGATGAGGATGATCCCTCCCGGGCGGAGGCTCTGCGCCAGAAGCTCGATGGTGCCGACGACTCCCCCACCGATCCACGTAGCACCAAGGCAGGCTGCCACACCGGCCTTCTCGTCAGAGACGTAGCCGGCAGCGTCGCCATGGATGAACTCGACTTGATCGGCGACACCGAGTTCGTCAGCGCGGAGTTTCGCTTGTTCGGTGAACAACTGGCTCATGTCGATGCCGGTGCCGATGACTCCGTAATCGCGTGCCCAGGTGCACAGCATCTCCCCCGAACCGCTGCCGAGGTCGAGTATTCGGGTTCCCGTTTCCAGACTCAGCGCCGCGCCGAGAGTGGCGAGCTTCTCGGGTGTGAACGGGTTATGGATCCGATGAGCACTTTCGGTGATGTTGAAGATCCACGGAATATCCAATGCAGAAAATCTCCTTACGGGTGTGAATGGATTCGGTCACTGGCTAACGTTCAAGGTAACCGGCCTTGCGCGGCTTTATGCGCAAGGTCCGGTTGACCGCAGGGTTGGGCATCATGTCGCTCCAGCCGCCGGGCTTTTCCCGATGAGCAGCATTTCGTTGCCACCCCGCTGAAATTCATATGCAACGTGCTTAGTTACAATGTTGAAACCGTGATCGGCCAAGCGCCTCGCAACGAAGTCGTGATGCGGAGAAGGTTTGCCGTCGAGAGTGAGCAAGGGGAATATCCGTACCTCGCGGGCCACGCGCAGCATTTCCTGAATAGCGCGAAGATGGAATTCTGCCGACAGGTGGGCGCTATACAGAAACAGAAAATGCGACGATAAGGCGATCTCGAATTCTCCGTCATTGAAGGGAAGCGACGGGAGCTCTCCGGCGACATATCTTTCCTCGCGCTTTCCTGTCTCGAAATCCGATAGGAATGAGTTCATCGCGGACATGCGCACATGACCGAGATCTTCAATGGAAGGGATGGCCTTCCAAACGTAGTCGGTCTGGTTCTTGCGCATCTGATCCATCACGGTTTCATAGGTTTCGGAAATGCGCTTCCGAATCTGCGCGGTACCGAACTCGTAGATTGGGTCGACCGAGACGACATTGCCGCGCTCCCGTTGGTCGCTCGCAATGACGGCCGGTGCCCGATAGCACACTTGGGTTTCCATGGGTGTACCAGTTCCCTACGACAGGTTAGTGAAAGTCGCGGCTGGGGGCGGTGACGAAGTCGGCGTGCAGGTGTGGCTGCCAGAGGCGCTCGGCGATGAGATGGACGATACCCTGGTCAGCTTGCAAAGTTCCGGTGACGCCCAGGAAGGTAGCCGTCTTGGCCAGGGTCGCGTACCGTGCGAAGACCTTGGGCCAGAGGACGAGGTTCACGAAGCCGGTCTCGTCCTCCAGGGGTATGGTCGCCGAGCATTACCCTGTGACGTTCGTGCGGATGATTGACCCTTGCAAAATGAATGCAACGCGGCCCTTCTTGGAATCTCCCAGAAAATCAGGCCCGTGCGCGTATAGGTGCGTTACGTTACTTACTCAATCTTCAAGAATCCATATTTGTCCGGGAAGATGCTATCACCGTCGATCACGTGCAGCATCGCCCCGGGATACAGTTCGCGGCCACCCCGCTGAGGCGGCTGGACCGCGCGCAGGATCCCGATGAAAATCCCCTCTTCCTCCATCAGGAAATCCACCGTCGCCCCCTTGTGCGGCTCAACGGTCAGACTCTTGCTGGCCCCCGCAAGGGGGCCGTCAGTGATGTCCACAAGGGCGATGACCACGAGTTCTGAAGCATTCGTGGCGTTAAAGAGGCTGACGCGAACCGTCTGCCCAGCCTTGACGGGGAATGGGCCCGCGGCGTACTCCACCGCGGTGGGGGCGAAGGCGGACGAGCTCCATAGGAAGCCGACCAAGGTAAGGAAAAGGAGTACCGCTACACCGTTCCTCGTGCTAATCCTTCGTTTCATGGCACCCTCCTTTGAGCATGGGAATCATAGAAGCCCTAAGCGGCCCCCCCGTCTCCCCAATCGGGGAGCCCACGACACAGGGACGGAGCGTCGGAAAAGTACCTGTACGCCAAGGGTAGGAGCAGAGGAGAGGGCTGTCAAGGAGAAAGTCGGCGCGGGTGGAATCTTAGACGGCAGCACTCCATCACACGCAGGCCGGCTCCGTACAGGAGCATCCGCCATTAACCACGGCGTACCCTTTAAATTGCGAAGGACTCTTTTCACCTCCTCTCTTGTAAGTACCACAGGTAACTTTCGTGGCCGTTTGGCTCGGACAACGCCGTTCACGTAGCCGATCTCCTTGTGCAAGACGTCGCGGTAGAGGAACAGGAGCGCATTCAGGGCTTGGTTCTGCGTAGAGGCGCTCACGTGAGCGTCGCGGGCGAGGGTAGAGAGAAACTGACCGATCTCGGCTTCTGCCATCTCTGCGGGATGGCGCTTGTTATGGAAGAAGATGAACCGCTTGATCCAGCCGACATACGCCTCCTCGGTTTTGACGCTGTAGTGCCGCGTGCGAATTGCCAAGCGGACTTGGTCGAGCAACCTGGGTTTTGGTGCTTCGGGAGTGAGGGTGGCGCCGACGGGGTGGTTGTAGATTCCGACGTGTTGCGTTGGGCGTGTAATCAATCAGGCGTCTTACGTTGGAAGTTTGCATGTAGACCTCCTTTTCGTTTGCATTGTCTTGAAGCTTCCCCCTCACCCGCACCCTCTCCCGCACCCAGAGGGTACCCGGGGGGCGAGGGGAACTGGGGGGGCTGTCATACTCATAAGCCGTGCCTCCGAGGCATGCGGGATTGGTTAGTGAAAGTCGCGGCTGGGGGCGGTGGCGAGGTCATGCTGGAGTTGCGGCTGCCAGAGGCGCTCGGCGATGAGATGGACGATACCCTGGTCAGCTTGGAGGATCCCGGTGACGCCCAGGAAGGTAGCCGTCTTGGCCAGGGTAGCGTACCGTGCGAAGACCTTGGGCCAGAGGACGATGTTGACGAAGCCGGTCTCGTCCTCCAGGGTCATGAATGTGACTCCCCCTGCGGTGCCGGGCCGCTGGCGACAGATGACCAGGCCGGCGTAGCGGACGCGCGAGCCATGGCGCATCGAAGTGATCGTGCGAGCATCCAAGAGCCCTTGGGCTTTCAGCGCCTTCCGCAACGGCGCGAGGGGGTGACCCCTGGGGCTGTGATCCGTGCGCCGGTAGTCCCAAGCGATCTCTTCGGCAGCGCCAAGCGGTGTAAAGGTGGGCCGGTTTTCGTTGGCGGCCCTTGAGAGAGAAGCTGCTCGTGACTCGAATTCACGACATCGGCAGCATCAGCTAATGGAGTAGACGGGTGAGCCCCCGTTTCGTATCCGTTGCCTTGTTGCCGTATCTTTTTGACATCTTTCCCTTGAGATCCGTCATGATTGACCTTCCGGCGCGGAAAGAAGGGGCTCGGCAACCCGGATGAATGCTTCCGCCCAGGCGCATACTGATTCGGCATCGGCTTTCGACACGTGTGCCTCAATTCCATAATCGCCCACATTGCGGTAGTTCTGCGCGGCAATCAGATACTGATGAAACTTGGCGTCGAGCTTGGCCTGCTTGGCATATTCCAGACCGAAAGCGGTGATCACGGCGGAATGCTTGCGGTAGGATTGGCCCATGATCGCCAGCAAAGCCTCAGCTACATAGAACATGGCGTAGTATGCTCGGGAAGCCGCGAAATCAGGGTAACCATCCCGCAGGAGACTTCGCGCCGCGTCCAGGCTCTCCTTGGCCTTCTGGATCAAGGCCTCGACCTCGCTCATACCGCCACGCCTTCCCTGCGGACGTTCATAAGAAATGGGGTACTCCGTGTCCGATAATCCTCGGACCGAACGAACGCAGTGGAGATGACTACATCATACTCGAGGCTGAGTTGCGCGGCGGCCTTCGAAGTCCGCTCGATCAGATCGCCGTAGTCGAAGGGGGTCTTCACCACGCAGAGCACGTCAATATCAGAGCCTTCCTCGGCCTCGCCGCGCGCCTGGGAGCCATACAGAACGACGGATTCCAAGTCGTCACCCAAGATCGCCTCCAATCGAGCCCGATATTGTCCAACGATCTGCGCGACAGAAATATGCTTGCCCATGTCGCCTCCTTCTGCAATGGGCGGTGTGATCCCAGCCTTCTTCATGCGGTCAAGGACCTAACGTAACGCATAACGTGCGCGCTGAGACGCGCGA